>JBDTPJ010000040.1:0-29059 GCA_039932755.1 Betaproteobacteria bacterium
GTGTAGGTGAACACGATGGTCGAGGGGTTCTTCCACTTCTTGGTGTCGGTCGGCACGTCGGCGACCATGTCCTTGTTGGTGTCGCAAAACATCGCGTCGAGTTCGCCGCGATTGGTGCAGGCATCGGCGGCCAATGCGGGCGCAAACAGGGGTGTACCGAGAGTCGCGGCCGCGAACACGATGGCGAGCGCATGCAAAAAACGAGTGGATGTCATGCTTTCCTCCTAGAAAATGACGCGCCGCGGCTGCAAGCCAGCCTTGCGCGGGTCGACAGGCGCAAGACTGTAGCACTTCGGCCGGGATGGCTGCACGCGGGTGGCGTATCATCACGGCTCTCCTATGACCTCCCCGCTCAACGTCGCGATCCTCGCCGCCGGGCAGGGCAAGCGCATGCATTCGGCGCTGCCGAAAGTCCTGCACCCGCTGGCGGGCCGTCCTCTGATCGCCCATGTCCTCGCCGCTGCGCGCGCGCTCGCGCCGCGCGCCATCGCCGTCGTGATCGGTCACGGTGGCGATGCCGTGCAGAGAGCGATGGCTGCGCCGGATCTGTGCTTCGTATCCCAGGATCCGCCGCGGGGGACCGGTGACGCCACGCGGGTGGCGCTTGACGCGTTGCCGGCCGACGGTGTCACGCTGGTGAGCATCGGCGATATTCCGCTGGTTCCACCGGCCGCGCTCAAGACGTTGGTGAAGGAAGCGCAGAGCGGCAGGCTGGCGGTGCTCACGGCGCATGTACCCGACCCACTGGGCCTTGGCCGAATCGTGCGCGATGGCGCAGGGGCGGTATGCGCCATCGTGGAAGAAAAGGACGCCGATCCGGCGCAGCGCGCGATCGCGGAGATCAACACCGGGGTGATGGCGGCACCCACGGCGCTGCTGCGGCGATGGGTGGCCGCGCTCCAGCCGAACAATGCGCAGAACGAATACTACCTGACCGATATCGTGGCGTTGGCCGTCGCGGACGGCACGCCGGTTGTGGCCCATGTAGTCGCCGACGAACGCGACGTGCGCGGCATCAACGATCGCGCGCAGCTTGCCGCAGTCGAGCGCATCGTGCAGCTCCGGCAGGCGGACGCGTTGATGGCGGCGGGCACCACGCTGGCCGACCCCGCGCGCATCGACATTCGGGGCACGCTCACCTGCGGTCGCGACGTGCGCATCGACGTCGGCTGCATCTTCGAAGGCGACGTCGCGCTGGCCGAAGGTGTCGTGGTCGGGCCCTACTGCGTTCTGCGCAATTGCGCGGTCGGCGCCGGAACGGTCATCGGCGCCTATTCGCATTTCGACGACGCAAAAATCGGTGGCAACTGCCGCATCGGTCCCTATGCACGTCTGCGGCCCGGTGCCGCGTTGGATGAGGAGGTCCACATTGGCAATTTTGTCGAAGTGAAGGCCAGCACGCTGGGCCGCGGCACCAAGGCCAATCACCTGGCTTATATAGGTGACGCCACCCTCGGCGTCCACATCAATTTTGGCGCCGGGTCCATCGTTGCCAACTACGATGGCGTGAACAAGCACGCCACGGTGATCGGCGACAACGCGAGCATCGGCTCCAATTGCGTGCTGGTAGCCCCCGTGACGATTGGCGAAGGCGCAACGATCGGCGGTGGCAGTACCATCGCGGAAGATGCGCCATCGAACCAGCTCACCGTGGCGCGTACGCGGCAGGTCGCGGTCGCCGGGTGGCGGCGCCCCGCCAAGACACCGAAATCCAAAGTCTAGGGAAGCAACGAGACATGTGCGGCATCATCGGCGCGTCGTCAACGCGCAACGTGGTGGGGATCCTGATCGAAGGCGTGCGGCGGCTGGAGTATCGGGGCTACGACTCGACCGGTCTTGCCATCATCAATGGCGGGGCCAAGCCGATGCTGGAGCGGCTCGTATCCGTGGCCCGGGTTGCGGATCTGGCCGCTCAAGCCGATGCCCGGCAACTCACCGGCACCACCGGCATTTCGCACACACGCTGGGCGACGCACGGCGCACCGTCGCCCGTCAATGCGCACCCGCACACCTCGGGCGATGAGGTTGCCGTCGTCCACAACGGCATCATCGAGAATTACGAGGTCTTGCGTGAACGACTGACGGGGCAGGGATACACCTTTCGCACGCAAACGGATACCGAAGTCATCGCGCATCTCGTGCACGCGCACTGGCATGGCGCGGGGCAGGGTGATTTGCTTCGCGCGGTCCAGCTGGCCGTCGCGGAATTTCACGGCGCCTACGCCATCGCGGCAATCACCACGCGCGAGCCCGGGCGCGTGGTCGGCGCCCGGCAAGGCAGCCCGCTCGTCGTGGGCCTGGGCGCGGACGACCATTTTCTCGCCTCGGATGCCGCGGCGTTGACGTCGGTGACGCAACGCGTGGCGTATCTTGAGGAGGGCGACGTCGCCGACGTCCGGCTGTCGTCTTACGCGATTTACGATGCGCAGGGACAGCGCGCCGACCGCACCGTTATCGACGTGCCGGCAGGTGGGGCCGCGGCCGAACTGGGACCGTACCGGCATTTCATGCAAAAGGAAATTTTCGAGCAGCCGCGCGCCGTGGCCGATACGCTCGAAGCGGTTGGGCACATCGACCCGGCCCTGTTCGGCGCGCGCGCGGCTCTAATTTTGCCGCACGTGAAGTCCGTACTGATCCTCGCCTGCGGAACCAGCTATTACTCCAGCCTGATCGCCAAGGAATGGATCGAATCGCTGGCGCGCATTCCGTGTACCGTCGAGATCGCCAGCGAATACCGCTACCGCGATAGCGTTCCGAACCCCGACGCGCTGGTGATGGTGGTCTCGCAATCGGGCGAGACGGCGGACACGCTGGCTGCGTTGAAGCACGCCAAGGCGCTCGGGCACACGCACACGCTGGCCATTTGCAATGTCGCGACCAGCTCGATGGTGCGGCAGACGGAGATGGTGTTCCTCACGCGCGCCGGAACGGAAATCGGCGTGGCCTCGACCAAGGCGTTCACCACGCAGCTTGTCGTGCAGTTCCTGCTCGCCCTGACCCTCGCGAAATTGCGCGGAAAGCTGTCGGCAAAGGACGAAGCAAAGTGGCTCACTGGCCTGCGGCACCTGCCGGGGGCGATCCAGGGCGCGCTCGCGCTGGAGCCGCACCTGATGGCCTGGGCCCAGGCATTTGCTGGCAAGGAGCATGCATTATTTCTGGGGCGCGGCTTGCACTATCCGATCGCGCTCGAAGGCGCGCTGAAGCTCAAGGAAATTTCCTATGTGCACGCCGAAGCCTATCCGGCCGGTGAGTTGAAGCATGGTCCCTTGGCGCTCGTTGACGCCAACATGCCCGTGGTCGCTATCGCGCCAAATGACGCGCTGCTCGACAAGTTGAAATCCAACCTGCAGGAAGTTCGCGCGCGCGGCGGCGAGCTTTATGTCGTCGCCGACCTCGACAGCCAGGTTACTGGCGGTGATGGCATTCACTTGATCCGCGTGGCCGAGCACGCGGGATTGCTTTCTCCAGTCGTGCATGTGATCCCACTGCAATTGCTCGCATATCACACGGCAGTGCTGCGCGGAACGGATGTCGACAAGCCGCGCAATCTGGCCAAGTCGGTGACGGTGGAATAGTCAGAAAGTTGGTAGAGAAGCAATTCCCTGCCGCAGTCCCGGGCCAACCCAAGCTGATTGAAACGAGGCGACGACGTGCGCTTGCGCGACTGCCATAACTTTCATGATTTCCGGCGGCTGGCCAAGCGCACGCTGCCCGGCCCGATCTTTAATTACATCGATGGCGCCGCCGACGATGAACTGACCAAGCGCCGGAACACGGAAAGCTTCGAGCGCTGCGACCTGGTGCCCAACGTCCTGCGCGGCGTGGAAGCGGTCGACCTCTCGGTTACCGTCATGGGTCAGAAGCTGGCGCTGCCGTTCTACTGTTCTCCGACGGCGCTGCAACGGCTGTTCCACCATCAGGGCGAATACGCGGTGGCCGCGGCGGCGGCGAAGTACGGCACGATGTTCGGCGTGTCGTCACTGGGCACGGTCAGCATGGAGGCATTGCGCCGCAAATATCCTACACCGCAGGTCTACCAGTTCTACTTCCACAAGGATCGCGGTTTGAACCGCGCGATGATGGAACGCGCCAAGTCTGCCGGCATCAATGTGATGATGCTGACCGTTGACAGCATCACGGGCGGCAACCGCGAGAGAGACCTCCGCACCGGATTTTCCATTCCGTTCCGTCTGACGCTTGGCGGGATGCTGCAGTTCGCCGTCAAGCCCCTGTGGGGCATCAACTATGTAACCCATGAAAAGTTTAAGCTGCCCCAATTGGACGAACACGTCGACATGAGCAGCGGGGCCATGTCCATCGGTCGCTACTTCACGGAAATGCTGGACCCCGCCCTGAATTGGGATGACGTTGCGGAAATGGTCCGCCACTGGAACGGCCAGTTCTGCCTGAAGGGCATCATGTCCGTGGGGGACGCGAAACGCGCGGTCGAGATCGGCTGCACGGGCATCGTGCTATCCAACCACGGCGGGCGGCAGCTTGATGGCTCGCGAGCGGCGTTCGATCAACTTGCCGAAATCGTGGATGCGGTGGGCGACCGGATCGACGTGATCATGGATGGCGGCGTTCAGCGCGGCACGCACGTGCTGAAGGCGCTCTCGCTCGGAGCCAAGGCCGTCGGCCTGGGCCGCTACTACCTCTATCCGCTCGCGGCCGCCGGGCAGGCAGGCGTCGAGCGAGCGCTTGGCCTCCTGCGGATGGAGATCGAACGGGACATGAAGTTGATGGGCTGCAAGGCGATCGCCCAGCTCTCCCGCGACAACCTGCGATTCAGGTAGTCCTCGCGGCCCTCGGTGGCGAGGGCTAAAGTCGACGCGTCGAGCTGCCTTGAGGCTACTTCCGCGATGTACCGAGGGCGCACGGCATTGCGCGCCAACGCGCGTCGAGCAATGATTTCCAGCCCAAGGTACCATCGCAGACCAGTCCTTTCCTCGCGTCCCATGCCCGATTCCGACTTCGCTGCGCAACTCGATACGCATCGCGGCTATCTCATGCGCGTCGCGCAGCTGCAGTTGCGGGATCCGGCGCTGGCCGAGGATGTGGTGCAGGAGACGCTTCTGGCCGCGTTGTCGGGTAGCACCTTCTCGGGCAAGTCGAGCCTCAAGACCTGGCTCACCGGCATCCTCAAGCACAAGATCGTCGATGCCATCCGGCGCAAGCAACGCGAACCGTTGGCGGCGAGCACCTTCGATGACGACTACGACATCGAGGACATCCACGGACTCTTCAGCGCACCGTTTCGCAGCTGGGCCAACCCGCCGGCGGAATGGGGCAATCCGGAGCAGGCGCTCAACCGCAGCGAATTCTTCGGTGTCGTCGACCTCTGCCTGGAGCGGTTGCCGCCCAACACCGCCCGGGTGTTCATGATGCGCGAGGTCCTGGAGCTGGAAAGCGATGAAATCTGTAAGGAATTACAGATTACGACGAATAACCTCTGGGTGATCCTGTATCGGGCCCGGATGTCGCTGCGCGAATGCCTCGAAAAGAACTGGTTCGGGACCGGCGGCGCGGCCACTTAAGCCCCGCAACCGCCCCTATTTTCCCTGCCGTGACTTGACCGCGACCGTACCGCCCCCGACATCATGCTCAAGCGCGCCCTGGGCCACCTCATCACGTGCAAGCACGCGACCCATCTCGTCTCCGAGCGGGAAGACCGGGATTTGGGCGCATTGGACAGGCTGTTGCTCAGGCTTCACCTGGCTTGGTGCAAGGCCTGCGAGCGCTTCGAGCAGCAGTTGCGATTCCTGCGCGAAGCGATGGAAAAATATCGCGAGTAGTGCCGCAGGGCGACCCGCCTGTCACGCCGCCTTTTTCAATTCCGCCGCAGTGAGCGCCTTCTTCGGGTTGACCAGCGTGCGCCGTCCGTCGGCGGTCTTGTCCGCGGTCGAGCGAATCAATTCAGTAACCTGGGTGGGCGTGAGCTTCGGATTGACGGCGAGGATCTTGGCCGCGAGATTCGCGACCTGCGGCGAGGCCATCGACGTGCCCGATTCAGCGACCTTCTCGCCGCCGGGGATCACGCTTTCCACCTGATACCCGTTGGCATGCACGAGGACTGTCGGGCCGTAGCTGGTGAAACTGGCTTCGTCCCCGGCCTTGTCCACCGCGCCGACGACAAGAAGATTCGGCAGCGCGATGCCGGCCGGAATGGATTCGATAAACGATGAATCGCTGTTGGAGTTGCCTGCCGAAGCAACGAACAGAATCTCCGGCGCGCTCACCATGGACTTGGTCAGTGCATTCTTTTCCATGTCGAAATACTCGCGTGCCAGCGCCTTGCGCTCGTCGGACGTCTTGCCGATGTTGCACTCTTCCAGTCCTCGCTCGTAGCCTTTGACACTGCCGCCCCAGCTCATGTTGACCACGCGCACGCCGTTGGCCTTGAAGAAGTCCACATAGCTTTGCATATTGCGCGACTCCCGTTCCGTGAGTTCCTTGGTGGGGCACGGATCCGGCAGCAGATGCCAGTCGAATTCGATGCGTCCAACAACGAGCCTCGCATACGGGTTGCCCGCCAGCGCAATGCCGGCGACGTGCGTTCCGTGCATCCAGCTGCCGGCCAGCGAGAGCTCCTCGATCGCGCCCTTGTATTCGTCCGGCTTGAGCGTGGATAGAAACTTCTTCACTTCCGAAGATTCAGAGCTGTCGATATTGGACTGCAAATCGGAAAAGCCCTTGAGCCGCGATTTCATTTGCGGTATCCGGTTCTTGAGATCCGGAGGAATGGGCATCAATTCGCCAGTGGTGGAATTGGCAAAGCGGTCGAAGGCAATAACCGCCGGCTTGCCTGCGACCATCACCGGTCGCCCCGGAAAGAGCGGTGTGTCGACGCCGCTGTCCCACACGGCGATAGTGACAGGTGCATAGCCCTTACCCGCGGGAAGGGCCACATCACGCCCAGCCCAGATGTCTGCCTTCTCCACGCGGTGCGCGTTGAGGTAGGTGCTGTAGGTATCGACATAAGTCTGCTTCAGCGGCAGCGAATACGCGAGCGCATATTTAATCCGGACCACCGTCGGCGCGAGATCGGAAGAAAGACTGCCGCTCTTGTCGACGATCGGTTGCAGCTGTTCACGTACTGCGCCGATCATCCGGCCTTCGCCCAGCGTTTCGGCGCCAGCCTTGGTCTCCTTGATGTCGTTCGCGATTACATCGTAGGGAAGCGGCTGCAACGCATCTGTGATGGAACGCCCGACCTCGCTCCGATACTCGGGCGACGTGCGGTTTCCTGCTTTGCGCTCGCCGGCGATGATGGCCCTGGTCGACAATCCCGTAAGAAGTTTGTCGGCAGGTTTGTCCTGTAGCGCCTTGAGGCGGTCAACTCCGGCGAGCGCCGCATCGTATTTGGCGTCGAGCATGTCGAGTTGCAATAGCGTCCCGCGCAACTGGCGCTCGGCGGACTTGTCGGCAATGTCATATTTCGCGAGCGTGCTATCGATGTCGCGGCGGACTTCGGCGGCAAACGCCCGAAACTTGGTGTCGTCCTTGATCAGGTCCTCGACCTTGCCGTCGACCTTGTAGGTAAAACGCGGCAGGTCAGCAGCCTTGTCGATGCGCTGCCTGGTTTGGGCAACGGCAGGGTCGGTGAATGCCAATGTGAGCAGGACCGCAAGAATTCGGGTAAACATGTGCGCAACCTTGGGTAGGGTGAACGAACGCAGGATTCCAAGAGTGGCAGGGTCCTGGGAAAGACCCGTATTATTGCCGATTGTGCTGAAAGTCAGCTTAACCAACTGAACCTCCATGAGAATCATCGAGATCAAGACCCATGTGCTGTCCACCCCTCTCGAGGAGCCGTTTGCTTTCGCGATGGGTTGGGTGAAGCGGCGCAGCGCAATGATCGTCGAGGTCCTCACGGATGAAGGGATCACGGGCTGGGGCGAATCGCTGTGTCACGGTTTGCAGCCGCCCGAAATCGCCGCGACGATCGTCGAGACTGCGCTTCGGCCCATCGTGCTGGGCCAGGACCCGTGGGACGTCGACGTGCTGTGGGAACGCATGTACAACCTCACTCGACCCTTTGGCCAGAAAGGAGCGGTGCCCAACGCCATCAGTGCGGTTGACATTGCGATTTGGGATTGTCTTGGCCGCGCGTCGGGCAAGCCGGTGCACAAGTTGTTGGGCGGCGCCTATCGCACGGAAGTGCAGCCCTATGCCACGGGGTTCTATCGCGTGCAGGGAAACTCCTATCCTGCCGATGCGATCGAGGAAGCCAAACGACATTTGCAGAATGGCTTCACCGCAATGAAACTCAAGACCGGATTCGGCGTGGAAGAGGACATCGAGTACATCCTGGGCGTGCGGGCCGGCATCGGGCCCGGCCCGCGGCTGATGGTCGACGCCAATCATGCCTACAACGTCAGTTCGGCGCGCCGCATCCTGAAGGCGATCGAGCCTGCCGGCATCCACTGGTTCGAGGAACCGATTTCACCCGAGGATATCGACGGCTATTGCGAGTTGAAGACGCTCACCAATATATATCTCGCCGCGGGGGAAAACGAATTCACCAAGATTGGCTTTCGCGAGTGGATCGCCCGGCGCGCCGTGGACATCCTGCAACCGGATCTGTGTTCGGCGGGTGGCTTTACGGAATGCCGCAAGATTTCCGCGTTGGCACAGGCGTGGCACATGACCATCGTCCCGCATGTGTGGGCCTCGGGCATCGGTCTCGCCGCAGCGCTGCAGTTCCTGGCCACTCTACCGCCGGCGCCGCTCGCGTTGAAGCCGATTGAACCGATGCTCGAATACGACCAATCTGCGCATCCGTTTCGCCAGGACCTGATCTTCGGCGCGATCAAGATGCAGGACGGCAGGGTGCAGATACCCACGGGACCCGGCCTTGGCGTGGATATCAATCGCGAGATCATCGAGCGCTATCGCCAAAACTGAAACAGCAGAGAGAATCCGGACATGAACGGAATGCCTGTGCTTCACAATAGCAACCGACGTCGAATCTTGCTCGGCGCTGGCGCCGCCCTGGCCGGGCTTGCGCTACCCTATCGCGCCGCTGCCGCGGACGCCGATCCGGCGATTGCGCCGATCCGCGCGTTCTACGATGCGCTGCTCGCCGCCATGAAACAGGCCGGGCAACTCGGTGTACGCGGCCGCTACGACAAGCTGGCGCCGGTGATCCGCGCAACGTTCGATCTGCCGGCCATGACCCGTATCGCTGTAGGGCCGGAGTGGACCTCGATCCCTGCTGACCAGCAAGCAGCGCTGCAGGAGGGTTTTGCCCGCATGACTATCGCCACTTACGCCAATCGTTTTGACGGCTACTCCGGACAAAGTTTCGAGATCGATGCGGACGTCCTGGCCCGCAACACAGGCCGCATCGTTCGTACCAGATTGCTTCGGCCAAAAGAAGAGCCGGTCACGCTGAATTACCTGATGCGCGGCGCGGGCGAATCCTGGAAAGTGGTGGACATCTACCTCTCCGGCACCATCAGCGAACTGGCGACCCAGCGCTCGGAATTCAGCGCCATCCTCAAGTCGGGCGGGGCGCCTGCCTTGCTTGCGAGTCTGCAGCAGCAGTACGACAAGCTGATGAAAAAGGACTGACGTCCGGCCGGCTACTTATTGCGCGGGAGCACCTGGGTCGACCAGGTCCTCGGGGTGTTCTGCAAGGCCGCGCGCCGCGCGCAATTGCCCGTCACGATACTGGCGGGCGATGCTGCGGAATTGAGCATAGTAGTCGAGCGCACTCTTCTTGATTTCGTCGAGGGTCTCGATGTTGCGCGCGCGCAGGTCGAATCCACTCGCGGTGTACACGCCGACGTTGACCCAGAGTCCCGTGCTGCCAGGGAACAGGTGCGCCGGTGGCGTCGTGTAGAGGTCCACCGCCATACCGAATGCATCGCGCACATTGGAGGGACCGAACAGCGGAAGCACCAGGTACGGTCCGCTGTCCACGCCCCAGAAATAAAGCGTCTCGCCGAAATCGCCCGTCTGCCGCGGCAGGTCGCGTTGGCTTGCGACGTCGAACAGGCCGGCCAGTCCCAGCGTGGAGTTGACGTAGAAGCGGCCGAATGTGTTGCCCGCGGCATCCATTCGTCCCTGCAGCAGGTTGTTCACGAAGATCCGTGGCTCCTGCAGGTTGTCGATGAAGGCGCGAATCCGGTCGCGAAGGAATTGGGGCACGACGGCCCGGTAGCCTTCGGCGAGTGGGCGGATGACGGCCGTGTCGACGGCGTCGTTGGCAGTGAACACGACACGATTGAACGGCTCGAAGGGGTCGTTGTTTTCCTGATCGCGCGTTCCGGGCGTGGTGGCGCAGCCGGCCAGCGCGGTGAACAACACGAGTGCGGAAACGGCGGTGCGGCCCTTCACGGGAAGGTCTTCACCCGCGGCGACGCATCGACGCCAACAGCGCGGGAAGGAAAAGGAGGGAGGCGACCAGCGTGAATGCGAGCGAAATCGCCAGCAACTTGCCCATGCTTGCAGTGCCGGGATGGTGCGAATACCAGAGGCTGCCGAACGCCGTGCCCGTGGTCAGCGCGCTGAAGAGTACGGCGCGGGTAAGACTCGACTGCAGAAGGTTCTTCGCGCCGTTGCGCCACGCCATCACGAAGTAGATGCTGAACGCCACACCGATGCCGAACAGGAGCGGCAGGGCGATGATGTTCTCGAAATTGAGTGGAAGGTCGATCGCCACACAGCTGCCAAGCGTGACCAGTCCTGCAAGTGTTAACGGGGCCAAGGTCAGCAGCACGTCTTTGGTCCGGCGCAAGGCTAGTGCCAGCAGCACAGTGATCGACAGCAGCGCCCACAGGCCAGCTTCCAGAAACGCCTTCACGATGGTGCGGCTCGATTCCTGGATGCCCACCGTGGTTCCCGTGGCATCCGGCGCCACCGCGCGCACTGCCGCGGTGAAACGTTGAATCGCAGCGTTGTCGTTGCGCTCCGCTTTGGGGAATGCGTCGTCCCCTTTGAGGAATGCGCCGCCGCCCTTGGGGAAGACTTCGATGCGTGCACGTCCATCTGGCGCCTGCCAGTCGCGCTTCAAGTCGATGGGGAGGCTTTCCAGCGTCACCGGCTCTGCCTGCATTGCCGCACGCAATTGTTCGAGTGTCACCGTTAGCCCCGGGATGAGGGCGGCCGTCGCGCGTTCGCGCGCCACGACCGGGCCATCGGCGAGAAGGGTCAGCGCCTTGGCCAGCCGTGTCGCATCGACTGCCGCAACACCCGCAGGCTGGGCCACCACCGCTTGCGCCAGCGATTCTGCGGTACGCCTCATCGCGCGTACCGTTTCCTCATCGGTGGGCGCTGGCTTTACGTCCAGCGGATTGAGCGCCGGGTCGAGCAGCATCGCGGCATCGCCCAGCAGCGCGAGCTTCGCCTCCTGTTGTTCCGGGACGAAACTCGCGAGCGTCAACACGCGATTCACTTCTGGCAACGCCGACAGGCGCATGCCCAGCGCCACGCCTTCGCTCAAGCTCGGCGCAAGGATCTCGATCGTGTTAGGCGTGGTGTCGGAACTCTTCATGAGATCGAGCAAGGTCGCGACCGATTCGGCGCGGGCGCTGCGCAGGTTCAGCGGATTGAAATCGAAGCGCAGTTGCGGCAGCAGGGTAACGCTGCCGACGGCAAGCAACGCGGCCGCAACGAGCACGCCTGTGTGCCGCCGGTTTAGAAAACGGTCGAGGGGCGCGAATGCCGCATAGCCCACGGCGCCCCGCTCGCCACCGGGGCGAAGCACCGCGAGCAGAGCGGGCAGCAGCGTGATGCTGGTCAGGAAAGCGATGACCATGCCAGTGCCTGCGATGGCCCCCAATTCCGACACGCCGCGATACGCGGTGGGCAGGAAGGCGTAGAACCCTGCTGCGGTCGATGCGCCGGCCAGGGCGAGCGGCACGCCGACCTCGGCACCCGCCTCGCGCAATGCCTGCTGAAGGTCATCGTGCAGGAAGCGCTTGGCGCGGTAGCAGATACAGAACTGGATGCCGAAGTCGACGCCGAGGCCGATGAACAATACCGCGAACGCGACCGAGATAAGGTTGAACGCACCGTAGACATAGATGCCGAACGCCGCGGTGAGCGCCATGCCGACCATCAGGCTGACCAGGATGGCTACGATGAGCCTGCCGGAACGCAGAGCCAGCCACAGGAGTGCCACCACGATCAGCAAGGTGATCACGGCATTGAGGGCGGCGCCCTCGGCCAATGTCGCGAACTCCTCGTCGGCGAGCGGCACCGGGCCGGTGAGGCGCACGCGCAATCGCGAATCGGCCGCAAAGCCCGTCTCCTGCACCGCCTCGCGAATGGCGGCCACCGCGCGCGCGCCGGGCTGCAGCGCGCCGAAATCGAGCGCCGGCTGTACCAGGATGAAACGGCGCAACTCGCGGGGATCGGCGGCGCGACCCATGATCAGCGTGCGCCATGAAAAATCGGGCATCCGGCCCGCGTTCACGGCCTCCAGCGCATCCGCGAATGCTGCGAGCGGCCGGGCCAAGTCCCCTAACTTGATCTGCTCGCGGCGAACGCCTTCCAGTACCAGCGACAACGCGTCCATCACGCCGCGCAAGCTCGGGTCGGAGGCCAATGTTCCCAGCAGCGGCTGCGCGGCGATCATCTGCTGCGTGGTGCGCGCAACTTCATCGGTCGGCGCAAACAGCAGCCCCGCCTTGTTGAAGAAGGGACCGCCATCGGGCCGGCGCAAGGCCAAGATGGCGCCAGTCTTGCCGGCGAGGCGTTGCGCGAGCGCTGCCGTGACTTGTTCCGCCAATTCCGGCGTGGATCCGTCGATGACCACAGCGATCACCGCGACGCGCTGCGGGAATGCCTTCGCAAAATCGATTTCACGCTGGCGCCAGGGCAGGTCCGGTGAGATCAGTGTTGCGGTATTGGTGTCAATGGCGATATGCCGCGCTGCGTAGACCGACGCAAACCCGCCCGCCACGACCGCCACGGCAAGCACGAGCCAGGCGTGCCTGGCGCATTTGTCGACCACATGCGTAATCAGCGCTTGCAAAAGGGGTTCTCCATCCGGTCAACTTGTCGGCGGGCATGCAACGAGGCATGATTGTACCGAGGGCCGGATGCGGTACGTGGCCCCCGGAAATGCGGAAAAGGTAGAATTCCGTTTCGCTGTCTGCCACGTCCGCTGCCTTGCTGCGTACTTTGAGGCTGGCGCGATCCGCAACTTCCTTACCCGCCGAAACTGCACGAAAGCTCAACTTGTCGATTCCCCTCATGCAACAGGCGCGCATCGGCGCGTACATCGTCAGGCAGCAATTGGCCGGGCGTAAGCGCTATCCCCTCGTGCTGATGCTCGAGCCTTTGTTCCGATGCAATCTGGCGTGCGCGGGCTGCGGCAAGATCGACTATCCCGAGGAAATCCTGAACCAGCGACTATCGGTCGAGGATTGCCTCAAGGCCGTGGACGAATGCGACGCGCCCGTCGTTTCCATTGCCGGCGGCGAGCCCTTGCTGCACAAGGAAATCGCGAAGGTGGTGGAAGGCATCATTGCGCGGCGCAAATTCGTGTACCTGTGCACCAACGCGCTGCTGCTGAAGAAAAAGATGTCGATGTTCAAGCCCAGTCCGTATTTCGTGTGGTCCGTGCATCTGGATGGCGACGAAGGCATGCACGACCACTCGGTGTGCGAAACCGGTGTCTACGATCGTGCCGTCGCGGCGATCAAGGAGGCGAAAGCGCAGGGCTTCCGCGTCAACATCAACTGCACGCTTTTCAACGATGCGGACCCGGAGCGCGTCGCAAGGTTCTTCGACAGCGTCGGCCCGATGGGCGTCGACGGAATCACGGTGTCGCCGGGATATGCCTACGAGCGCGCGCCGGACCAGGCGCATTTCCTGAATCGCGCAAAGACCAAGGAACTCTTTCGCGAGATCTTCCGCCGCGGCAAGGGGGGTAAGGCGTGGTCGTTCAGCCAGTCGGGCCTGTTCCTCGACTTCCTCGCCGGCAATCAGGAATACAAGTGCACGCCGTGGGGAAATCCGACGCGCACGGTGTTCGGCTGGCAGCGCCCGTGCTACCTGCTCGGCGAAGGCTATGCCACGACGTTCCGCGAACTGATGGATGAAACGGATTGGGACAAGTACGGCACCGGCAATTACGAGAAGTGCGCGAACTGCATGGTGCACAGCGGCTTCGAGGCTACCGCGGTGCAGGACGCCGTGCGCCATCCGTTAAAGGCGCTCAAGATCAACCGCCGCGGCGTCACGACCGAAGGCCCGATGGCACCCGAGATCTCGCTCGCACAGCAGCGCCCGGCCAAGTATGTGTTCTCATCGCACGTCGAGCAGAAACTATCCGAAATCCGGGTAACCAAGGCCTCGGCCAAGGAGTCGACGGCCGCGTGACAATTCGCGTTGCGCGGCGCGCGCGTCGAGGGCGTTGCGCATGAGCAGGGGAAGCTGCGCAGGCGCACGCACGAGGGCGCCAAGCACTGCCCATTGATCGATGGTGCCGTCCGGCCGCATTCCCTTCGTGGCGGCCGGCGCGAGCCCCCCGCCTACCGGGTCGGCAATCACCCGGAACACCGCAAACGGAACGCCGTGAGCCGCCGCAAAGGCGGCGACGACGTGCGATTCCATGTCCATCGCACATGCGCCGCTGGTCGCATGCAACGCATGTTTCTCGGCGGCGAAGGCAAGAATGTCATCCGACCCGGCGACCGCGCCTCGAAGCGCGTCGGGCAACCGCCGCGCAAGCGAATCAGTCCAGGCGATGTCGGCTTGCCAGCGACCCGATGAGGTCACCACCGTGTCCGCGACAATCCAGGTGCCCGGCGCCGCGCCGCTGACCAGTCCGCCGGCCACGCCGAAACTGAGGAGGCCCGTGGCGCCGCGCGCAAATTCAATCTCAAGTGCGGAGCTAAGCCGCTGACGGTCGCCACCGCCGGCAATTGTCCGCACACCCGGACCCGCGGCGATGCGCGCTTCGAAGGCCAGCCCGGTGACCGCGATGACGGGACGTTGCTCGCTTGTGGCGACGCTCATGCGCCGTACCCAATGGCGACCGCCCCTGCCCTGACTCACATGCCGAGTCGGGCTATGCAGTCGCTCGAATTTTTCAGATTGCGGTAGCGCGCCAGCGCCCACAGTGGGAAGAACTTCGAATAGCCGTGATAGCGCAGGTAGAACACGCGCGGAAAACCGACCGCGGTGAATTCCGGCTCGGGCCAGAGTCCGGCGGGATCATTGGTGCGCAACAAGTAATCGATGCCGCGCGCCACCACCGGATTGTCCACCTCGCCGGCTGCCATCAGTCCGAGCACCGCCCACGCCGTTTGGGACGCCGTACTCGGCGCAATCTCATGGCGGCGGTGATCGAGTTCGTAGCTGCTGCCGTGCTCGCCCCAGCCGCCATCCGGATTGTTGATGAACGCCAGCCACTCGACGGCGCGGCGCACTTCGGGCGACTGAGGGCTCACGCCCGCCGCGTTGAACGCGCATAACGCCGACCATGTCCCATAGATGTAGTTCATGCCCCAGCGACCGTGCCATGAGCCATCGGGCTCCTGGGCCCGGCGCAGGAAATCCAGGGCCGCAGCGAGTGCCCCGCGATCCGCATCGACACCCATTTGCGCGATCATGCTGGCGCAGCGCGCTGTTACGTCGGCGGTGGGCGGGTCGAGCAGCGCGCCGTGGTCGGCAAAAGGAATGTGGTTCAGGTATTCGCTTGTATTGTCCGCATCGAACGCGCCCCACCCGCCGTTCCTGCTCTGCAATCCCAACACCCACTCGCGGCCGCGCGCGACCGCTTCGGAGAAATCCTCGCCGCCCGATATTTCCAGGCGATGCGCACCGCGGTCCATCGCCATGACGACCACGGCGGTGTCGTCGAGATCGGGGTAGTGCGCATTGGCATACTGGAAAGCCCAGCCGCCGGGCCGCACCTGCGGTCGTTGCTGAGCCCAGTCGCCGACGATATCCAGCACCTGCCGCGGCAGCAGCCACACGAGGCCCTTGCGCGCGCCGGTCAGCGCCTCGTCCCCCCCCACCTCGATAAGGGCATGTGCGGCGAGAACCGTGTCCCACACCGGAGATACGCAGGGCTGGCAATAGGCTTCGTCACGCTTGAAGACGATCAGCTTGTCGATGGCCTTGTTCGCGGTGACGACATCGGGGTGGTCACGCGCAAACCCCAGCGCGTCGTACAACATGACGGTATTGGCCATGGCGGGAAAAATTGCGCCCAGGCCGTCTTCGCCATTGAGCCGTTCGGTGACGAACGCGACGGCCTTGTCGATGGCGCGCTTGCGTGGTCCCGCCGGAAAGAAGGGTTCGGTGAAGCGGATCATCGCGTCGATGGTCGCAAAAACGGCGAACCAGGGACGTGATTGATGCATCGCGCGCGGCGCGCGGCGGATGCGGGAACGACCGGGGAAGAGTTCATCCAGCGTTACGCCATGCGGTGTGCGCGACGAAGGTTTCATCGCCTGCAGCACCAGCAAGGGCGCCAGCACCGTGCGTCCCCAGTACGAAATTCGAAACAGGTGGAATGGGAACCACCGCGGCAGATGCATGATCTCGACCGGCACCGTAGGCGCTGCCTGCCACGGCACGATGCCGTGCAGTGCGAGCAGCATGCGCGTGAAGACGTTGGTCGTGCCGGCGCCGCCGTGCGCAACGATGGCTTCCCGCGCGCGAACCATGTGCGGTGCTGCGGGCGAATCGCCGACCACTTTCAGCGCAAAGTAGGCCTTGACGCTGGCGCTGATGTTGAAGGGACCGTCGTGGTAGAGAGGCCACCCGCCGTGCGCCCCCTGGATTCGTCGCAGGTAGTTGGCGATTCCAGCCTCCAGTGCGAGGTGGGGCTCGCCCAAGTAGCGCTTGAGCAACACGTATTCCGCCGGAATGGTGGCGTCGGCCTCGAGCTCGAATACCCAGTGACCGTCGCGCCGCTGCTCGGCCAACAGCGCGCGGGTTGAACGTTCGATACAGGACTCGAGCCGCGACTCCGGGTGGTCGGATTCATCAAACGCATGGACTAGCGCGACCGAATCGGCGAGCGCCTGCCGCATTGCGCGCTCCGTGCTACGCATGCGGTGGGGCATCAGGTTGGCGTCCGTGGATCAACCACAACATTCTCCATGCACCGGTCGGGATTCTAAAAATCCGCAAATCCGGACCCGTCGAGCCCGACCGAACCTCCAAGTATATTCTGATCGGGCGGTAGGGTCTTTCCCGGGGGCAGTTGGCGCCCGTCGTCGATTCAACCGGGCCGCCCACCGGGGGCGCTCAGGCCGGCCTTTCCGGCGACGGGCAATGCGCGCGCCCCTTCCACATGCCGCCGCGGCCACGAACATGCTGTTGGGCCGAATCCAGCGTGAAGGCCAGGTACAGGCCCGCGATGGCCGGAAAGGCCATGCCCCACCATCGCGACACGCCATAGAAGCGCAGAATGGGCTGAAACGCCAGCGCCATGCCGGACCATGCGCCCGCGGCCAGGATCCGGGTGGCGCCGGTGCCGGCAAAGGTCAGCAACGGCGGTGCCAGGCAGGTCACTGCCAGCGCCAGGACCGTGCCGAACAAGAGCCACGGCGAATAGTGCAATTGCGCATAGGCCGAGCGACTGATCATCGGGCGAATTTCGCCGATCGTGCGAAACGCGCGCAGGCTATGCGCGCGGTTGGTGAGGGAAAGCCTTATCGGCCCTTGCTGTTTCATCAAGCGGCCCAATGCACAGTCGTCGATCAGTTCTCCACGAATGGCTGCGATTCCTCCCGCGGCCGTGAGCGCGTTGCGCTGAACCAGCATGCAACCGCCGGCGGCGGCTGCCGTTCGCAATTCCGCGCGGTTGATCCGGCCAAAGGGGTAGAGCATCTGGAAGAAGAAAATGAAAGCCGGCATGAGTGCGCGCTCGGCGAAGCTCACGCAATGCAGCTTCGCCATCAGCGAATTCAGGACCAGGCCATCCTGCAGCGCGCGTGACACGAGGCATGCGAGCGCATCGGTCGTGTAGCATATGTCGGCGTCGGTGAAGAGCACATAGTCCGGCGGCTCCGGCAGGCTTTCGAGATGCCGGAAACCATACTCCATGGCGGCCAGTTTGCCGGTCCAACCCACGGCGAGTTCCGGCGCAGACAGGACCACCAGTCGCTCGGCCGCCGAAGCGGCCATGGCTGCGCTGCGCGCAAGGGTGGCCGTGTCATCCGTGCTGTTGTCGTCGACCACGATGATTCGAAATTCACCTGCATACACTTGGCGACAAAGGGAGTCGATGGTGGTCGCGATCGTTTCCGCCTCGTCGCGGGCGGGCACGATGGCGACAACGCGCGGCCACGCATGGGTTGTGGTCGCAATATCCGCTTCGTCGTCGCGTTCGGCCGCCCGCCAGAAGCCGCCGCGCAGGAGAAGCAGATAGCCCCATGCCGTACAGGCCAACGCGGCGAGGATCAGCGCGATCAAGCGCATTGGTTCCAAGCCACTCAATTGACTTATTCCACTCGTTTGACTCGGTCCACTCAGTTGCCTCAGTCCAGGTATCCCGCGTCGCGAAACCATGCGATCGCTTCCTGCATGCCGTCGCCATAGGGTCGAGGCGCAAAGCCCAATTCGCGCGTCGCCTTCGCGCTGGTGAAGAACATGCGGTTCTTGGCCATGCGCAGGCCGTCGAGCGTCAGGAACGGCTCCCGCCCGGTTCGGCGCGCGAACATCTCGGCCGCCGCCGCCGCAGGGTAGAGGAGCCGCCGCGGCATCCGGATGCGCGGAGGCCGGCGGCCCACGCGCAGTGCAATGTCGCGCAACATGTCGGCCAGCAGCACGTCCTGCCCGCCGAGGATGTAACGTTCGCCGATCTTGCCTCGCTTGAGCGCGGCGAGATGCCCCGCGGCGACATCGTCCACGTGCACGAGATTGAGTCCGGTGTCGACATAGCCGGGCATGCGCCCACAGGCGGCTTCGATGATGATGCGCCCGGTCGGTGTCGGGCGAATGTCGCGCGGACCGATCGGCGTGGAGGGGTTGACGATGACTGCCGGCAAGCCGTCGCGGGCGATCATGGCCTCGACTATTTCCTGTGCCGCTACTTTGCTCCTTTTGTACGCGCCCACTGCGGCAGCCTCGGACAGCGCCACGGACTCATCCGCGGGCCGTCCGTCCGCGCGCAATGCCAGTGCCGCGACACTGCTTGTGTAGACGATCCGTTCCACGCCGGCGCGAAGTGCGGCGTCCATGACCGCCTGCGTGCCGGCGACGTTGTTGCGCCGGATCTCGTCGGGATCGCGCGACCACAATCGGTAGTCGGCCGCCACGTGCATGACATAGCGCACGCCGGCCATGGCGCGCGCGACCGCCGCAACGTCGCGCATGTCACCTTCGACCGTCTCCACATCGAGGGTCACGAGATTGCCGCGTGGACTCGACGGACGAACGAGTGCCCGCACGGAAAAGCCGTCGGCGAGCAACGCGCGCGCCACCGCCGAACCGACGAATCCGCTCGCGCCGGTGACGAGTACCGTGCCAACCTTCTTCGGCATCAGCGGGTCGTGGCGCTGATCCGCGCGAGGTCTGTGGCAAGCGAGGCGCTGTTCTTGGCCTTGATGCGGCTGCGCAATTCGATGTCGCCCGCGGTTTCGTTGGCCGACTTGTCCCCGGCGGCCCCCACCAGCCGCTTCTGGTCCGCGAGCAACGCAGTGGCCTTCGCGGCGTCATTGGAGTTCGAGGCGGCGCCTGGCAAGAGGCCGGCCCGACCCCATTCGGATTTCTTGCCTGCCAGCGCGTCAAAGTGATCGCGCGTGAACGCGTAGGCAAGATCGCCATGAACGGTGGCGTCGGCAAGCATTCTCGGCAGTGACGATGCAATGTCGGGCGGCAGGCTGTCCTCGAGGGAGAGCGCAAGCAGGCGTTGCGCAAGTTCGGGGCTTTCCACGTGGCCGAGCGCCTCTGCGTACAACCAGCGATCCTCCACGCGATCCGCGGCCTTTAGCCTGCGCACCAGTTCCGTGTAGACCTCGGCATCGGCCCTGCGCGCGACATTGCTCATTACGGCTGGACGGATGGAGGGGTCGATGGCTGACCCGCCTTTGCGCTCAACAGCGAACAGCGCCGCGGATTTGCGCAACACCGGCTCGTCGCCGAACTGCCCGAGCGCCTCGATCAGCGAATTGCGCAAGTTGAGCGTTACGGCGCTGTCCTTCGCCGCCGCGTTCCAGCTCAACTGCGCAAGCATCGGCGCCAATTTCTTGCGCGCGTATCGGCGCAGGGCGCGCTGCGCAGGTGTGCCGTCCAGCGCAATGTCCAGGCCCTCCAGCGCGAACACCGCCTGCAGGAACAGCACTTGCGTGGCCGAGCCTCCCGACGGACGCAGTCGGCTGGCGAGTTCAAGGTAATCTGCCAGCGGGAGGCGTCCGGCCTGCGCCAGCGCCAGCGTGTCGGTCAGCAGCGCCATCCGGACATGCGGGGACAATTCGGGAAAGGCGCGCGCAAGCTTGCGCAAATGTTCAGGCGAATATTGAACGCGGAAATATCCCGCGGAAGAATCAATATACAAAGGCGCAGTTGCACACGGGCCGACGACGAAATTCGCCGACCTGTCCGCGAGCAGGTAGGAGGATGGGCTCACCGACCCCGTAGATGCAGCAAACGGGACTTGCCACAGGCTGGCGGCATCCTCGGCGCCGCTGGTGCTGAATCGGTGCTGGTCCAGCGCAAGCGATTGTTGGGTTCCGGCGCACGTCACCCTGGCTTGCAGCAATGGATAGCCCTGCTGATCGGTCCACGTCCGGGCGATGGCCAGCGCATCTTTGCCGGAGGCCTGCGAGAGGTAGTACCAGAGGTCTCCGGCGGTCGCGTTGGACAGCTTCTGGCCCTCGAAATAAGCGTTGAGCCCGCGACGAAACGCTTCCGGTCCGAGGTAAGTCTCCAGCATATCGAGTACGGCGCCCCCCTTGGTGTACGTGACGCCGTCGAAAACATCGAACACGGCGGTCTCGACGACCGGGCCGGAGCGGATCGAGCGCGTCGAGGGACCGGCATCCCGGCGCATCACACGCTGGCGCCACAGCACGTGCGTCAGCGGAACCTGCCAATCCGGATTGAAGTGAGCGGTCGCCTTTTGCGCCATCCACGTGGCGAACGCCTCGTTCAACCAGATCTCGTCCCACGACGCTGCCGTCACCAGGTCGCCGAACCACTGGTGCGAGACTTCGTGCGCGACTACTTCGAACACGTCCTGCTTGATACCGATCGAGCTCTTGGCCGCGTCGTAGAGCAGCGCATTCTCGATATAGGAAATGGCGCCCCAGTCCTCCATCGCCCCGCTGCGCACACCCGGTGTAGCCAGTTGATCCAGTTTGGGCAGCGCGAAGGGGATGCCGAAATATTCGCGATAGAACGGCAAAATCTGCTTGGTCACTGCCATGGCGTACCGCGCATCGTCGCGCTTGCCCTTGGCGGTGAGTATGCGCAGCGGAATGCCGTCCACGGCATCCTCGAGCACATCGAACTGGCCGACGGTGACGGTGACGAGATAGGTCGACATCGGGGGCGTCGGCGCAAAGTGCCAGATCGTCGCGTCGCCCTTGGGTTCGCGCGATTTGACCGGCATGTTGGACACGACGTCGTAGTCCGACGGTGCCGTGACCGTGATCGCAAATTTCGCGCGGAACGACGGCTCGTCAAATCCCGGAAACACGCTGCGGGCGGCGATCGGCTCCATCTGCGTCGCCAGCATGCGCGCGGGCTTGCCCTCCGCGGTGTAGGCGACGGCGAACATTCCTTCCCAATACGCATGGACGGCGCCGGTATAGCCGATTCGCAGCGTGTATTCGCCAGGTTCGATTGCCCGTTCGTCGGCGATCCGCCACTGGCGCTTCTCCTTGTCAGGCACGGCGGTCATCGCGCGCGTGCCGCCGGAACCCTCGAGCACGATGTCGCCGGCGGTGAGCTCGAAGGCATTGAGCACGATGGCCGCGACGGGGCGACGCACCTTGAGCGTGATGTCGACAACGCCCGCGAAGGCATCCTTGGTCGGATCGAGATCGAGTGCCAGGCGGTACTCCGACGGAACGACATCCTTGGTGAGAATGCCCGGTGTCGTGTCGAACGCGAAGCGTGATTGCGCCGGTGCGGGCGCCGCGAACAGCAGCGCGACAGCAAAAGCGAATATCCAAGCAGGAACAATTCCAGGCACTTGAGTTCTCCCGAGCCGCCGCGTTGTAGGGCGTGACGCTCTGCCTCGCCAACGCGAATTTAAGCGAATTCAGCCGCGGTGAAAAGCTCGGCCGCCCGGATCGCGATGCTGCGGACGCACAACAATGAGGTGAATTGTCGGGATGCCGGAGCAGGGGTAAAGGACTATGATCCCGGGTTCGTCACGAAAGCCGGACGAACTTTTCGGGATCAAAAGATCATGACTCAACGCGGTTACCTGCGTCAGCCTTCATTGCAAGGCAACACGATTGTTTTTGTTTGTGACGACGACCTTTGGTGCGTGGACGCCGGGGGCGGCACAGCGCGGCGCTTGACTGCGGGCCTGGGCGAGCCATCCACTCCAGTGCTCTCGCCCAACGGCAAATGGATCGCCTACGTTGGCCGCGACGAACAGCATCCGGAAGTCTATTTGATGCCTGCGCAAGGGGGCCCGGCGCGCCGCATGACCTGGCTGGGGCCGGATGTTCTGGTACGCGGTTGGACGCCGGAGGGCCGCATCCTGTTCGTCACCACGCACGGCCAGCCGTTCTTCCGCAATTACCGCGCGTTCACGCTTGGCGTAGGCGGGGGCTTGCCGGAATTGCTACCCCTGGGGCAGGTCAATCACCTTGCTTTCGGACCCGGCAATACCAGGGTCATCGGTCGCAACACCGCGGATCCAGCGCGCTGGAAGCGCTATCGCGGGGGCACTGCCGGACATCTGTGGGTGGACGCGACCGGCGGCGGCAATTTCCGACGCATGACCAAGCTTGCCGGAAACATCACGAGTCCGATGTGGATCGGCAAGCGCGTCTATTTCCTGTCGGATTCGGAGGGTGTGGGCAATATCTATTCGTGCCGGCCTGACGGCAGTGACCAGCGCCGCCACACCGATCACGACATCTACTACGCGCGCAACGCGCAAACCGACGGCACCCGCATTGTCTACCAGTGTGGCGCCGACATCTGGCTGTTGGACCCGGCGCAGAATCGCACCGCGCGTGTCGAGATCGACGTGCCTGGCCACCGGACGCAGGCCGCGCGTAAATTCGTCGCGGCGGCGGACTTGGTCCCCGGATTCAACGTGCATCCCGACGGCCACAGCCTCGCGATCGACGCCCGCGGCAAACTCTTCACCATGGCCTTGTGGGAAGGTGCGGTGACCCAGCACGGCGTGATGGATGGAGTTCGCTATCGCCATGGGCAGTGGCTGGCCGATGGCAAGACGTTGGTCGCCGTCAGCGACGAGTCAGGCGACGAGAAGATCGTGGTGACGAGCGGCGGCAAGACCGTCGAGTTGCCATGGGACATCGGCCGCGTGCATGCGCTGCGCGCCGCGCCCGCGGGGCAGCGGATCGCCATCACCAACCATCGCAACGAGGTATTGCTGGGCGATCTCGCCACGAAGAAGCTCACGATCGTCGACCGCAGTGACGCGGGCCGCAGCGACGACCTTGCCTGGTCGCCCGATGGCGCATGGCTCGCGTACTCGTTCTGGACCGATCCGCGGCACTGCGCCATCAAGCTTCACGACATCGCGAAGAAATCCAGCAGGCTGGTCACGCAACCGGAGTTTCGCGACTACGCGCCGGCGTTCGACCCGGCGGGAAAGTACCTCTACTTCCTGTCGGTGCGCACCTTCGACCCGGTATACGACAGCGTGCAATTTGAGTTGAGCTTTCCGCGCGCGGCGCGACCCTACCTTATTGCGCTGCAAAGCGACCAGCGACCGCCTTTCGACCCGGAACCCAAGGGATTGAAACCCCACGACGATCGGAGGACCAGCGACAAGGTAGGCGCCAAAGCTGCGGACGCACGGCCAGTCACCATAAAGGTCGATCTCGAAGGCATCGACCGCCGGGTCGCGGCCTTTCCTGTTGCCGAAGGTCGCTTTGGCCAGATTGCGGGAACCAAGGGCAAGGTATTGTGGACCGTGTTTGGAATCCCCGGCGCACACGGACGCGGCGGGCACAAGGAGTCCCCGGGGAAGTTGGAATTGTTCGACTTCGCGACGCTGCGCGCCGAAACACTGGTTGAGGCCGCGGACAATTTTGTGCTCGCTGCGGACCACATGACGCTCGTCGTCCGCGAAGGCAAACGCCTGCGCGCTGTCTTCGCGAACGCGCCCGGCGAAGGCAAGGACAGCAAGCCGCCATCCGACGAGCCTTCGCGCAAGTCGGGCTGGATCGACCTGGCGCGCATTCGCGTGTCGGTTGAGCCGCGCCTCGAATGGCGGCAGATGCTGCGCGAAGTCTGGTGCCTGCAGCGTGACCAGTTCTGGGTGGCCAACATGTCCGGCACCGACTGGGAGGCGATATATCGCCGCTATGAGCCGTTGCTCGCGCGCGTGGCCACGCGCGGCGAACTGTCCGATCTCATCTGGGAAATGCAGGGCGAACTTGGCACGTCGCACGCCTACGAAATGGGCGGCGACCATCGGCGTCCGCCGCAGGTGGCGTTGGGGCATCTCGCCGCCGAGATCAAAGCGGTGGATGGTGGTGCGAGCTACGAGATCGCGCGCATTGTCGCGGGAGATGCGTGGGACGCGGCTGCGGATTCGCCCCTCAATGCCATCGGGGTGCAGGCCAGGGCCGGCGAACGGATCATCGCCGTCAACGGTCAGCCGGTGTCGCGCGATCGGCCGCCGCAATCGCTGCTCGTGCATCAGGCCGGCACCAAGGTGGAGCTGACGCTGGCGGCGGGGAATGGCAAGGGCGGTAGGGCGAAGACCACGCGCGATGTGCTGGTGTCGACGCTGGCCGACGAAGTCCCCGCGCGCTATCGCGAATGGGTGGAAAAGAATCGCCGCTGGGTGCACGAACAGTCGGGTGGACGCGTGGGCTACCTGCATCTGCCGGACATGATGTCGGCGGGCTTTGCGGAGTTCCATCGGTACTTCGGCGCGGAATGTGATCGTGATGCCCTGATCGTCGATGTCCGCTACAACCGGGGCGGACATGTGTCGCAATTGCTGCTGGAAAAGGTCGCACGCAAACGCATCGGCTACAACATGATGCGCTGGGGCCGTCCGGAACCGTACCCGAGCGAATCGCCGGCCGGGCCGCTCGTCGCGCTGACCAACGAACATGCGGGTTCCGACGGCGACATCTTTTCGCATTGCTTCAAGATGATGGGTATCGGCACGCTGGTCGGCACCCGCACATGGGGCGGAGTGATCGGCATCTGGCCGCGCCACTCGCTGGTCGATGGCACCGAGACCACCCAACCGGAGTATTCGTTCTGGTTCGGCGATGTCGGTTGGGGTGTCGAAAACTACGGAACGGATCCGGAAATCGAGGTCGACAATGCGCCGCAGGACGCAGTTACCCAACGCGACCGGCAGCTCGAGCAGGCATTGGCCACAGCGTTGGTGCATGCCAAGAAATCGAAGGTGCTCAAGCCGACATTCGGGCCGCGACCCGATCTCGGCCGCAAAGCGCTGCCGCCGCGGCGCTAGCGTGGCGGCGTGACACGCAAACATGCGCGTGAAAGCCGATGTCAGTTTTCGCCTGCGCGTCACCCGCGGCGACGACATTGCCGTCGGCCCCGGCAAGATCGCGCTGCTTGAGGCCATCGTCAGCACGGGCTCCATCACCGCGGCTGCCAGGGAACTCGGCATGTCGTACCGCCGGGCCTGGCTGCTCGTGGACACGATGAACCGCTGCTTCAGGACCCCGGTGGTCGACGCCGAGGCTGGCGGTAGGCGCGGTGGTGGCACGTCGCTCACGCCGCTTGGCATCGAGGTGGTCCGGCGCTATCGCCGCATCGAAAATGCGGCCGCCAAATCGGGTGCGGCCGACATCAGGGCCTTCCTGGCGCTGCTCGCGCGCTGACCTGCACCTGTCGTCATTCCCGTGCGAAGAGCCTGCCCGCGAGTATTCAAATCGGGCCCCCCGCTTTCGCGAGGACGAGGCTGGCAAGGGCTCCAATGGACTAGCGCAATATCCCAGGGTATATTGCGCGTCCCGCCATATCTCGCGGTACATAACGATGTTTCGTCGCTTGATCCTGCGCGTCGTTGCGATGTTGCTGGCTTCTGTGTTTGTGTTGCACGCCAGTGCCGCGGAAGTGCCCAACGTAGCGGCTGCCTCGGATCTGCAGTTTGCGCTGCCGGAAATCGCTGCTGCATTTCAGCGGGACACTGGACGTACCGTGCGACTCACATTCGGCTCGTCAGGAAACTTCCGCCGCCAGATCGCAGAAGGCGCTCCCTTCGAAATGTTTTTGTCGGCGGACGAGGCGATGGTCGAATCCCTGGCCAAAGAGGGTCGAGCGGTCGATGCCGGCACACGCTACGCGACTGGTCGTATCGTGCTCTTTGTTCCCATCGGTTCACCCCTTGCGCTCGATCCGACTTTTGCGGACCTGAAGCTGGCGCTGGTCGATGGACGTGTGCAGCGCTTTGCAATCGCCAATCCGGAACATGCCCCGTACGGCCGTGCCGCGGAGCAGTCATTGCGAAGCGCGGGGATTTGGGAGGCAATGGTTCCGCGGCTGGTCCTTGGCGAAAATGTCTCTCAGGCGGCGCAATTTGCCACCAGCGGGAGCGCACAAGGAGGAATTGTTGCCTACTCGCTGGCGCTGGCACCTTCCTTGGCGAGTAAGGGTGCAAGCGTCCTGTTGCCCGCCGGCAGCCACGCCCCGCTGCAACAACGGATGCTGCTCATCAAAGGTGCCGGCGAGACCGCGCGGGCGTTTTATGCCTATCTGCAGCAGCCGCCGGCGCGTGCGGTATTCAAGCGCTTTGGCTTTACATTGCCTGGTGAGTAGCGAGTGATGGATTGGCTCGCGCTGCAGCTGTCGCTGGAGCTTGCCGCGGCGACGGTGCTCCTGTTACTGCCATTCGCGCTTGTTGCGGCGCGCTGCCTCGCATGGCAGGCGTTTCGGGGGCGGCGATGGGTGGAGGCGGCGCTGGCGCTGCCGCTGGTCCTTCCGCCGACCGTATTGGGATTTTATCTCCTGTCCACTTTTGGAGCCGGTTCGCCACTGGGGCAGGCGTTCGCGACGGTGACGGGCAGTTCACTCGCTTTTAGCTTCACCGGGTTGCTTGCTGCGTCGGTAATCTTCAACCTGCCTTTCGCCATCCAGCCGATGCAGCGCGCATTCGAAGCCGTTCCCGTCGATGTGCGCGCCGCCGCGGCGTGCTGCGGTATGTCGCCTTGGCGCGTCTTTGCGCGTATCGAATTTCCATTGGCGTGGCCGGGGATACTTTCGGCGCTCGTGCTGACGTTCGCTCATACGATGGGCGAATTTGGCGTAGTGCTCATGGTCGGCGGCAATATTCCTGGACAAACCCGAACCATCGCGCTATCAATTTACGACCGGGTTCAGGCGTTTGACGTCACCAGTGCCGGCTTGATGAGCGCTGTGCTTCTCGCAGTGTCCCTCGTGGCCATGGCGATTGCCTATGGGACCGCGCGACCGCGAGACGTTCACCTTGGCTGAAAGCTCCCCCGCGGCACTGCGCGTGCGCGTGAGGCAGGAGGGACCCATTCCCCTGGACGCCGCGCTGGAATGTCAGCCTGGTGAAACTTTGGCATTGGTGGGTCCGTCCGGTAGCGGAAAGACGACGTTGTTGCGTTGCATCGCTGGATTGAGGGCGGCGAAGGAGGGGCGCATCGAATGTGGCGATTCCATCTGGTACGACACCGCCTCCGGTGTAGATGAGCCCCCGCATCAGCGTGCGGTGGGCTTTGTGTTCCAGAATTACGCACTTTTTCCTCACCTGTCTGCACTTGGCAACGTTGCGGCCGCGCTCGGGCACATCGCAGCAGATGCGCGACCGGCGCGCGCGCGCGAGTTGCTGGCACTGGTGCACCTTTCCGGTCTCGAGACGCGCAGGCCCGCGGAACTCTCCGGTGGCCAGCAGCAACGCGTCGCCGTTGCCCGCGCACTGGCCCGCGATCCCCGGGTACTCTTGCTGGACGAGCCCTTTTCTGCGGTCGATCGCGTGACGCGCCAAAAGCTTTACCGAGAATTGGCTGAACTGCGCAGGTCTACCGCGTTGCCGATGGTGCTGGTAACGCATGATCTCGACGAAGCCGCCATGCTCGCCGACCGCATGACGATACTGCACCGCGGCCGGACCTTGCAGACGGGCGCTCCGCGCGACGTAATGGCGCGCCCGGTGGATACGCTGGTCGCGCGGCTGGTCGATCTCAAGAACGTCTTCGAAGGGCAACTCGACACGACCGGGGCGGGGCCGCCCGGCCTCATCTGGAACGGTCGAAGTCTCGAACTCGCGCGAGCTCCCCCCTTCGCGCCGGGGTCCCGTGTCGCCTGGAGTGTTCCGATTTCCGGCGTCCTGTTGCATCGGCGCGACCGGCCTTCTCGCGGCGAACACGAAAATCCGGTGGATGGGATCGTTTCCGAGGCTTACGAAGTAGGCGATGACACGATGATCGGCATGCGTGTGTCGGGCTCGCCGATCATCGTGTGGCTGCGCGTGCCGACCCATGTCGCGCAGCGCAATCGGGTCATGGCCGGCGAATCAATTCGAATCTCGTTGCTCGCGAACATGATCCATGTAATGCCCTGGAGTCCTGTCAGCATCGAAGCATAAGGCCGCCAATGCCGTGGCCGGCCGCAATGCGTTACGATGCGTGCCCGGCTCCGCATCGACCTCTGCCATGGATTTCGCTTTCATCCTCGATCCACTCCCCGAACTCAAGGCCTACAAGGACTCGAGCATCGCGATGATGCGCACGCTTGGGCGCCGCGGTCACCGCATTTTTGCGCTGGAACAAGGCGACCTGTTCTGGGATGCCGGCGTGACGCGCGGCACGGCGCAGCTGCTCACGTTGTCCGACGCTCAGTTGCCAACTCAGTTTGCAAACCAGCACGACTGGTATCACGCGGGCGAGCCCGACACGCGCCCGCTCAAGGACTTTGCCGCGGTGATCATGCGCAAGGACCCGCCGTTCGACATGGAGTACGTGTACTCGAC
>JBDTPJ010000041.1:0-28211 GCA_039932755.1 Betaproteobacteria bacterium
CGGGCACCGCTCGGGGCGGATCACCATCCACTACTCGGCGGCGGAGTTGGAGAACGTGTTGAGCGCTGCCATCGAACGAGAGCGACGAATTAACAGAGCGTCGCTCTCCACACCTGTTTTACGCGTTATATCCGGTAATTACGCTAATAAATCTTGATCTATTTTTACCGCGATAATCCAAGATACTCTGCTGCAGCGATCCATCACCGGGTCGCAAATTGACCAAGGAAGATTGTCCGATCGCGTCGCGCGACCTCGAGCGCTGGAGCACCTGTGGCCGAGAAGAACTTGGGCGGAACGAGACCGGCTCGGGCGCTCTCTGACATCCTGCCTTCGCGCATCAAGCCGCGCCGCGGAGGACCTGCGAGTCCGTCGCGCACGCATCCGCATCGCTACCGAAAGAGCGCATCCTTTGCTTCAATCTCGGCATCGCGCTCGAGGATCCGGTGACGGCGGCCGACCTCTACCGGCGCGCGATCGCGGAGTCGGGCGGGCAACTGCTCCGACGCTCACGTCGACCGTGCCACCCGGGGAACGACCTACGCGTTCGACAGCAGCCGAAAGACAGGCAACGGATAGCGCAGTCGGGTGGGCAGCGCCGGCAGTTCTACCGTGCGTCCCGAGCGCACGTGCTCGGGAAGGCACTCGACAATACGCGCAATCAACGACGCGCCCTCGGTGAGTTCCACCTCAGCCAGCACAATCGGTACCTCGTCGTTGAACGCTGGGTCATTCGGCCGGTAAACGAGTGAATAAGAGACGATGCGCCCGGTGCCCTTTGCCTCGCAACTGACCATGCGATCCGACCAGCAATACGGACACAGCGGCCGCGGATAGAAAATCACCTTGCCGCAGCTATCGCACGTCTGCAACAGCAACCGGCCGTTGCGCCAAGCGTCGAGGAACGCGGCGTTGTCGGCGTCCTCGCGCGGTACCGGATAGGCGCCCTTAGTCACGCCTGCTCCAGCACGACGCACGAGGATGAGAGTCCGTGTCCGTAGCCCACCATACCGTAACCGGAAACCAGTCCGCAGCGCGCGTCGGTCACCTGGAACGGGCCTGCTTCTCCGCGTAGTTGGCGCACCGCCTCGACGAGACCGATCATGCCGCCCGCCGCGCCCGCCTGGCCGCACGAGAGCTGGCCGCCATTGGTGTTGAGCGGGAACGAACCGTCGCAGGCAAAGCTGTGGTGTGCGAGAAAGCTGCTCACCTCGCCCTTGGCGCAGAAGCCCAGGTCCTCAAGCTGGATCGCCACCATGATCGGATAATCGTCGTACGCCTGCACGAAGTTCACGTCGCCGGGACCGCGCCCGGCCGCGGCCCACAACCGCTCGCGAAAGAGCTCCCAGCCGCCCCGCAACGGCGCGATCTCGCCCGCCGGGTGATTGTGCTGCTCGTACCCGGCGAGCACCCGAACGCCCTTGCCCGGGAGCCCGCGGTCGAGGGCACCAACGACAACTGCGTCCGCGCCCGCGCAGGGAAGCACGCAGTCGTACAACCGGATCGGATCGGCGATGACGCGCGCGTGAAGGTAATCGTCGAGGGTGAGCGGGCCGCGCAGTAGCGCGTTGGAATTGCGTGCAGCGCTCGCTCGCTGGCCAACCGCGATCCGTCCCAGGTCTTCGCGGCGCGTGCCGTAGGTTTCCATATGCTTGCGCTGCACGATGCCGAACAACCCGTTCGCGCCGCCAAAGCCGTTCGGTGTCGCGTAGCTCATGAGCGCCTTGTTGAAAAAATCCATCAGGCGGTAGTGTCCAGCGATGTCGTAGTTGTCCGCCGCCAGGCACAGGATCGTCTTCGCCTGACCGGACTCGATCGCGCGGATGGCATTGATCACCGAAGCCACTGGTCCCGCGCCGCCGGCAGTACCGAGGTATGCCCACGACGTCGCGATTCCGAGCTGCTCGGCCAATGTGACCGCGTTGTCCGGCGGCAGCATGAAGGAGCACACGGCGATGCCGTCGACATCGTCACGGGACAACCCCGCCGATGCCAGCGCACCGCGGGCGACTTCGGCCAGCATCGAGATCAACGTCCTCGTGGTCTTTTTTTCGTACGTCGATTCGGCAAAACCGAGGATGCCGATCTCATGGTCCACGCTTGGCGAATTCACCACGCTAGATGACCTCGCGCTGCTTCAATTGCGCCATGCGCCCGGCATTGAGGCCGAGGATACGCTCGAATACCTCGGCATTGTGCTCGCCGGGACGCCCGCCGCTCCATCGAATAGTGCCTGGCGTCGCACTTAGCTTCGGCACCGGTGCGGGCATGCGCAGCGGCCCCAGCTCCGCGTCGAGCAGTGTCGTGATGGCGGCCCGCGCCGCTATGTGCGGATCGTCGAGCACGTCCGCCATGTCGTTGATGCGTCCGGCGACCACTTCGTGCCGATCGAGCATGGCCAGCGCGGTCGCCGTCGTCTGTTGCTCCATCCACGCCGCGACCACCGAGTCGATCGCCTCGCGGTTCTCGACGCGGGCTGCCATGTTGGCGAAGCGCGTGTCTGCGCGCAGGTCCACGCGGCCGATGGCCTTGAGAAGATTCTCAAAAATGCGCTCGGATCCGCAACTGATCGCGATGTGGCCGCCGTCGGCCGTCGCGTAGACATTGCGCGGCACGTCCTCCTCCATCTGATTGCCCAGGCGCGGCTTCAGGCATTGGGTCTGATCGAAGCGCACGACGACCGACTCGATGATGCGCAGCAACGGCTCGTAGAGCGCCACGTCGACGACCTGACCAAGGCCACTGCGCGAGCGCTCGTGCAGCGCGACCATCGCGCCGAACGCGCCGAACACCCCGGCGAGGTAGTCGCCGAGCGGAAACGCCGACACCATCGGCCCGCGATCGGCGAACCCGGCGAACGACGCCATACCGCTGAAGCCTTCAGCAACCGTGGCGTAGCCGCCCCGGCGGCTATAAGGACCGCTCTGGCCAAACCCGGAGACGCGTACCCACACGGTGCGCGGCATGCTGTGCGCGATCTGTGCGGGGTCGAGCCCCCATCGCTCCATCGTTCCCGGCTTGAAATTCTCGATGACGACATCGCTGCGGGCAATTAGCGCAAGCGCGATCTCGCGCCCCTCCGGCGTGGCGATGTCAAGGGTGACGAGCTTCTTGCCGCGAGCCATGGTCTTCCACCACAGCGGTGTTTCGCCTTTGTGCGGGGGCCACTCGCGCAGCGCGTCCGGCTTGCCCGGCTTTTCGGCCTTGATGACCTCCGCACCGAAATCGGCGAGCAGCGCGCCGACGAACGGACCGGCGAGCATTGAGCCCAGTTCCAGCACTCGCAGGTCGCCCAGCGCTCCGCCATCTTCGCGCGCTGCCGTCGTCATGGCAACTTCAGATCCGGAAGCCATGGGCCTGCGGATCGTCCGGGTCAATGACGAATTGGTGCAGCCCCGTCAGATACGCGGTCCCGGAAATTTCCGGCACCCATGCGTCGAACGATCCGACCTTGGTCTTGGACAGCATGCGTCCGCCGAACAGTGATCCGGTGATCCCCTCGGAGATGATCGCTTCGTCCTCCCGCATGAGGTTGCGATGGATGAGGATGGCCATCATGTGCGAGGTGCCGGTTCCACCTGGCGAGCGGTCGAAAGATCCGTCTGAGAAGACATGGATGTTCTTGTAGCGCGCCCCGGGCACCCGACCCGGACCCCAGATCGTCGTGAGATCCACGCTTGCAATGTGCGGCAGCGTCGGGTGCTGCACCTTCACCTGTTCGTTCACGGCCTTGCGAATAGCCAGCCCCGCACGCACCAGTGCGTCGACGTTCTCCGGACCCACATCCAGACCCAGGTGCTTGCCCTGCACGCCCGCGAAGAAACTGCCGCCGAACGCGATGTCGACCGGAATCCGGCCGTGGCCCGGCACGTCGACTTCCACGTCCTGGCGAAACAGGAACGCCGGCACGTTGACGATCGCCGTACGCTTCGCGCGACCGTTCTCGACGCTGACCCGAGCCTCAACCAATCCGGCCGGCATGTCGATCCTGATCGTCGTCAGGGGCTCGGTCACAGACACGAGACCCGCCTCGACGCACACGAAGCCGATGCCGATCGTGCCGTGACCGCACATGTTGAGATAGCTGCCGTCGTGGTCGACCCAGATTATGCCAAAGTCGACCTCGGGGCGTGTCGCCGGCGCCATGATCGCTCCGAACATGCCGCGATGGCCGCGCGGCTCGCACATAAGCGCCGAGCGCAGATGGTCGAGGTTGGTACGCATGTAGTCGCGCTGTTCCAGCAGCGTGGCACCCTTGAGCGGAATTCCGCTCACGACTAACCGCGTCGGCTCGCCGCCGGTATGTGAATCGATGGTGGTGATGATCTTGTTGGCCCGCACGGTTACTCCTCAGGTCTTGTTGGTGGCGGCTCTTTCGATGCCGATGAGACGGTCCAGCAGGATCACGACGATGACCGCCATGTAGATCGTGGATGCCGAGACGGCAGCGATCATCGGGTCGACGTTGTACTGGATGTAGTTGAAGAGCTTCACCGGAATAGGCATCAAACTCGCGGTGGTGTTGAACAGACTGATCTCGACGTTGATCCAGGAAATGATGAACGCGAACAGTGCCCCCGCCACGATTCCTGATTTGATCAGTGGCAGCGTCACAAGGAAAAACGTTGTCGGCTTGGAGGCGCCCAGGTCCTGCGCAGCTTCCTCGAGCGCGCCGTCGAACCGGGCGAGCGACGCCATGGTCGTACGCACGATGTAGGGAATGATGAGCACCACGTGCCCGAAATAAAGAGCGGCAAAGGTGCGGGCAATGCCGGTGGCGGTCGCGAACTGCAGTAGCGCCACGCCGAGGACGATGGGCGGCAGGATTAGCGGAGACAGGAAGGCCGCGCCGATGACGCGGGCTCCCGGCACCTCCCCGCGCGCGAGCACCAGCGCGACGGGCACGCCAAGGATCACTGCCGTCACGGTGGCGCTCGTCGCCAGCGTCGCGCTAACGCCGATTGATTGCAGGTAGGATGTGTCACCGAGGAACTTCGCGTACCAGGCAAGCGTGAAGCCTTCCGGCGGAAAGCGCAGATAATCCGTCGTAGTGAACGAAGTGCCGATGATTACCGCCAGTGGCAGCAGAAAATAGGCGACCGCCAGTACGACGAAGCCGGTCAACACCAGGTGTCCGATGCGCTCGCCCGCGCCCATCGCGCTCAACCCAACGCGGCACGTCGGCCGCGGTCGAGCGTTATGACAAAGGCGCCCACCAGCACGAGCGTGGTGAACAGCAACACCACTGACAGCGCTGCACCGAACTCGTAATTGAGCAGCGCGCCGTATTGCTGGAAGATGAGCATCGACGTCACGTTCTGACGGCCCCCGCTCAGGATGCTCGGCGTCACGTACGCGCTGACTGATAGCGTAAACACGATCAGCGCGCCGGCGATGACCCCCGGACGGCTCAATGGAAAGGTTACGCGCCAGAACGTGCTCCAGGCGCCCGCCCCCAGATCGCGCGCCGCCTCGTCGAGCGAGCGGTCGATGTTCTGCAGCACACTGGCCACCGTCAACACCATGAACGGCGCCATGATGTAGGTGAGACCGATGACGATGCTCGACTGGCCATAGAGCATGGAGATCGGCCGGTCGGTCGCCCCGGTCGCCAGGAGCGTGTCATTGACCAGGCCGCGGCGGCCCAGCATCACCATCCAGCCGAAAGCGCGCACGATGTTGCTGGTGAAAAGCGGCGTCACCACGACGATGTACAGCAAGCTGCGCAACAGCCGGCTGCGGACATTGCGCACAATGTAGTAGGCGACCGGATAACCGATTAGAAATGTGGCCACCGTCACGAAGAGCGAAAGCTTGAAGGTGAGCAGCAGTGTTTCCCAATAGTAGATCTCGCCCAGCGCCTTGGTGTAGTTCTCGAACGTCCACAGCCCTTCCTTGTTCTGCAGGCTGTCGAGAAAAAGGATGCAGAAAGGGACGACGAAGAACGCGAACAGGAACACTGCCGGGATTCCGAGCAGTAGCAGCGCCCAGCCACGCGCGATGCGCATCGTCAGGCCTCGGGCACCGCGATCCCGAGCAACGGCACGTGTTGCTGGCACCCGTAGACATCGCCTTCGCCGAACGCCCCCTGTGTGCGCGGACGCCGCAGCGTAATCTTGATGGCATTGGCCATGTCGACCTCGAAGAACGAGGTGATCTCCTGCTGCGTGATGCCGTAGGCTCTGGCCACTGTTTCGCGGGTGACCGCGCCGCTGTCGCGCACTCTGCGGTAGCGTGCCGGGTCGCTGAAGAGGACGTCCAGCGTTATCCGGAAAGGTCCGGCGTTCTTGCTGCGGATGATGTCGGCAACGGAGGAAAGCGGCACCGTTCGCTGCGTCATGTCAAAGATTCTCCAGATGGCCCGGGAAGAGCTCGGTCGGCGAGTCGGCCTTCATCAGGTGATAGATGGAAAACTCATACACGGGACCGGCGTCGACTTCGGACGGTGAGTACGGAAAGGCGAGATTGCCCGATGTGTTGAACTGGCCGGGGTAGTGCCAGTGCAGCAGTGCGCCGCTGAGCTGGTGACAGGCCGCGTGCGCCATTTCGGCGTCGGCTGCCACCACGTCGATGTTGAGCCCGAGCTCGTGTGCAACCTGGTCGCGCGAGGGTTCGAGCCGCTGCATCACCGCATCGCGCCCGTAGACGTGAAAACCGATCTGCAGCTTCGCCGGTTCGAAGTACCGATGCGCGTTGCGTTTCGCCTCGTCCAGAATCTCGTCCAGGCGCGCGATCATCGTCGGACAGCGCACACCGGCGATCGAAATCGAGCGGTAGCCGATCTTGCGCACCCCTTCGAGCTTGACGAAGTAATCGCCGGTCATGCGGCCACGGGCGCCTTCGACGCGCACCTGCCGCTCGCCCACGGCAGTGAAGGTGCAGTCGCCAAGGTCGACCTCGTGCCCAGGGCCAGCGTGCACATAGGGCTGCTCGCGTTCGTAAAGCGAATGCGCGGCCACCGACTTCACTGACGCCCGCCGTTTGAGCGAACCTGGCTCCAGCACGAAGTGGTCGGCATGCACGGTGCCAAGCATCACGTCCATCGCGAAAGGTTCGGCGGAGAAAGCGCCGCACTCCAGGATCTTGCCCATGTGCATCGCGAGCCCCAGATCGGCGCCCTGCCAGATGGGGAACGCGGCGATCGTGGAATCGTCGCAGGCACGTCCGGCGATGATCACGTCTGCGCCCTGGTCGAGCGCCGCGCAGATCGGCTCGTGCCCCATCTGCGCGACGATGGTCGCGGCCTCGTCTACATCCTTGAGCGCGAGCTCGTAGCCGGCCTCGAAATCGTTCACGTCGCCGGCGCGGATCGCCGCCCTGACCCGGTCGTGCGGGATGTCCGCGTAGATCCACGCCAGCCGGAAATGCAGGCCGCGTTCGCGCGCGATTTCCCGCACGATGGCGACGGTCCAGTCCACATGCGCGCGGCTACCGGAGCCGCCTGCGCTGCCGACGATCACCGGGATGTTAGCCGCGCGTCCCGCCTCGATCAGCTGCGTGAGCTCCCGCTTCATCGACAGGCGCGAAACTAGCGGCTCGCCCGAGCCAAGGTAGTGCGGGCCCGGATCGGTCGATCCGGCATCGACGGCGATCACGTGTGGGTGGAGCGACATGCCGCGCTCGAGCGCATCGGCACCGAAGCCGTAGCCGAGCGTGCCTGTGGGCGTCAGGACGGTGATAGGCTGCTTCACGTCCATTCTCCTTGTCGCTGCCGGCGGCGCATCATGCGTCGAGCAGCCTCGCTTTGTCGCGTGGCCAGCACAACGTCACGCGGTCGCCGGCCTTCAGCGCTTCGGCGATCGACGTGCTCGCCGACTGGAGCACGATCTCCTCGCGATCGCCGAGCGTCGCGTGCACGCGCACCGCGTCACCTATGAAAATGCGCTCCCGTACGATCGCCTCGACGACCACGATATCGTCAGTTCCCGACATATCCGTGGCACGGATGGCGATGTCCTCCGGCCGCACCATTAGCACCTGCGCTTTCCCGTTCTCCGTCACGTAGGGTAGTGGTGTCCCGGTCGCCGCGAGATTTAGCCCTCCATCGTCGTTGTGTATCGCCAGCAGGTTGGCGTCGCCGATGAAGGAGGCGACGAAGCTCGACGCGGGATTACGATAGATCTCTTCGCCGTCACCCACCTGCATCAACCTGCCGTCCCGTAGCACCGCGATGCGGTCCGCCATGACCAGCGCCTCTTCCTGGTCGTGTGTGACAAAGATGAAGGCAATGCCCAGCCGCACCTGCAGGCGCTTCAACTCGAGCTGCATGCGTTTGCGCAGCTTCTGGTCGAGGGCGCCCAGCGGTTCGTCCAGCAACAGCACCTTGGGCTTGTTGATGACCGCCCGCGCCAGTGCCACCCGCTGCTGCTGGCCGCCCGATAACTCGCTCGGATAGCGACCGCCGTAATCCTCCATGCCGACCAGCGCCAGCGCTTCCTCGCACAGGGTCGCGATTTCGGACCGGGGCGCATCGCGACGGCGCGGTCCGAAGGCAATGTTTTCCGCTACCGTCATGTGCGGGAACAGCGCGTAGTTCTGGAAGACCGTGTTGACGGGCCGCCGGTTGGGCGGCACGCCGAGCATATTCTGCCCATCGATGAACAGTTCACCGGACGTGGGCTCGATGAATCCGGCGAGCGTGCGCAACAGCGTCGTCTTGCCGCAGCCGCTCGGCCCGAGCAGCGCGAGGAATTCTCCCTCCCGCACCGACAGCGAGACCCCGTCGAGGGCCCTCACGTCACCGTAGCGCTTGACCAGGGATTTGACGGTGATCAGTTCGTCGCGTGCGTTTTCGTGCATGGCGGCGGGCTCGAAGGCGCTTACTTGCGCGCGATCTCCTTGTTCCACAGATCCGTCACCGCCTGGCGCTGCTTGTTGAGTTCGGTCCAGTCGATGAGCGCGAGGTTGGCAACCGTGCCGTCCTTGCCCCAGGGCAGACGGCTCTTGGCCTTGTCCGAAAGCATGACGCCCTTGGTCGCCGGCCCCACGTAGAGCTTCTCGGTCATGCAGCCCGCCTGCTCCTTGGCAACCGCAAAGTCGACGAATTTTTCCGCTGCGGCCCTGTTCTTCGTCCCTTCGACGATGTGGATGCGAATGTCGCCGGTGGGCGCGCCCTCCTTCGGCACCACGTACGTGATCGGCAATCCCTTGTCGGCGAGGGACCACGCGGCACTGGCATAGTGCGCACCCACAACGACTTCGCCGCTCTGGAAGCTGTTGGTCGCGCCGCCCGAAGTATCGAAGAACGACGACACCTTGAGCGACTTGTACTTGGCGACGCCAGGGCCGTAGTTTGTCGCCGACCCTCCGGACGCCTTGTTGAGGTGGAGGAAGAGTGGCACTCCCATCGCATTGGCGGCACTCGGCACTGTCACCGTGCCGGCGAACTCCGGCTTCCAAAGATCCCAGAACGACGTTGGCGGGTTCTTCACTTCCTTGGTGTTGTAGACGAGTCCGAGCGAATAGAAGCCAGTCGACAGCGCGTAGATATCACCCGCAGCGGTCTTGTAGACGCCTTCGGGAATCATGTTCCCGATATTGGGCACGGATTTGGGCGTCAGCGTCGCGAGCAGCCCGTCGGCAGCCGCCAGTTCCGAAACGCCACCGTCGATCCAGGCGACATCGATGACCGGATTGCCTTTTTGCTGCCGCAACTTGCCAAAGGTGACCGTCGACACGCCAGGGTCGGGCGTCACCTTGATCCCCGATGCCTTGGCGAACGGATCGACGATGCAATTCTGGATCGCATCGCCCCACTCGCCGCCATAGAACGCAACGGTCAGCGCTTGCTGAGCCGAGGCGGCTCCGGCACCCAATCCAGTCGCTCCCGCGAGAGCCGTTACCAACACACTGCGCGTCATCGATTGCATGGTCTTCTCCCTGGGCCGACATTGGACAGCAGGCGGTGCACTGCTCTCTCTATTGAAGGGTGGTCGACCATACTTGTCAAATAGAAAAACATCGCGGTAGCATAACGGGAGGTTATACCGCCAAGATCATGAACCTACGCCAGCTCGAAGCTTTTCGTGCCGTCATCGACTCCGGCACCGTCACTCGCGGGGCCGAGGCGATGCATATTTCGCAGCCCGCCGTAAGCAAGCTGCTTGGTCTACTGGCGCGCGATTGCGGCTTCGCGCTCTTCCGCCGTCACGGCAATCGGCTTATTCCCACCGCGGAGGCGCTGACTCTCTACCGTGAGGTCGAACTTATGTTCGTGAGCGTCGAGGCCATTTCCACCTTGGCGACCAGCATCCGCGAGCTGCGGGTAGGTCAACTCTCGATCGCCGCGTTCCCCGCTCTCGCGACGCGTCCGTTGCCGCGAATCATCACGCGCTTCCTGCGCAGTCACCCAGGCACCCGCGTTTCCGTCGCCGCCCGCAGCGGTCGCCTACTCGTCGACTGGGTCGCCGCCAACCAGGTCGACCTTGGCATCGGCCTCCTGCTGTCCGACCATCCAGGCATCGACTTTCAAAGCGCCGGCAGCGTCGACGGTGTCTGCGTGCTCCACCCCCGGCATCCTCTCGCCCGCAAGAAAGTCATTCATGCCAACGACCTCGACGGGCTACCGTTCATTTGTCTTGGCACGGAGGATCGTTCCCGCTTTCGCATCGACCAGGCTTTCGACGGACTCAGGGTGAAGCGCCGCATCGCCATCGAAGCACAGCAATCCGAGGCGGCGTGCACCTTTGCCTCCGAGGGCGCGGGAATCGCCATCGTCGAACCCTTCAGCGCCTCCGAGTTCATGCCCAATCGGCTGGCGGTGCGCGCGTTCCGCCCGCGCGTGCGATTCGATCTCTGGCTGATGACGCCCACGCAGCGGCCGCGGTCACTGATCGTCGAAGCGTTCATTGAATTGTTCTTGCACTCGATATCCTCGATCGTGTCGGACGAGTCTTGACGCGACGAGGCCAAAACGCGTTCCCGCGCTTGGCAACGCAAACCATAACAATGATGATTTTGCCACCTTCCGCGCGCTTCACATCTTGGACGATCCGGTGCCCTCCTCCACCATCCCCGCGCGCGTAGTCGTCGTGGGCGCCGGTGCCGTGGGCATGGCGTGCGCGCTCACGCTGCGGCGCGAAGGCCATGCGGTTACCGTGCTGGATCCTCGCCTGCCAGGCACGGCGGCATCATTCGGCAACGCCGGCATTATCGCCAACTGCGCGGTCGATCCCGTCGGTATGCCCGGAATCCTGCGACAGGCGCCGTCGATGCTCATGGACCGCTCGGGGCCGCTGATAATTCGCTGGCGTTACTTGCCACACCTGCTGCCGTGGCTTGTGCGCTTCGTCGCCGCCAGCCGGCCGGCGCGAGTCGAAGCCATCTCCCGCGCGCTGCATTCGCTACTGGGCAACGCCGCCCAGACCTGGCACGAGCTCGTTCGCGGCACCGAAGCGCAGCGCTACCTCGAACAGCGAGGCTGGATTCATGCGTACGAATCCGATGACGCGTTCGCGGCAACGGCGCCGGTGCTCGAATTGCGCCGGCGACGCGGCGTCCGTTTTGAAATTCTGACCGCCGATGAATTGCGCCAACTAGAGCCTGCCGCCGGGTCGATCTTTCGCCGCGCCGTATACCTGCCGGACACCGGGTTCGTGACGAGTCCCGCACGCCTGGTGCGCGGGGTCGCCGAGGCCTTTGTCGCCGCGGGCGGAACGCTGACCCGGGAACGCGTTACCGGGTTTGTGCGAAATGGCCAGGGCGTCACCGCGGTGCGCACCGAGCGCGACGTTCATGCGGCGCAACACGTGATCATCGCGGCAGGGGCGTGGTCGCGGCCGCTGGCCGCAATGCTCGGCAGCCGCGTGCCCCTCGACACCGAGCGCGGCTATCACGTGATGTTGCCCGAACCGCGCAATCCTTTGCGCCACCCGCTAAGTTCGGGCGAGCGCAAGTTTCTTCTGCTGCCGATGCAAGACGGCATTCGTCTTACCGGAGGCGTCGAGTTTGCCGGCCTCGATGCGCCGCCGGACTTCACACGCATCCGTCGCATGGTGTCACATGCGCAACGGATGCTGCCCGGCTTAAGCGAGGACATCCAGTCCGAATGGCTGGGCTTTCGTCCCTCGATGCCCGATTCGCTGCCCGTCATTGGTGCAGCGCCCGCATGTCCCGGAGCGCTGTTCGCCTTCGGCCACGGTCACGTCGGGCTGACCTCGGCCGCGTCGACTGCGGTGCTCATCGCCGATCTGGTGGCCGGCCGGCAGCCCATGATCGACGTAGGGGCGTTTCGCGCCGACCGATTCTTGTTCTGACGTCACCGGTGCGCCGCTATTTTTTTTGCTGTGCCGCGGTATTTCGCGCCTTGGAGGTCTCTCCAAATGTTTCGATGTGATGTCCAAATTCTGCTGCTGCGTCTAGTAGCCAACACCAGAGATAACTTGCAAAGCTTCGACGAACGATGATCTCGAACGATGGTATGGTATCCACCTGACGAATGAGAATCGGCGCTTTGGCGAGACGGCTCTGCGCACAGCGGCCGACGTCGAATGCCCGTGGGTGGAGGTCGAGCGGGCATCCCTTGGCCAGCAGGTCACGCACCGACTTTCCGCCAAGCGCAATTACCGTCTGACCACCGCTGACTTCAGTCACGGCTGCTATGCAACCGGACAGCGCCGTGCGCAGATCGCGCGCAACAGCGGCCTCCTGTTCGCCGGGTGTGATGATCAGCCACTCGTCGGGCCCCAGCCAATACGCGGTGTTGTCGGTGCCTTGGCGGACGGTATTCGGCTTCTCCGGCACATTGGCGCCGATGACGCTCGCCACCGCGTGGGCAAAGTGGGGATCGTCAACCCTGCCGCGCAGGTTGATATGCCCGAGGAAAGCCTTTTCGGCAGAAATGATGCCGGCGTTAGCGACCGGGCTTGTCGCGCGTGCGGCGGCAGCGAATCGGGCGAGTGGGCTCTCGCGCAAGGTGCCATCAGACATTTTGCTTCGCCTCGTCCGGATCGATGAACACCGTGGTGGAGATCACCGCTCGGATTACCTTTCCCGTTGCCAGCGGGATTTCCACGGTTTCGCCGGCGCGCCGGCTGCCGTCCTTGACCAGGGCAAGCGCGATGGAGCGATTGAGGTTAGCGCTGAAGTAACTGGAAGTCACATGTCCGAGCATCGGTATGGGCAAGGCAGCATCGACGCGTTCGACGATCTGGCCACCTTCCGGCAGCACCATGGCGGGATCCTCCGTAAGAAGTCCGACCAGTTGCTTGCGTCCCTCGCGCATCATGTCGAAGCGCGTCAGTGAGCGGCGGCCGATGAAGTCTTTGCCCTTGGCGACGATCCACTGCATTCCGAGGTCGTTCGGTGTGACCGAACCGTCGGTATCCTGACCGACGATGATGAAGCCTTTTTCCGCGCGAAGGATATGCATCGCCTCGGTCCCGTAGGGTGTGATGCCGTAGGGCTCACCCGCTCTCATCAGCGCTTCCCAGACATGACGTGCATCATTGGCCGACACGTTGATCTCGAAGGCCAGTTCGCCCGAAAAGCTGATCCGCACCACCCGCGCCGTGACACCGGCGACCGTGCCTTCGCGGCTTGCCATGAAGGGAAACGCCTCCGGCGAGAAGTCGATATCCGTGCAGGTCGCCTGCACGACCTTGCGGCTGTTCGGACCGACAACGGCGCACGTCGCCCAGTGGTCGGTGACCGAAGTCAGATACACGCGCAGATACGGCCATTCGGTTTGCAGCCACCGCTCGAGCCATGCCATCACGCGCGCCGCACCGCCGGTCGTGGTCGTCATCAGATAGTGATGTTCGGCTAGCCGCGTGGTAACGCCGTCATCCATTGCCATGCCGTTTTCATCGAGCATCAGGCCATAGCGAGAGCGTCCAACAGCGAGCTTCGACCAGGCATTGGTGTAGACCCAATTGAGGAATGTCGCCGAATCTGGTCCCTGGATGTCGATCTTGCCCAGCGTGGACGCGTCCATGATGCCGACCCCGGTGCGCGTGGCGAGACACTCGCGGTTCACTGCATCGTGCATGGTCTCGCCCGGCCGGGGGTAGTACGAAGGACGTTTCCACTGTCCGACGTTTTCAAAGCAGGCGCCGTGCTCCTCGTGCCATTGATGCAGTGCTGTCGTGCGAATGGGTTCGAACATGTCACCCAGATCGCGGCCAGCGATCGCGCCAAACGTGACCGGCGTGTAATTCGGGCGGAAGGTGGTCGTACCAATGCTTGCAATATCGTGACCCAGAGTGCCGGCGAGAATGGCCATTCCGTTGATGTTTCCGAGCTTGCCTTGTTCCGTGCCGAAGCCCAAAGCGGTGTAGCGCTTGACGTGCTCAATGGATCGGTATCCTTCGCGCGCGGCCAGCACGATGTCGGATGCGGTGACATCGTTCTGCAGGTCGACGAACTGCTTGGGTCCGCGGTTACTCGGCTGGGTCGACGGTACGATCCACAACGCCCTCGGCGGCTCTTCTGACGTCACCGCCACCGCCGGCGACGTCATCGCTTGCGGAGGGACGAACCCGGCGAGGCGCGCGGCTTCGGACCCGCTCGCGTGGCCTTCGGTGATGCATGCTTGAAGCTGGAAGGCGCCGTTGCACGCGCCGGCCGATCGCTCGACCTGCACGGAATCGGCAGGCACGAAACATAAGCGGGCCTCGTCAAAGCGGGGCCTGCCGCCCGATTGAGCGTGCAGGTGCACCGCCGGGCTCCAGCCGCCAGATAGGGCGACGAGATCACAGGCGATCGTTTTGACCGGACCCGTAACATTGTTGCCTCCGGCGTCAAGCGCCATCACGTCGACGGCGCTCACCCGCTTCGTGCCGTGGACATTCACGACCACGGCGTTGTCGATGATGGTGATGCCGGTGCTGCGCGCCTGCATCGGCAGACTGCCGCCGGGTACGCTGCGCGGATCGACGATGGCCGCAACGGCAATGCCTGCCTCGGCGAGATCGAGCGCCGTCTGGTAGGCGCTGTCGTTGTTGGTAAATATGACCGCGCGTGCACCGAGACGGACCGCATATCGATTCGTATAGGCCGACACCGAGGATGCGAGCATGACTCCCGGCCGGTCGTTGTTGCAGAAAACGATCGGACGCTCCATGGCGCCAGTCGCCAGCACCACCTGCTTCGCACGCACGCGCCAGACGCGCTCGCGAGTGCCGATGCGATCGTCAGGACGCAGATGCTCGCAACGCCGCTGATTGATCGTCAGGAAATTTTGGTCGTGGTAGCCGAAAACCGTGCTGCGCGGCAACAGACGAACCTCGGGCATCGTTACCAGCTCGGCGAGCGACTTCTGGACCCACTTCATCGGCCCTGCGCCGTCGATGGTGCACGCAGCTTTCGAATTCGAATTGCGCGCCGCCGGGCGCACTTGCAGCAAGCTGCCGCCAAATTCGTTCTGCTGGTCGACCACTATCACGCGCGCACCGCTGCGACCGGCGGCGAGGGCGGCGGCAAGCCCCGCGGGCCCGCCGCCGACGACGAGTACGTCGCAGTGTGCATTCATCTTGTCGTAGCGGTCCGGGTCCGGTTGACTCGGCGATGTCCCGAGCCCGGAAGCCTTGCGAATGTAGTGTTCGTATTTCATCCACAGGCTTTTCGGCCACATGAAAGTCTTGTAGTAAAAGCCCGCCGGCATCAGGCGTGCGAAAATACCAGTGATCGCCATGAAGTCGTGGTCGACGCTGGGCCAGCAATTCACGCTCGTCGCGGTCAGTCCTTCGTAGAGTTCGACTTCGGTTGCACGCGCATTGGGAACCGTGTGCGCGCCGGTCTCGAGCTGCACGATGGCATTGGGCTCTTCGACGCCGCTGGCGATGAAACCGCGCGGCCGGTGATATTTCCAGCTTCTTGCGACGACACTCACCCCGTTCGCCAGCAACGCGGACGCCAGCGTGTCTCCAGCCTGCCCCACATAACGCTTGCCGTTGAACGTGAAAGTCAGCGGCTTGCGGGTGTCGATTCGTGCTGGTGCATTCAATCGAAATGCCGTCATTGTCAGAGACCCTCCGGCGCCGACTCACCGGGTTTGTACACGCGCGCGATTCGATAGGTCACCGTGTCGCGTTCAACGTTGAACCATCGGCGGCAGCCATAGGTGTGCATCCATTGCTCGAGATGCGGCCCCCGCGGATTTTTGCGCATGAACAAGTAGTCACCCCATTGCTCGTCGGTGAGCGCCTCGGGATCAGCCGGCCGGGCGATGTGCGCTTCACCGCCGTACGAAAATTCCGTTTGTTCTCGAGGCCCGCACCAGGGGCAGTCGATGATCAGCATCCTTCCAATTCCACAGTTTTCAATGGGCGACCCCGGCGGCGCCGTGCTCGTCGATCAGGTGCCCGGTCGCGAATCGTTCAAGGGAGAACGCCGCATTGAGCTCATGTGGACGATCATGTGCGATGGTGTGCGCGAATGCCCATCCGGATCCGGGCGTGGCCTTGAATCCACCCGTTCCCCAGCCGCAATTGAAATAGAGGCCGGTAACGGGCGTCAGCCCGATGATGGGGCAGGCATCGGGACATACGTCGACGATCCCACCCCATTGGCGATTCATGCGCACGCGGCTGAAAATGGGAAACAGCTCGACAATGGCCGCCAGCGTGCCTTCGATAATCGAAAAGCTGCCGCGCTGCCCGTATCCAACGTAGGAATCGATGCCGGCACCGATCACGAGGTCGCCCTTGTCCGACTGGCTGATGTAGCCATGGACGGCGTTGGACATGACGACGGTATTCAATACGGGCTTGATCGGTTCGGAGACGAGTGCCTGCAGCGGGTGACTTTCGATTGGAAAGCGCAGCCCGGCCATCGAAGCCATCACGCTCGAGTTCCCGGAGGTGACGACACCAACCTTGCGCGCGCGAATGAACCCCCTGCTGGTTTCGACTCCGACGACGCGGCCCTGGTCGCGGCGGATGCCGGTGACTTCGCACTTCTGGATAATGTCGACGCCGCGCGAGTCGGCGCCGCGTGCGTAACCCCACGCCACGGCATCGTGTCGTGCCGTGCCGCCCCGCCGCTGCAACGACGCCCCGAGAATCGGATAGCGTGCGTCGGGCGAATCGTTGATGATCGGCACCATGGCCTTGACCTGGGCGGTGTTCAGCACTTCGCCGTCGACACCGTTTAAACGATTGGCGTTGACGCGGCGCTCGATGTCGCGCATTTCCTGCAGCGAGTGGCCGAGGTTCAATACACCGCGCTGGCTGAACATCACGTTGTAATTGAGGTCCTGCGACAGTCCTTCCCAGAGTTGCAGCGACTTCTCGTAGAGGTGGGTGGCCTCGTCCCACAGGTAGTTCGAGCGCACGATCGTCGTGTTGCGGCCGGTATTACCTCCGCCTAGCCAGCCTTTTTCGAGCACCGCAACGTTGGTGATACCGTGTTCCTTGGCGAGGTAATACGCGGTGGCGAGACCATGGCCGCCCCCGCCGACGATCACCACATCGTATTCGGCGCGGGGCTCTGGGCTGCGCCATGCCGTTTCCCAGTTCTCGTGGTAGGAAAGGGCGTTGCGTGCAAGGCTGAAGATCGAGTATTTGCGCATGTTTGGTGCCTGACAGAGCGATCAACACTCGACGACGTTAACCGCAAGGCCGCCGCACGATGTTTCCCTGTACTTGAATTTCAGGTCGGCGCCAGTCTCGCACATCGTCTTGATGACCTTGTCGAGCTACGCGAAATTTTGGTAGCTATCACGTTCGCGCATCGATCGCATGGAACAATTGAGCGCCGACCTGATAGCCCACCTCCTTAACTGTACGCCAACGAGCATCGGTCGCCGCCGTGACCGGTAGTGCCAAATCAGACTTCTGGATTTGGCCGGCGACGAGTTTCGCCATTTCCCTGCCGAACACAGTTCCCGGTGCAATTCCTCGTCCGTTGAAACCGCTGAACGAGATCACGTTTCGATCAAGTTCGTGGAATCGCGGGAGCGCGTTACTGGTCATGCCGATCATTCCGTACCACTCATGTTCGAATGGCACATCCCCGAGTTGCGGGAACAGTTTGCGTAAAGCGCGACGACCCCAGTCGTGATGAATTTTGTGCGCGAACCCGCGCAGCGCGCCCACACTGCCAAAGACGAGGCGGCCGGAGGCGTCGAAACGGAACGAAGAGAGTACCCGCTGCGTGTCCCATGCGCCCTGTCGCTCGGGCAGGATCGTGCACGCCAGTTCACTGGACAATGGTTCCGTCGCGAGATTGAAATAGGGCAACTGCACGAGTTCGCGCTGTATCGCAGGCCACAGTCCGTTCGTGCCCGTGTACGCATTGGTGGCCACGATGATCCATTTCGCCGAAACCAAGCCTCCACTGCTCGCTGACAACTGCCATTCGGATCCGACTCTTTCCGCGGCCAGCACTTTCGTTTGCGTGTGAATGCGCGCGCCGGCACGAATTGCCGCGGCGGCGAGACCACGCGCGTAGGATAGAGGCTGGATTGTCCCTGCCCTACGATCGAATAGCGATGCTGAATAGGCACGCGTGCCAATGAGCTGCTGTGTTCGCTTCGCATCCAGCAGTTCCACCGGGGCGCCGAGTTCAAGCCACTGGCGCGCACGCTCGGCCACCTCTGCGAGTCCGCGTTGGCCCACCGCGCAATGCAGCGTGCCCGCGTGAACGGCTTCACAGTCGATCTCGTGACGTTCGACCAGGTCGAAGACGACCGACGGCGCGTTGCCGAGCAGGCTCAGCAAACGATGACCGTACTCGCCTCCGAGTTCATTGCGGACCACCGACGGCGCCACCCACATGCCCGCGTTGACCAAGCCAACGTTCCTGCCGGAGCCGCCGAATCCCAACTCGCATGCTTCCAGAACGACGGTCTTGACCCCGGCTTCTTCAAGATGCAGCGCTGCCGACAAACCGGTATATCCAGCGCCGACGATGGCAACGTCGACGGAGAGGCGATCGGCCAGAGGTTGCGTTCCTGGTGGTGGAGGCGCCGAAGTCTCCCACAAACCGTGTGAACGGCAATCGCCAATCACCGCCACACTCCGTATCGACATGGAAGCATCACGTTCGCACCGAATCTTGCGGCCGATCGAGGCGTGGTCCCCCAGTCATTCATAGTTTCTGAATCGGTAAGGCCATGCAAAATGGCAGCCTTGTTGCTAGCGAGCGCTCGAAAGCCGGTCCGAATTGCTGGGTTGCAATATCATCTACCGATTGTCGTTATTGTAAATGACAACAGCGTGCTCCGAACGATTCCGATGACCTCGATGCGGGCGCCAATTGGGCGCCATAACGGGTAAAGGAATAGACGCGATGCAACCAAGTCGCATAATTACCCGCACCTTTGGTCATTATAGCGTCATCGGGCAGATGCGAATTCAGATGGGCCATGACCTGCCCCATCTGTAACGACATCACTTCTCGGGACTCAACCGGCAGATTCTTCACCTCGCGTCAGGTTTTCGCCACAGGCTGCTGATTTACGGTCTACCTCGATCGGAAGTTACTCGACTTCACCACCCCACGGCGTAAGTGGGCCTCCGGGGATCCGCGCCAGCTGAGATAACACCGCTGGCGGAATCCGTACGCAACACGCAAACGGCGCCTGCTCGCCAGACGAAATCTGGCCAATCTATGACCCTATGACCGCGGCCCGCCAGACCGTGGCGCACTGCCTGCGTAACGCGACTTTCCACATACAGGACTCCCGGCGCGTAGCCATGCGGCTCGAAGGAGTCCGGGAAGCTGTAAGACGCGAAGCGCGGCGCTTCGACGGCCTGCTGCGGATTCATGTCAAATGCGGTCATATTGAGAAACACCTGCAACATCGCTTGCGCTTGAACATCGCCTCCGGGGGTGCCGATCGGCATCGGACTTCCGTCCGGAAGGATTGCCAACGCGGGGCTGGGCGTGAGGCGCGGACGCTTGCCCGGGGCAACAGATGACGCGTGAGTTGGATCAGCCCAACTCTGCGAGCCCCGCGACGATGGAGCCAAGCCCGTGCCGGGGATCACCGGCATGTCATATGACGGATCGCTTGGCGTCGCCGAAAACACATTGCCGTCCTTATCAATGACGGCAACATATGACGTGTCATGCGCGCCCGCTGAGATGGGACGATCGTTTGGTGTTGGCCGGTGCGAATCGTCAAACCCCGGAATTTCACCGAAGCGCGGTATCTCCGGGTTGGCCCAATCAGGCCGAATCATTGCACGACGAATTTTCGCGTACTCATCAGAGAGGAGCATCTGAATGGGCACCTTCACAAAGTGCGGGTCGCCGTAATAGCGCTCGCGGTCGGCAAATGCAAGCTTGATCGACTCGGTTACGACGTGTGAATAGTCGAGCGAATTGTGTCCCATGCTCTTGAGGTCAATGCCGGAGAGAATGTTTAAGATCTGGGGCAACACTGGACCTTGGCACCACGGGCCGCAGGCATACATATCGATCCCGGCGAAATGTGTCTTCACCGGAGGCTCAACGGCGACGCGAAATTCGGCTAGATCCTCCGCGCGCATTAGGCCGCCGTTGGTTTCGTGATACCTGACGATGGCGGAGGCAATATCGCCCTTGTAGAATGCGTCGCGCGCAGCTTGCAATCCTGGGACACGTCCCTTGCTGGCTACCGCCTTCTCCTGATCCGCCATGTATTGCAGGGTGCGCGCTAGATCGGCCTGGACGAATAGTTCGCCGCGAGCTGGAGGCTTACCACGGGGTAGGTAGATGGCTGCACTGGATGGCCAACAATTGTATTCATCGATATGCATTCCTATCATGTCAGACATCAAGCCATACATAGGAAACCCTTGGCCCGCGAAGCGAATCGCTGCCCCGGCGCAATCGCCAAAACTCATCGTGCCGAAGTGTTCTAGTGCTGTGATCCACGCATCTGGCGCGGCAGGCACCACCGCGCGTAGTACGCCGACCGGGATCTTGCCACCATATTTTGTTTGAAACAGGTCTGGGGTCACCGCACGTGGCCAAGTGCCCAAACCGCTGATGGTCAGCACCTCGCGACGGTCGGAGCGATAAATGAGGATCGGAGCGACACCGGCGACGTTCACCAGATCGCTTTGTAGCACCCCCAAAGCAATGCCCGCGGCCACGCCGGCATCGACCGCGTTGCCGCCGGATTCAAGGACGGAGAACGCCGCATGCGCCGCGCCATAGTGTCCAGCCACCGCCATATGCCGCGTTCCCAAAAGCATGGGGCGAAGGCTCTCGATACCACCAACGGTCAAAGGTGCAGATATCGAATCGCTGGGCATGGCTTCAGTTTATTTCCTTGTGTCATTTAGGTATTCGGCGACATAACTCGAGGGTTGGTCTCGCCTGGAACAAGCCGTTGAGAGACTCGAAGACGCCATTGGTCTTTGGGGTCTGCGGCCAGGCGACGATGCCGTTCAAACGGTTGCGGACCAGAGCGGCGACTTCCACTTGGCGATCGGAGCGTCGAGGTCACACGCGGACTCAGGCGCGACGGTTGCGAGCGATCCTTGAGCAGCAACCAGCGCATGCCCTTGAGCGGCCGGTCGCGGCGTTGCTCGATGCGCAGCATCCCGTCCACGGCGCCGCTGGCGTGCCAGATGACGTGGAATTTTTCGAAAGCAATGTGCTTCAGATGCGCGTAGCGCTCGGACAGCGTGTCATGGACTGGATACTCATCGGCGACGCCCGGCACCGTGAAGCGCTTACTCGGGAGCAAAGTGTCGGCGCATCGCGAGTGCGCGCGCCGGCGGATCGAAGTCGGTGCCTGGCACCCGCCACGGTGCACTGAAGCCAAGCGCTGATTTGAACAGCTGTCCATCATCGCAATTCATCAACCAGGTTACGAGCAACGAAATTGGGACACGCTCAGGTTTCAACAGTAGCGCAAAGAAACTAAAGGTATCGAGGCCTTTGTCTGTCACTCAGTCATCTGCTTTGGTCGCTACGCACAATCCGAGCTAGACCAACCAACCGCTCCATGAGCAGAATGAACAGTACGATAAGCCCGACTTGAACCGTGGACGCTGCCGCGACGATCAACTGGTTTCCCGGGAACTGCAGGAATCCCAGAAGCTCGATTGGCATCGTTGAGTAACCCGGCGCGGTCAGGAACAGCGCCGCATTGTTTTCGCCGAACGATACAATAAACGCGAACAGTGCGCCGGCTAACATTCCGGGCCAGATCAGAGGCACGATCACGTAGGCGAAAGTACGCAACGGACCGGCGCCCAAGCTCTGGCTTGCCTCCTCAAGAATGGGATCGAACGCCTGCATGCTACCGCTGACCATGCGGAAACAATAGGGCGCACCGATCAGCACGTGCGCGATGATTAGACCGCTCCACAGCGGCGCGTTCAACACGCGAACGAACAGCAAGACTGCCAAACCCAGGATGATGGCTGGAAATACCATGGGCGCGACGAACAATGCCTGCATCGCTGAGGTCGCACCGCCACTACGCCGCGCAAGCGTCAGTGCTGCGAGCGTCCCCAGGATCAGCGACAGAGCTGCGACGGTTATTGCCACGCGGAAGCTGAACAGGAACGAACCCCAGAGTCGGTCCGATTCGAGGAAAGCTCTGTACCAGCGCAGCGACATGCCATCCGTGGGGAATACGAAGCCATCTATAGGTGAAAAGGAGATACCGATGATTACCAGGATCGGACCCAGCACCAAAGCCAGGCAAAGGCCGAAGGCGGCATAGAGCAAACCACGCTTAAACTTCATCGGCTCCGTCCCCGCACGCGGCCCGGCCTTGTGATCGCGAGAATTGCTGCACCACCGCCGAGTCCCAGCAGCAGCAAAATGAATGACAGCGCCGACGCACGCGGCCATTGGTACGCTACCGTGGAATCAAACACTAGACTCACCAACATCTTGAAGCGCGGACCGCCGAGAAGACTAATGGTCACGTATGCGCTGAGCGAGAGGAAGAATACGATCATGCAGCCCGACGCGACACCGGGACTCGACAATGGCAGGGTGACATGCCAGAAGGCCCGCCAAGGTCCGGCTCCAAGCGACTGCGCAGCTTCGCCGTAAGATCGGTCAATCGCTGCGAGCGAGTTGGCGATTGAGATGATCATGTAGGGAAGAAGGATCGTCAACAGCCCGACTACCACCGCGCTGAATGTGTAGAGCAGCGGCAACGGAGCGTCGATGAAGCCAACCTTGAGCATGACGGTGTTGGCCACGCCGTGTCTGCCAAGGATGGCAATCCAGCCGTAAGCTCGTACAACGTTACTAACCATGAGCGGAAACAGAAGGATTGCCAGCACGCGGAAGCGCCACTTTGGCGTAAATCGCGCGACCACTATTGCCGCCGGATAGGCGAGAACCAGGCTGATTGCGAGGACAATTACCGTCGCAAACAGCGAGCGCCCGATGATCTTGAGGTAGAACTCGTCGCCAATGACGTGCCCGTAGTTAGAAAATGTAGCTTGCTTGCCGTACAGGTCTACCTGCGATGGCTCGAGAAAGCTAACGACAAGAAGGAATAGCAGTGGCAAAAGAAAGCACGTGATCGAAACGGTGAGCGGCAAAGTGAGAAGAGCGCTACGCCGCGCCGTCCGGCGCCAGTTGAGCAAAAAGCCACTGGCAAGCGCGTTCACGGACGATCTGCCAACATGATCGTGCTTTCCTCGCTCCAGCTACAGCGGAGCGAGTCGCCCTCTGTCAATCGGAGATCGTCGCTCGCGCGGTTCGGAAGGTGTGCCACCAACGGCTCCTCGCCGGCCGCCATGTAGACGTGAGTCGTGGCGCCGTGATACACAACCGATGTGACGATGGCGCTGATGCCACTTGACACGTTGCCACTAGACACGTCGCCACGTGACAACGACATGTTCTCCGGTCGCACAGTGACCAGGATGCGATCTCCGACATGTTTGCCGCCGGCGCGGACGTGGATTCGGCCAGTGCCAAGCTCGACAGCTTGAAGTTCGCTTTCGTTCGACGCCACCCGACCTCGCAACACATTGTTCGCACCCATGAACCGCGCAACGAACTCCGTCCGTGGCCGCTCAAAAACCTCTCGCGGCGTTCCGAACTGTTCAATCACCCCGTGATTCATCACCGCGACGGCATCCGACATCGTCAATGCCTCTTCTTGGTCGTGCGTGACAAAGATCGTCGAAATCGCGAATCGTTGCTGCAAATCGCGAATCTCGACTTGCATCTCCTCGCGCAGCTTCTTGTCCAGCGATCCCAATGGCTCATCCAATAGCAGGACGGACGGTCGCAAGACGAGTGCACGAGCCAGAGCTACCCGTTGTTGTTGCCCTCCCGACAACTGGTTCGGATATCGCTCTTCGAAGCCGGACAGCTTGACGAGGGAAAGCGCCTCACGTACCTGCTCCGTCCTCTCTGGCCGGTGAACACGTCGCATTCGCAATCCGAACGCGACATTGTCAGCAATCGAGAGATGCGGAAAGAGCGCGAAGTTCTGGAAGACCATGCCACAGTTGCGACGGTAAGGCGGTATGTCGGTCACTCGTTGGCCACGTATAAGAACGTCGCCGTGATCCGGATACTCAAAGCCCGCAACGATACGCAATGTCGTAGTCTTGCCACAACCACTGGGACCGAGCAGCGAAATGAACGAGCCGCGGGGAACGTCAAGCGTAACACCGTCGACAGCTACGACGCCGCCGTAGGTCTTGCGCACCTGCTGGAGCGAGACGTCAATGTCCGTCGTCATGACAGTGGGCGCTCCACGTTAATTTGACTCCACATCACAACTGCACGTGCGCAAGTACCAATTCGATCTCGACCAATCGCTTCCACGCCTCTGCCAAACTGATCACAAGTTCGACGTTCATCAAGCGATGTGGCACTTCGTGACTCTGCGCAGGTTCGCCGTTCAGTTCCGACAATGACAGTGTGGCGATATTGCACCATTCCTCCACTAATGGTCGATCGATGCCCGGCTCGTATAGCGCATCGGCGAGTATGGGTATGACGGCGGCGCGGCCTTCAAGGTCCGCGATAACTCCGTGGACCAGCTCATCGTGTAAACTGTCGCCCACACGCCCGCCAATGTCGCGAAGCGCGCGCAAGATCCCCTCGTGAAGATCCTGTGCCCATTCGCCGGAACCACAAATCTCGTTGTCCTCGACACGCGGGAGCTCGGGATATAAGTCAGCCTTCGACATGAGCATGTGTGCAGCATTGAGCCACAGACGGAACGATGGCGCGTTGGTCGATTGATAGAACGCGAGCGTCTTCTCCATGACGGACTTACCACGGATCGGCAGATACCGACGCACGTACCCATCGAGTGCCATGTACTTGCGAACCAGATCGCCCATCTCTGCATGTGGCGAGAACAATATCGCGCGACCGCGGGGTCCGTCGGCGGCCAGGACCGCCGCTTTTCCGCGCATCTCGCGGTCGAAGAACGAGCGCTCAAGTGGATTGTTGATGAACAGCCGACCCTCGGCGCCGTATTCGTGGAAGCGTGCCAGCGCCTTCACGCCCGGACCCAGTTCATCGTAGATAGGTCCGTGGTAGTAAGGTAGATCGATCGTCGGTGGCAGCCCGATACCAAGCAACTCGTCTTCGATCTTGATAGTGATCATTCCAACGCCAGGGTAGAGGTACTCGTGGGAGAAGCGTGGATACGCCGCAGCCGTTCCTGTCCAGCCAGGTCGCCCCATTGACAGGTAATTGGCCCCCCCGCAGGCCCCAATGCAAACTCCACCGCGGTCCATGAAAACGCGAACCGCGGCGTCTGCGCCAGGCGCCGTCTCTCCAACGTCGAGACCCCAGGAGGAGAAACCTCCAGGCAAAACTAGGAAGTTCATGTCGCTCAGAACGCCCGTCGCGATCGCATTGCCATCGACTAAGCGAAAGGGCAATCCCAAGCGCACGAGCGCCAGGGCCGCGAATCCAAAATAGGGATAGCACGACACTTGACCACCCAGCAGCGCCACTCGCGCGACGTGCAAGCGAAGCGCATAGTCCGGAACGTGCATTCCGGACCAGAGCGTCACTTTGAGACCCAGCCGATTGAAGACGTCCAAAGGCACTCGGCTGCCATCGATTACGTAATCGCCGGCCTCGCCACCATCGAATGGCCGCGTGCACCACCACACCGAGATCCCGCGCGCGAGCAGCCGATTCGCCGTTATTGCAACGTCGTAGCGGTCGGCATTACTCCTCCAAGAGAGTACAAGTAGCCCTCGCATATCGGGCTCTTGCACGCTCATCGCACCATTATGCGGTTCCAACGATCTGTCCATTCAGCCCGTCGATCGCTCATGTACTCTTGATCCAGGACGACCATCCGCTTCAACTGATCGTCGGTAAAGAACGCGCGTTGCTTCAATTTCGGGCTCAGCTTGGCGAGCATCTTCGGATTCGATCCCGGATAGTTTCCCCACTCCGTGAAGTAGGGTTGGACGTCTGGATCCATCGCTAGGTTGATCCAACGTTCGGCCCATTCACGGTTCTTGGAATTCTTCGCTATGCCGTAGCCCCAGCTTATTTCGATCCCTCCTTCTTTAGGGAATACCCACTCGACCTCCGCGCCCTTGTCTTGGATAGTGTAGGTCTGCGACTTGTATAGCAGCCCGATTTGCGCATCGCCACTTTGCAGATTGTTCATGATCGTGTCGGTATCTTTTGCGATAATGGGCTGTAAGTCAGCCAACCGCTTGAGCATCGCAAAACCCGCATCTGCATCCTTTGGCGACTTGCCCTCCGCCATCGCGCCGATTACGACCGGGTAGAGTCCGATCGTGTGAGTGACGTCTGGAATCACGATGCGCCCTTTGAATTCGGGACGCCAAAGGTCGGCCCATGATGTGGGCGGGTTCTTGATCGCGCGGTTGTAGGTGATCCCCACCGCCGAGAAATAGCAAGTCACCCAATGCGGGCGCACCATTCGCGGATAGACATCTTTAAGGTTGGCTAGATTGGGTGAGCTGAGGGCAAGCGTCTCGAGCACACCTTGCTTTATGGCGAGAGGAAACTGAGCGTCTCCCAGGTTAAGCACGTCATAGGGTTGATCGTTAAGGGAAAGCTTCAACTTGGTAATGCGTTCGACCGGACTGGACCCGGTGTCGAGTACGACCTTTACGCCGTATCGGTCGAAATACGGCTTGTCGATCCCCTTTTCTACCCCGTCGGCATTATTGCCACCCCATGTCATAACGACGATCTTCTCCGGCTTCGCCTGTGCCGATGCTGGCAATACGCCGCCAAGTGCTGTCGCCGAAGCGGCTGCCAAAGCTCCCTTTACAAATTCACGTCTGCGCATAGTCAAGCCTCCGTATCAAGAAAGGAAACAATCTATTTATCTTCGGACGAACGAACAGTCGCTATCGCGCTCCTCTATGCGCTGTAGGTTGCAAATGGCGTGTGACGTTGCCAGCGATGCTGCCGGACGCACTCTCGGTGTATGGAAAAATGTAGCTGCACAGCTTTGCCCCTAGCTTTACACTGAATTCGATTGCAATAGTCCTGCCAAACATTGTGCGCGTGATTTGCGAGGCGAACACTATTTTTCGGAACTCGCCGCTGCGGCCGACGCGCGCGTCTTTATGAAAGCAACAAGCATTGCCTCGGCGTGGCGGATGTGCGCCGTCAGCAACTGGCACGCCGCCTCCACATCACCGATGCGGCAAAGCCAAACTAACGCCGCATGCTCCTTCTTGGCGCGCATTCTGCTGCTGCCGGTCAGCGACAGCTGCAGACGGGTGTAGCGTTCCGTGTTCTGCAGCGATGGGGAGCGTGCGCGACTCCTCCGCTCGTGCAATGAGGGTCAGATGGAGCTTCGAGTTGAGCTCGCCCCAGCCGCCAGGGTTCATCGCCCGGAACTCCGCGCGGTATTCCGCGTTAATCCGTTAGAGCGCCGCATAGTCTTCGGCGGTGAGGCGGGGCGCGGACAGGCAAAGTAGCCGGGGTTCGAGCGGGGCCCACAGTTCGAAGAGTTCTCTGATCTGCGTGCTCGACAGTTCGGAAACCTGCGCGCCGCGGTGCGGCAGGATCCTGACCTACCCCTTGCTTTCGAGTTGCACGAGCGCCTGGCAGATTGGGATCCGACTCATTCCGAAATCCTCGGCCAGCGCATCCTGCTTCAGCTGGAACCCGTCCGGGAATTCGCCATACAGGATTCGCCGCCGGAGTTCGTCTGCGGTCGCGAGCGTCCGAGATGATGACGAATACGAGAAGTCCCCCAAAAGTCCCGCACTCGTGATTCTCAAGAGAAAAGCACCCACCGCAGTCGCGGCAAGCGCTTGACTTTGAGGCATGTTTTGGCGCGCCCAGCAGGATTCGAACCCACGACCCCCTGGTTCGTAGCC
>JBDTPJ010000042.1:0-27643 GCA_039932755.1 Betaproteobacteria bacterium
GCAGCGCCAGCCGCCAGTCGATGCCCAGCGTCATCATCGCCACGACGAGCAACAGACTCAACGTCCCGTCGAAGCCGGCGAGAAACGCTTCGCCAGCGGCCATCTCGACGGCGTCGACATCGTTGGTGGCGCGCGCCATGAGATCGCCGGTGCGCTGTCGGTGGAAATACGGCAGTCCCTGCAGCGTCAGCTTGACGTACAGGCGTTGCCGAAGCTCGACGCCCAATTGGAACGCCGCCGAGAACAATGCGAGGCGCCAGCCCACGCGACCAAAATAGATCGCAACACCCAGCGCGACCAGTACGGCCAGTTCCCGACCCATGGCAGAGCCCTGCAAGGCGCCGGCGACGAAGGCATCGATGATGTGGCCCACGCGTCGCGGCACCCACACCGTGAGGACCGCCACCAGGACCAGCATCGCGCCAGCCGCGGCATAGGCCAGCCAGTGGCGGCGGGCGAAACCCAGCAGCAGTTGCGTTAGCGTCACGGCAAAGAAGGCGAAGCGCGCGGCGTACGTTCAGTGACGAAGCGCGTCGATACCTTTGGCGACGCCGGACAGCGTCAGCGGAAACATTCGCGGACCCAGCTTCTGCGACACGATTTGCGTCGAACGGGTGTATTCCCAACCGCGCTCGGGCTCGGGATTCCACCAGATGACGCGGCGGAAGTGTTCGAAGACGCGCGACAGCCACACGATGCCGGCCTCATCGTTCATGTATTCGATGCTGCCCCCATTTTGCACCAGCTCGTAGGGACTCATCGCCGCGTCACCGACGAAAATAGCTTTCCAGTCGGGACCATAGGTCCGCAACAGTTCCAGCGTGCCCGTCCGCTCGTTGCGTCGACGCGCGTTGTCGTGCCACACGTAGTCGTAGACGCAGTTGTGGAAATAGAAATGCTCGAGATGGCGAAATTCGCTCTTGGCCGCCGAGAACAGTTCCTCGCACACCTGCACGTGCGGGTCCATCGAGCCGCCGACATCCAGGAACAGCAGAACCTTGACGCGGTTGCGCCGCTCGGGCTGCATCCTGAGATCAAGCCATCCGGCATTCCTCGCCGTGCCGTCGATGGTACCGTCCAGGTCAAGCTCATCCGGCACGCCCTCGCGCGCGAAGCGCCGCAAGCGCCGCAGCGCGACCTTGATGTTGCGGGTGTTGAGCTCGACATCGCCATCGAGGTTGCGAAAGGTCCGCTCGTCCCAGACCTTGACCGCGCTGCGCGATGCGCCGCCTTCCGGGCCAATACGAATGCCTTCGGGGTTGTAGCCGTAGGCACCGAAGGGACTGGTGCCGCCGCTACCTATCCATTTGGATCCGCCCTGGTGCCGGCCGCGCTGCTCCTCGAGACGCTTCTTCAAACTCTCCATCAGCTTGTCCCAGCCGCCCAGGCTTTGGACCAGCTTCTTGTCGTCCTCCGACAGGTAGCGCTGGAACTCCTTCTTCAGCCACTCCTCGGGAATGTCGGCACGAATATCGAAGATCGCGTTGACGTTCCTGAAGTACGTCGCGAAAGCGAGGTCGAAGCGGTCGAAATGTTGCTCGTCCTTGACGAAGCAGGCGCGCGACAGCATGTAGAAATCATCGATCGATAGCGAGACGACGCGCTTCTCAAGCGCCTCCAGCAACGTCAGCAGCTCGCGCGTGGAGACAGGCAGCTTGTTGGCCTTGAGGTGAAGGAAGAAGCCGGTGAGCATCGCCGTCGGTGTTGTCTTAGCGCTGCAGGAGGAATGTTAGATGCTGCTTCACGGCCAGCCACTCGCCATCGATGATGCTGAACACCACGGTATCGCGGCGCGCACCATCGGGCATCAGCTGGTGGTTGCGCAGGATGCCGTCCTGTTTGGCCCCGAGCCGCACGATGGCTGCGCGCGATGCGTGGTTGAACCAATGCGTGCGGAATTCCACAGCGATGCAGCACAGCGCTTCAAAGGCATGGCCGAGCAACAGCAACTTGCATTCGGTGTTGATGCCGGTGCGCTGGACCCGATTGGCATACCAGGTATGGCCGATTTCGAGCCTGCGATTGGTGACATCGACGTTGAAGTAACGCGTGCAGCCGACGACGTCTCCCGTGGCGTTTTCGCGCACGACGAAGGGCATGCCGGACAAGCGCGTACGCATGTCGAGCGCTGTCGCGACGTAGTCCTTCATCCGGTCCGGCGGTGGGATGTGCGTGTACCACAGCCGCCACAACTCGCCATCCGCAGCGGCGGTTGCGAGGGCCAGTTCGTGTTCCGCGGTCAGCGGCTCAAGCGTGGCCAACGTGCCCTTGAGTACGACGGGTTCTATGAATGCCATGATCGTCCCTGGCTTTCAGCGGCCGGCACGGGCCATGAACACCACGCGCTCGAAAAGGTGGACATCCTGCTCGTTCTTGAGCAACGCGCCGTGCAGCGGCGGGATGAACGCCTTCTTGTCCGGACTGCGCAATGCTTCGGGCGAGATGTCCTCGGCCAGCAGGATTTTGAGCCAGTCGAGCAATTCCGACGTCGACGGCTTTTTCTTGAGTCCGGGCACCTCGCGCAGGTTGAAGAAAACCTCGAGCGCTTCCTGCAATAGCGCTTTTTTCAATCCCGGATAGTGCACATCGACGATCCTTTCCATCGTGTCGCGATCCGGAAAGCGTATGTAGTGGAAGAAACACCGGCGCAGGAACGCGTCGGGCAATTCCTTTTCATTGTTGGATGTGATCACCACCAGCGGCCTATGCCGTGCCCGCACCGTTCGACGCGTTTCGTAGACATGGAATTCCATCCGGTCGAGTTCGTGGAGCAGGTCATTGGGAAACTCGATGTCGGCCTTGTCGATTTCGTCGATAAGCACAATTCCGGGCGCTTCGCTTTCGAAGGCTTCCCACAGGACCCCGGGCTTGATGTAGTTGGCGATGTCCGCGACCCTGGCGTCGCCCAGCTGCGAATCGCGCAGGCGCGACACCGCGTCGTATTCGTAAAGTCCCTGTTGCGCCTTGGTGGTGGACTTGATGTGCCACTGGTAGAGCGGGCGCTCGAGCGCGCGCGCCACCTCGAGGGCAAGCAGCGTCTTGCCGGTGCCAGGCTCGCCCTTGATGAGGAGCGGCCGCTCCAGCGCCAGCGCCGCGTTGACCGCGAGCATGAGGTCCGGCGTGGCTATGTAGCTGTCAGTGCCTTCAAAATGCATGCGCTTTCCCTTGAGTATCCGGCCGAAAATGCAATTCCAATCAGGTCGATTTTAACCTCATGTCAGTGTGACGCTAGACGAGCGCTTGCAGCAGCCAGAGCGCCCCCATGCCGGCGCCGAGCGTCCACAACGTGCTCCGGGTGAAAAATGCCACGATGCCAGCGAGCAACGCCGCGACTATCTTCGGATTGAATGCGGGCGTGGCGTCAACGAGGTTGGGCGACGAGGGATCCACGACGATCATCGGCAGGATCAGCGCGGTGAGCATCGCCGCGGGCACGTACTTGAGCGCGCGCTCAAGCGTCGGCGGCATGCGCCGGCGCGCGAATACCGCGATGAACGACAAGCGCGACAGGTAGTTGAGCAGGCCGACAACGAAAATCACGGCCCAGAGCTTCAGCGTTGCGTCCATCGCTCTCTCGTCAGGTCCGCAACGGCGCCTACCAGGATCCCGATAATCCCTGCAGCGATCAAATTCAATTTCATCGGCAACCCCTGCAGCACGATCACCCCAATACCCGCGGTGACAGCCGCGAGGATCGTCGGCGTGTCGCGGAACAATGGCGCCACCAGCGCGATGAAGCATAGCGGGACCGCAAACTCCAGCGACCACGACGGCGGAATCAGGTTTCCCGCAAAGAATCCAAGCATGTTGGTGATTTGCCAGCCGGTCCACAATGCGACGCCGCAGCCGAGGAAATGCTGAGCGCCTCCGTGCGGATCGTCCTTGGCGTTGAAGCGGCGGATCGCCGACGCAAACGCCTGGTCGGTCAGCAGAAAAGCCAGCGCCTGCTGCCAACGGCCGGGAAGTGCCTTGAGATAGGGCGCCATCGCCGCGCTGTACATCAGGAAGCGCAGGCCCAGCACAAAGCAGGTGAGCGCGATCACCAGGAACGGCGCACCGCCCGCCAGCATCTGGCCGGCCAGCACCTGTGCGGCACCCGAGAAAATAATGGCGCTCATGCCAAGAGCGGCCAGCCACGATGCCCCCGCGGCCGCCGCGCCGACGCCACAAACGACGCCGAACGGAATGAGCCCGATGCACGCCGGCAGCATTTCGGCGAAGCCGGCACGAAAATCGGACGAGGCGAGCAAGTGACGCATGAGCAGCAGTGTTATGGTAAACCAGTCGGTACAAGCCGCGTACGCCGCATGACACATTGCACGTTCAGTCTGGCAATATCCCACCATAGTCGGGATCTCAACTGAGTTCCGATAGGCCAAAGTGAGGAAAGTAATGGACATGCCCATCAACAAATTCAAGCAGGCGATGCGCGAAGGCCGGACGCAGCTCGGTGCGTGGCTCGTGAGCGGTGCACCGTCGACCGCGGAAGCGCTGGGCTGCGCCGGCTTCGACTTCCTGGTCGTGGACATGGAGCACACACCGGTCGATACACCCGAGATGGTCGAGCTCCTGCGCACCATCGCCGGCACGCCCGCGCAGGCGGTGGTTCGCCTTGTATGGAATGACATGGTGTGGCTGAAACGCGTATTGGACGGCGGTGCGCAGACGGTGCTGCTGCCCTTTGTGCAAAACGCGGACGAGGCCCAGCGCGCCGTGGCCTGCACGCGCTATCCGCCGGATGGCGTTCGTGGCGTTGCCGGCGGCCATCGCGCCAGCCGCTTCGCCACCATACCCAACTATCTCAAGACGGCGGCGCAGGAACTGTGCGTGATGGTGCAGATCGAAACGGCATCGGCGCTGGATCAGCTGCCGGCCATCGCCGCCGTGCCTGGCGTGGATTCAATTTTCATCGGCCCGTCGGATTTGTCCGCTTCGATGGGCCTCCTGGGTGACGTGGCCAATCCGGCGGTGCAGGATAAGTTGGAGCTCGCTGCCGCGCAGTGCCGACAGGCGGGCAAGCCCTGTGGCATCCTCGGCATGAATCCGGAAATGGTCGCGACATTCATCGGCTACGGCTACAACTGGATCGCCATCGGCTCCGACATGGGGTTCATGGTCGGCCGCGCGCAGGAGTGGCTGGGCAAGGCACGCGCGCACACGCCTTCCGCGAAGGGGAGCATTTGATCGCCGCAAGGCGCCCCTCGGGGGGAAGCGGCGCGAAGCGACGCATCGGGGGGAGCATTTGATCGCCGCAGGGCCTCCCCAAGGCGATCGCCCCCTGGGGGGAAGCGGCGCGAAGCGACGCATCGGGGGGAGCATTTGATCGCCGCAGGGCCTCCCCAAGGCGATCGCCCCCTGGGGGGAAGCGGCGCGAAGCGACGCATCGGCGGGGCATTTGAGCGCCGTAGCGAGGGGACATTTTAACCATGGCAGCATCGCCGTTCCGCTGTGTATTGGACATCAAGGCCAACCTGGGCGAGTGCCCGGTCTGGTCCGTGGAAGAGCAGGCGCTGTACTGGGTGGACATCAATGCGCCCTCACTCAATCGCTTCGATCCGGCGACCGAGCGCAACCACACCATGCCGATGCCGGAGGCGATCGGCTGCTTTGCCTTGCGCAAGGGAGGCGGCTTCGTCGTCGCGCTGCGCGGCGGATTGTGGCTCGCCCATGCAGATGGAACGCTCGATCGCAAAGTCGCCGACGCACCCTATGATCCGTCGCATCACCGATTCAACGACGGTCGCTGTGATGCGTCCGGACGATTCCTGATCGGATCAATGAACGAAAATCGCGATGCCAATTCCGCCGCCCTCCTTCGCCTCGATCCGGATTTTCGAGTCACCCAGGTCCTGGCCGACATGATGATCAGTAACGGCCTGGCGTTTAGTCCCGATGGCTACACGATGTACCACGCCGATACGCCGACGCACATCGTCCGCGCCTTCGACTACGACGCGGCCAGTGGCAACGCAAGGAATGGCCGCGTGTTCGCGCAATGGTCAGGCGAGACGGACCGGCCCGACGGGGCCGCCGTGGATTCCGCGGGCAACTACTGGATTGCGTTCTATCGTGGCGGCAAGGTGGTGAAGCTGTCGCCCACGGGCCATATCCTGGCCGAATATCCAACGCCCGCGCTTTGCCCGACGATGTGCGCATTCGGCGGCGCGGACCTCCGCACGCTGTATATAACCAGCGCGCGACAGTTGCGCGAAGCCGACGAACTTGCGCGCCTGCCGCAATCCGGCGGCATCTTTGAGCTCGCGGTAGAAACGCCGGGCCTGCCTGAACCGCAGTTCGCGGGCTAGCGAAACACGCGGCTCTCCAACCATGCTCCTGGACCCCACCGCCTACCTGCGCATTGAAGCGCTCAACAGTCTCGGTTCGACATCCACCGGCGTTTCGTTTGCCACATCGACCGGCGATCTGCTGGAGATCACGGCCTATGGCAGCGGCACATTCCGCCTGCGTCTTGGGCCTAACGCGCGTCCCGACTACGGCTTGATTGTCGGCCGCGCAAAGCCCTGCACGGCGCAGCCAACCGCAGCAGGTGTCTGGTCCATCGCGGCCGGCGACGCCACGCTCGAATTGAGCGGCACCCCGCTGCGGTTCCGGCTGTTGTGGAAGGGCACACCGATATTGACGTCGATCACCGACGAGCACTTTCGCGGCTGGACGAGGTTGCCATCCTTCGGCCGGGTCAAGCGCGGCGGACTGTGGACAGCGGCATTCGCGCTCGCGTCCGGCGAACCGGTGTATGGACTGGGCGAGAAATTCGGCCCGCTCAACAAGCGGGGCCAGCTTGTGCACTCCCAGGTGGAGGACGCGCTTGGCGTGAATACCGGGCTCGCCTACAAGAACACGCCCTTCGCCTGGGGCCCCGGGACCGGCAACGGCGCATGGGGCACCTACATTCACACGCCGGGCATGGTCACCCACGGCGTGGGACATCCGGATTGGTCGCATCGCAGCTACGCCGTGGTGGTCGACGATGAGGCACTGGATCTCTTCCTGTTCGCCGCGGACACACCGGCAGGCATCATCGACGCCTATACCAACATCACCGGGCGCGCGCCGCCGGTCCCGCGCTGGAGCCTGGGGCTCTGGATATCGCGCAAATACTTTGCAACGCCGGATGAGGCGATCGGGGTCGCGCGCAAGTTGCGCGAGCGTCGCATTCCCTGCGACGTGCTGACCCTGGACGGCCGCGCCGCATGGGACATGCAGACGGTCTTCAACTTCCAATGGGACCCGGAGCGCTATGCGGATCCTGCGGCAACGCTCGCGCAAATCCATGCCCACAATCTCAAGGTCTGCGTCTGGGAATACCCTTACGTATCGATCCACGACAAGCTCTTCGCGCAACTTGCACAGCGCGGCTACTTGCTGAAGACGGCCGAAGGCGATCCCTACGTGTTCTACTGGGACGCTGCGCCCGGGACGAGTTCATCCGGCCAAGCCATGACGCCGCTCCCTGAAAGCGGCATCGTCGATTTCACGCATCCCGAAGCCTTTGCGTGGTGGCGGGACGCGCACAAGCCGCTGTTCCAGGACGGCGTCGATGTCATGTTGTGCGACTACGGCGAGCAGATCCCCGACGACGCCGTTGCCGCCAACGGCGATCGCGGTCGCCGCCTGCATAACGTCTATCCGCTGCTCTACACCAAGTGCGTGTACGAAGCAGCCGGGAAATTCCTGCCGCAGGATGCAGTGCCCATGGTGTGGAGTCGCGCGGGTTGGACCGGTAGCCAGCGCTATCCCGTAGGCTGGAGTGGCCTGCCCCAAAGTGACTGGGAAGGACTGGCCGCCTCACTGCGTGGTGGATTGTCCTGGGGCATGAGCGGCAACCCGTATCACAGCTCCGATGTCGGAGGTTTCTACGGCGCCGTGCGCCTGCATGCCGAACTCTATGTGCGCTGGCTGCAGGCCACCGTGTTTTGTTCGCATGTCCGCATGCACGGATTCGGCGAGCGCGAGCCGTGGATCTTCGGCCCCGAAGTGGAAGCAATCTGCCGCAAATGGCTGGCGTTCCGGTATCGGCTCATTCCCTATCTCGAGACGACCATTGCGCAAGCAACGGTGTCCGGCCTGCCGGTGATGCGGGCCATGCCCCTGGCGTTTCCCGGCAATGCGCTCGTGCGCGATTTCGAGACGCAGTTCATGTGCGGCGATTCGCTGCTGGTCGCGCCGATCCTGCACGATGGCGGCGACGTCGAAATTGCGCTGCCGCCCGGGAATTGGTATGACCTAAATACTCGCCAGCGTTTCGCGGGCAGGCAAGTCATCAGATATCGCGCAACGCTGGACCAGTTTCCCGTGTTCGGACGCGAAGGCCATGCGCTTGCGCTCGGCCGCGCGGTGCAGCACACAGGAGAGATCGAATTCGCCAGTCCGATGGAGTTGCTGTGGGTCTTCGGCAAACCGGAGCGGGACATGGAAGATTTCTCGCAGGTCCGAATCACGGACGGCGTCGTGCACGCGGCGCCTGGGGTTAAAGTGGAGTTCTTCGGTGATGCGGGGCAGGAAGCGCAGCCTCTGTAACGCAATGCATTCCGAAGCCAATCCAGTATCAGCCACACCGTGACCCTGCCCTCGCTCGTCATCACGTCGGGAGAGCCTGCGGGCATCGGCCCGGAATTGATCGCGATGCTCGCGCAGCGTCATGCGCAATCCCCATTCCCGGCGCGCTTGGTCGCTCTGGGAGACAGCGCGCTGCTGAGGGTGCGCGCGACGCGCATTGGCGCTGCGCCTCGCTATGTCGATTTCGCGTCGACTGCGGCGCCCCCCGCGGGCAACGTTGTGGAAATCTGGCACCAGCCCGTAGTGGCACCGGTCACTGCCGGACAGCTCGACCCCACCAACGCGGCAAGCGTGATCGCCATGCTGGAGCGTGCCTGCGACGCTTGCGCCACAGGTGCGTTCGCGGCATTGGTCACCGCCCCCGTCCAGAAAAGCGTCATCATGGACGCCGGCATTGCCTTCCTGGGCCACACGGAATTCTTCGCGGCACGCACGCATACGCCGCACGTCGTTATGCTGCTGGTGGGCGGGGCGCAGGCCGCGCCGCTGCGCGTCGCGCTTGCCACCACGCATTTGCCACTGAAGGACGTGCCGGGCGCACTGACGCGAAGCACTTTAGCGGAAACGCTTCTGATCGTCGGCCGCGAATTGCAAAGCAAATTTGGGATTGCCGCACCGCGCATTGCGGTGTGCGGACTCAACCCCCATGCTGGCGAAGACGGGCATCTGGGCCGCGAGGAAATCGACGTGATCGCACCGGCCATCGCCGATGCGCGGGCCAGCGGCTTTCCTGGCATCGCCGGACCGCTGTCCGCGGATACGCTGTTCGTTCCCGACCACGTGCGCAACTTTGACGCCGTCGTCGCGATGTATCACGACCAGGGACTTCCCGTGCTGAAGGCCGCGAGTTTCGGCCTCGGCATCAATGTGACACTAGGCCTGCCGTTCCCGCGCACCTCCGTCGATCATGGCACGGCACTCGACCTGTCCGGCGATCCGGCGCGCGCAAAAACGGCCGACCCGGGCAGCCTGATCGCCGCCGTGGATCTGGCCATTGTGCTGGCGACCAAGTTACCAAATGAGTTGGCGAAGGAGTCGACGATTCGCGCGGCCGGAGCGCCGTCGCACTGATGCAAGGGCACACCGCCCGCAAGCGCTTCGGCCAGAATTTTCTCGCCGACGCGCACTACGTTGGACGCATCATCGACGCAGTCGCGCCCCGGCCGGGCGACAATATCGTTGAGATCGGACCGGGATTGGCGGCCATTACGGGCGGACTGATCGAGCGCGCGGGCCACATCACTGCCATCGAAATCGACCGCGACCTGGCGCAGCGCCTGCGCACGGCGTTCACGCCGCAGCAACTCACGCTGCACGAGGCGGACGCTCTCCAATTCGACTACGCGTCACTCGGTGCCAACCTGCGCGTGGTGGGAAACCTGCCGTACAACATCAGCTCGCCCCTGCTGTTCCGCCTTGCCGATTTCGACGCACGCCTGCGCGATCTACACGTCATGTTGCAGCGAGAGGTCGTAGCGCGCATGACCGCGGAACCGGGCACGTCCGACTACGGAAGGCTGACCGTGATGTTGCAGGTCAAGTTTACGATTCGACGCCTGTTCGTGGTACCGCCCGGCGCTTTCCGACCTGCACCCAAGATCGATTCGGCCATCGCGCGCCTGGTGCCACTGGGAGACGCCAGGCCACACATCAGCGACCCGGCGCTCTTTGCACGCGTCGTCGCCGCCGCCTTCGGCCAGCGCCGCAAGACGCTGCGCAATGCGCTGTCGACGATCTGCGACGAAGCGGCGATCCGGAACCTGGGCATCGACCCCGGCATTCGCGGGGAGACGTTGGCGGTTGGCGAATTCGTGCGCATTGCCAACGCGCTCACCACGATGTCCTGACCCTCAACCTGGGTCATGCCCATTCGCGATCTGGACGATGCAGAGGCGCCACGATGCGCACAACCTTCTGCCGCGACGCTACGCCGCGAAGCAGCGTGACATTGCGCTGCGGCACCGCGAAGGCATCGGCGAGGAACCGCAGCAGTTCAGCGTTGGCCTTGCCATAGACCGGAGGCGCGCCCAAGCGAAGCTTAAGCCGCATTTGCGACCCCTCGCCATGCCGTCCTGCGACCTGCGTGCGCTTCGCCCCCGGCTGCACGTGAAGCGACAACACAATCGCGAATTCCCCGTCGACTGATTCCTCGCGGCGCCAGTCTACGGTCATGTCAAAGGAACAATCGCGTCAGGCCGCTTTCGAGCCACGGCACGACGGTCATCAGCGCGATCTGCGCGACCACGATGACGATCAGCGGAGACAGGTCGAGCGTACCGCCGATGGGGGGCAGGATACGGCGGATCGGACGCAGGAACGGAAATGTCAACGCGTTGAACGTTCCCGAAAGCGGCCCGTCCGGCGCCACCCACGACAATATGGCCTGGGCGAAAACGATCACGATCAGCAGCCAGATCGAGGCCTTGACCAGGGCCACCAGCGTCGCGCACAAGAGAAACGGCACGCCCGCTCCAGTCAGGCTGAAGCCGCCGAACACGAGGTTGTACGACAAGAGCCACAGGAATTGGAACGCGAACAGTGCGACCAGCGATGCCCAGTCCACGCCCTTCCATCCCGGCAGGATTCGGCGCAGCGGCTTCACGAGCCAGTCCGTCAGCGCGATAACCGCTTGTCCCAGCTGATTTCGAAACGGCGCGCGCAGCACCTGCATCATGAAACGCAGCAAAAATGCATACGTGAACAACCCGAACACCACGTCGAGCAAATACCGGATCACCTGTTCCATCATGGTGGCACTAGCCTTCGGCGCTCAACGCGTCGCCCATTTCCTTTGCGCGAGCGGTCGCAGCCTTCACGGCCGCCATGAAGTGCTTCTTTACGGCATTGGTTTCCAGGACGGCAATAGCCCTTTCGGTCGTTCCGTTTTTCGACGTCACCTGCGCACGAAGGATTCCCGGTTCCAGGTCCGAGCTGGCGGCCAACTTGACCGTGCCGGAAAAGGTGGCATAGGCCAGCGTGCGCGCATCCTCCTTTGAAAAGCCCAGTTCCTGCGCCGCCTGTTCGAGGCTTTCCAGAAAATAAAAGACATAAGCCGGCCCGCTGCCTGAAACGCCGGTCACGGCATCGAGCATGTCTTCCTTGATGACCCACAACACCTTTCCCACGCCTTCGAGCACGCGCTGCGCGAACTTTCGCCCGCGCGCGCCCGCCTCCGGCAACGCGAACATGCCGCTGATGCCTTCCCCAATCAGCGCCGGCGTGTTGGGCATGGCGCGTACGAGGCGCGGATTGCCGTCGAGCCAACGGGAGATGTCGGCCAGCCGCACGCCGGCCGCGATGCTCATGATCACCGGCACGTCCGGCAGCCAGGGTGCGAGGGCCCGCGCGGCTGCGCGCATTTGCTGAGGCTTGACGGCGAGCACGACGATGTCCGCGCCCTCGACCGCCCCGACCGACGCCTCGCCAAAGATGCCGATGCCCGGGTACAACCCGACCAGCTTGTCCTGCTGCGCGGGCAAGGGATCGACCACGCGAAACTCGCGCGGGTTCGCACCCCCGTTGACCAGCCCTCCGATGATCGCGCCGGCCATGTTGCCGCCGCCTATGAAAGTTAGATTCATCTGCTGCTCATTCCTTTTCAACGCCTTCCAAAAATTGCCGAACCTACCCGGACCTGCGTGGCGCCTTCCGTTATGGCCGATTCCAAATCATCCGACATGCCCATCGACAGCGTATCGACGTCCAGGCCCACGGCCACGCATTGCTCGAAACATTCCCTCAGGCTGCGGAACTGCGCGCGTTGTTGCGCAATGTCGTCGGTAGGCGCAGGAATGCCCATGATGCCGCGCAGCCGCAATCGTGGCAGCGCAGCGATCTCCTGTGCCAGCGCCAACGCTTCTCCGGGCGCGACGCCGCTCTTGGTCGCCTCGCTACTGACGTTGACCTGCACGCACACGTCGAGCGGGGGCATCGAAGCAGGACGCTGCGCCGACAGCCGCTGCGCAATTTTCAGGCGATCGACACTTTCCACCCAATCGAAAGTCGCCGCCGCCAGCCGTGTCTTGTTAGCCTGGAGCGGCCCGATCAAGTGCCACACAACGTCCGTCAAGTCGGCCAATGCCTGCCGTTTTGCAGCACCTTCCTGCACCTGGTTCTCGCCAAATGCCCGCTGGCCCGTCAAATACACGGCCCGCACCGCCTCGGCCGGAAAGGTCTTCGCCACGGCCAGCAAATGCACGGACCCCGAAGCGCGGCCGGCCTGGGCTGTAGCCAGGCCTATGCGTTCGGCCACGGCTTGCCACGCCTTCTCATAGTGGCTCATAATCGTTTGGACCCGCCGTCATCCTTCCTTGGCACGCACCTTGCGTGCTACAACAGGTCAAGGTCATCGGCCAGCAAGGAATTATAGATGGACATTACCGAACTCCTGGCATTTGCGGTCAAGAACAAGGCTTCGGATCTCCACTTGTCGGCGGGCCTGCCGCCAATGATCCGCGTCCACGGTGACATCCGGCGCATCAACCTGCCGCCGATGGAGCACGAGGACGTGCACGCCATGGTCTATGACATCATGAGCGACGCGCAGCGCAAGATGTATGAAGAGCACCTCGAATGCGACTTTTCGTTCGCGGTGCCCAATCTTGCCCGCTTCCGCGTCAATGCGTTCGTGCAGCAGCGCGGTGCCGCGGCGGCGTTCCGGACCATTCCGGCCAAGGTGCTCTCGCTCGAGGAATTGAATGCGCCCAAGGTCTTTGCCGAACTGACCAACCGGCCGCGCGGCCTCATCCTGTGCACAGGCCCGACCGGTTCGGGCAAGTCGACCACGCTCGCGGCGATGGTCAACCACGTGAACGAGAACGAATACGGCCACGTGCTCACGATCGAAGACCCGATCGAATTCCTGCACGAATCCAAAAAGTGCCTCATCAACCAGCGCGAAGTCGGTCCCCATACGTTGTCATTCGCCAACGCGCTGCGCAGCGCGCTGCGCGAAGACCCCGACTACATCCTGGTCGGCGAAATGCGCGACCTGGAGACGATCCGGCTGGCGCTCACCGCGGCCGAGACAGGCCACCTGGTGTTCGGCACGCTACATACGAGCTCCGCGGCCAAGACCATCGACCGAATTATTGACGTATTCCCCGCCGCGGAAAAGGAAATGGTCCGCGCGATGCTGTCGGAATCGCTGGTGTCGGTGGTCGCGCAGACGCTGCTCAAGACCAAGGACGGACAGGGCCGCATCGCAGCGCACGAGATCATGATCGGCACGGCGGCCATTCGCAACCTCATCCGCGAGAACAAGATCGCCCAGATGTACTCGGCCATCCAGACCTCGCAGTCCATCGGCATGCAGACACTCGACCAGTGCCTCGTCGACCTTGTCCGGCGCAATCAGGTGAATGTCGCCGAAGCCCGAAACCGGGCCGTCAACAAAGACCTCTTCATGGGTGGCTGATGAACGACCCCCACGCTCGCTACGCTCGCTGCCCCCACGGGGGGCGCAACAATCCCTTGCGGCGGCGCGGCGGGATTGTGAACGACCCCCACGCTTACTGCGCTCGTTAAGGAACCCATATGGAACGCGAACGCGCCACTAAATTCATCCACGAACTGCTCGACCTGCTGGTCAAGCAGAAGGGTTCCGACCTCTTCATCACCGCCAATTTTCCGCCGGCGATCAAGGTCGATGGCAAGATCACGCCCGTCTCCAAGACCCAGCTTTCCGCGCAGCACACGATCGAGCTGGTGCGCAGCGTGATGAACGACAAGCAGGCGGCGGAATTCGAGCATTCCAAGGAGTGCAATTTCGCGATCAGCCCGCCAGGTATCGGGCGCTTCCGGGTCAACGCCTTCGTGCAGCAGGGGCGCGTCGGCATGGTGTTTCGGACCATCACCACGGATATCCCCAAGTTCGAGGAACTGGGCCTGCCGCCTGTGCTCAAGGACATCATCATGTCCAAGCGCGGCATCATGATGTTCATCGGCGCGACGGGCGCCGGCAAGTCGACGTCGATGGCGTCGCTGCTCGGCTACCGCAACGAGAACAGCTACGGCCACATCATCACGATCGAGGACCCGATCGAGTTCGTCCACGAGCACCGCAATTGCATCCTCACCCAACGCGAAGTCGGCGTCGACACCGATGGCTGGGAAATCGCCCTCAAGAACTCGTTGCGCCAGGCACCCGACGTCATCCTGATCGGCGAAGTGCGCGAGCGCAACACCATGGATTACGCGGTCGCGTTTGCCGAAACCGGCCACTTGTGCCTGACCACGTTGCACGCCAACAGCACCAACCAGGGGCTGGATCGCATCATCAACTTCTTCCCCGAGGAACGGCGCGCGCAATTGCTGATGGACCTTTCGCTCAACGTGCGTGCGTTCGTCGCGCAGCGACTCATCCCGCGCCGCGACGGCCGTGGCCGCGTACCGGCGGTGGAAGTGATGCTCAACTCCCCGCTGGTTTCCGACCTCATCTTCAAGGGCGACGTCTCCGGCATCAAGGAGATCATGAAGAAGTCGCGCGAACTGGGCATGCAGACCTTCGATCAATCGTTGTTCGAACTGTACGAAGCCGGGCTCATCACCTACGAGGATGCGCTGCGCAATGCCGATTCGCTGAACGACCTGCGCCTGGAGATCAAGCTGCACGGCAAGGAAGCGAAGAACCGCAACGTGTTCTCCGGCATCGGCAATCTCGACGTCGTACCGGAAACCTCGAACACCCAGATCTGATTCGACGATCGAAAGTTTCGGGCGCGACCCTTCGCCCTTCGAGCGGAGCCGGACCGGCCTTGTGCTAGGCTGTTCCTCCCCCATATTCGGCGTGTGACGCCGGACAAAGCCATGGCAGGCCTGGACGCCCAAACACCGCTGCCCACCGAGATCAAGCTGCACCAGGCATCAAGGGTGCTGGAACTCGTGTTTCCGCGCGGCATCGTGTTTCGCCTTCCCTGCGAGTACCTGCGCGTGCACTCCCCCTCGGCGGAAGTACGCGGCCATGGACCGGGACAGGAGACGCTGCAGGTCGGCAAGCAAGACGTCAATATCAACGACCTGGAGCCGGTGGGGCATTACGCCATCCGCCCGACATTTTCCGACGGCCACGATTCCGGCATCTATTCCTGGGACTACCTCTACGACCTGGGCGTGCGCCAGGACGAACTCTGGCAGCGCTATCTGGCCAAGCTCGAAGCCGCGGGCGCGAGTCGCGCAGCACCTGACACCGGCACCACAAAATGAACGGAGCGCGCACGCAATTCGGCTTCGAGGAAGTTTCGCCGGAGGAGAAGTCCCGCCGAGTACGAGGCGTATTCGACTCCGTCGCCGGCAACTACGACATCATGAACGACGTCATGTCCGCGGGCTTGCACCGGCTGTGGAAGCGCTTTGCGATCGACCTCTCGGGCGCGCGCGCCGGCCAGAGCGTACTGGACCTCGCGGGAGGCACGGGCGACTTGGCGAAGCTCTTCGCCCTACGCGTCGGTGCCACCGGAAACGTCGTGCATACCGACATCAACGGCGCCATGCTGGCCGCGGGCCGCGACAAGCTGATCGACGTGGGTGTCGTACTGCCAACCTTGCAGTGCAATGCCGAGGCGCTGCCGTTCGCGCCGCGCAGTTTCGACGTCGTCGCCATCGCCTTCGGCCTGCGCAATGTCACCCGCAAGGAGGCGGCGCTCGCCGAGATGCGCCGCGTCCTGAAACCGGGCGGCGTTGCCGTGATTCTGGAATTCTCACGCGTCGCTGCGCCGCTGGCTCCCGCCTATGACTGGTACAGTTTCAACATATTGCCAAAACTGGGAAAACTGATCGCCCACGATGAAGCGAGTTATCGCTACCTGGCCGAATCCATCCGCGTGCATCCGGACCAGGAAACACTCAAGCTGATGATGCAAGCCGCCGGCTTCGATGCCGTCGACTATCACAATCTCACCGCGGGCGTAGTCGCTGTCCATCTCGGGCGCGTCTATTGATTTCGGTGCTGCAGTCAAGGAGGCATGAAATGAAACGATTCCTGATTCTCTCCCTCGCCGTATTTGCCGCACTGGCCGTGGTCGCGGCCGATTCGGCCGAAGCCAAGCGCCTGGGCGGCGGACGCAGCCTCGGCACGCAACGCCCGGCTACGCCAAGTCCCTCCGCCACGCCACCGAGCACGACCAATGTTGCGCCGGCAAGCCCTGCCGCTGCCGCCTCGGCCATGGCGGCAAAAGCCGCGCCGGCCGCGTCGGGCGCATCGCGTTGGTTGGGCCCGCTCGCCGGCCTCGCCGCGGGAATCGGCCTCGCAGCCCTGCTGTCGCACTTTGGCCTGTCCGAGGGCTTTGCGAGCATCCTGATGCTGGTGCTGCTGGGGTTGGGCGCACTGGTCCTGGTTCGCATGTTTCTCGCGCGCCGAACTTCCACATCCCCGCCGATGCAATATGCCGGTGCCGGCGCCGGGCCAAATATCTCGCCGGGCGCGTCAGCCTCCCTGCCCCCGTCCATCGCAAGCCAGTCCGGTCAATTCGAGCCGGTTTTTGGTGGCGCGGCCGTTGCAGCGGCAGCGCGTGTGTCGGGCAAGTATCCCGCGGGCTTCGACCCCGCGCCATTCGTGCAACAGGCAACGCTGCAATTCAGGAAACTGCAGGCCGCCTACGATACCGGCGACCGCAAGGCGCTGGCCGATGTGATGACGCCGGACATGTACGCTGAAATCGAGAAGGAAATCGCGGAGCGCAGCAACCACACGCCGACCGAGGTTTCGAGCCTCGACGCCACCGTGCTCGAGGTGACTACCGAAAGCGATCGCCATTGGGCCAGCGTCCACTTCCAGGGCACGCTGCGCGAGGACGGCATGCTGCTGCCGAAGCCTTTCGATGAAATCTGGAACCTGGTCAAGCCGGTCTCCGGCAATACCGGATGGCTTCTCGCTGGAATCCGGCAAGTGGCATGACGTTCCCCGATCTCAACGGCGCGCCCGCGCGCCTGGCCAACCGCATCCTGGATGACGAATCCTGGGCGCGGGAAAAATTGGCGCCCTTTGCGGGGCGCCTGTTCACATTGACGGTCGGGCCGCTCGTCACCCGCAATGTAATCACCGGCGACGGCAAGCTCGAACAAGCGCTGCTTTCCGCGCCGGCAGATCTCGAACTTTCAATGTCGCCGCTCTCGGTCCCCGCATTCCTCGCCAATCCTTCACGCTGGAACGAATTCGTGCGCGAGGAAGGCGACGTCGCCCTGGGCGGCGTCTTGAAGGAGCTTGCGCGTACCCTCCCGTGGTTTGTCGAAGACGCATTGGCCAAGGGCTTGGGCCCACTGGCCGGCCAGCGTATTGCCGATGCCGGACGCCGTCTGCTCGCGTTTCCCGAATACGCCGCGCAGCGGGTCACGGAGGGTGTGGCGAGTTATGCGCGGGACGAGTCAGGCTTGCTCGCGGGTAGTGCAAAGATGCGTGAACTGTGCGCTGATGTCGACGCCTTGTCGAAAGACGTTGACGCACTGGAACTGCGCTTCGGTGCGCTGGCCGCACGCATTGCAGCGGGCAAGCCACAGCCACTGCAAGGCTGAACGTCCACTCGCGCCAAGTGGGTGGTCGCCACTTTCGCCGCGGGCCGCGGGTGCCCCTCCCGTAGAATGACGACATGATGCGCATTGCCCGTCTCATCCGCATCCATATGGTGGCGCTGCGCTTTGGCCTGGACGAGTTCCTGCTCGGCCACGAGCGCGTTCGCGGCCTGCGGCCATTCGTCAACCGCGTGTTGTTCTGGCGCGACCTTTCGCAGCCGCGCGGTGTCCGTCTGCGTGAAGCGCTGCAGGCACTGGGTCCGATTTTCGTGAAGTTCGGACAGATGCTGTCCACGCGCCGCGACCTCTTGCCACCGGACATTTCCGACGAGCTGGCCAGGCTCCAGGATCGCGTGCCGCCGTTTCCGGCAGAACAGGTGTTGGCAACCCTTGCACGTGCCTATGGAAAGCACGTCGACCAGGTTTTCAAATCATTCGACCTGACACCGGTCGCCAGCGCGTCCGTGGCGCAGGTGCATTTCGCGCATCTTCCGGACGGCACGCCGGTGGCGGTCAAGGTGCTTCGGCCTGACATCCACAAGGTGATCGAACACGACCTGGCCCTTATGCAGTCCGCCGCCGGCTTGGTCGAGCGGCTGTGGTCCGACGGTAAGCGGCTGCGACCGCGCGCGGTGGTCGCCGAGTTCGAGAAGACGATACGCGATGAACTCGACCTGACGCGAGAGGCCGCAAATTGCTCGCAGCTGCGTCGCAATTTCAAGCATTCGCCACTGCTGCTGGTGCCCGAAGTCGAGTGGGACTGGACGACGACGGAAGTGCTGGTGATGGAGCGTATGGCCGGCATTCCGATTGGCCGCACCGAGGAACTGCAGCGCGCCGGCATTGATCTCAAGCGCTTGTCGCGCTCCGGCGTGGAGATCTTCTTCACGCAGGTGTTTCGTGACGGGTTCTTCCACGCGGACATGCATCCCGGGAACATCTTCGTCGCCACCGATGGGTCGAACCACGGCAAATACATCGCGCTGGACTTCGGCATCATGGGTACGCTGTCGGAGACGGACAAGAGTTACCTCGCCCAGAACTTCCTCGCCTTTTTCCGCCGCGACTACCATCGGGTGGCGACAGCGCACATCGAATCCGGCTGGGTGCCGCCGGACACGCGCGTGGACGAACTCGAGGCGGAGATCCGCGTCGTCTGTGAGCCCATCTTCGACCGGCCGCTTCGGGAAATTTCACTGGGCAAGGTCCTGGTGTCACTTTTTCGCGCATCGCGCCGCTTCAACGTCCGGATTCAGCCGCAACTGACGTTGCTGCAGAAAACGCTGCTGAACGTCGAGGGCCTGGGCCGGCAACTCGATCCCGATCTCGATCTGTGGGTCACCGCCAAGCCCTTCCTTGAGCGCTGGATGCATGACCAGATCGGATTCCCTGCGCTGCAGCGCCGCTTGATCGCCGAAGCGCCGTATATCGTCGCCGCACTGCCGGAGTTGCCGCGCCTCATTCATCAGCGGCTTCTGGCGCCGCAGGCGGCATCGGATACCGCCGTCGGGGAACTCGCCGCGGCACAGAAGGCGCGCAATCGCTGGCTGGCGATCATCGCGATACTGCTTGTGGTGTTGATTTTCGTGCTCACCCGGCGGATCTAGCCCCGATTTTGCCGATACAATTCCGGCGCTTCCCCAATCTGCAAACCTGAACGTTGCCCGCCATGGCGCTGCTCGAAATCCAGGACGTCACGCGCCGTTTCGGCGACTTTACTGCCGTCGACCAGGTCAGCCTCGCGATCGAGGCGGGCGAATTCTTCACACTGCTTGGGCCCTCCGGATGTGGCAAGACCACGCTTCTGCGGATGATCGCCGGCTTCGATCAGCCGGACGGCGGTCGGATAATTTTGAACGGTGAAGACCTGGTTGACCGGCCGCCGGAGGCACGTCCCGTGCGCACGGTGTTCCAAAGCTATGCGCTGTTCCCCCACATGACGGTCGAAGGCAACGTCGCCTTCCCGCTCAAGATGGCCAAGACGCCGCCCGCGCAGATCGGCCCCAAGGTTGCCGAAGCGCTAGAGGATGTGCGCCTCACTGGATTCGGTAAGCGCTTTCCGCACGAGCTGTCCGGCGGGCAGAAGCAGCGCGTAGCTATCGCTCGCGCATTGGTCACCCACCCCACCATGCTATTGCTGGACGAGCCGCTGGCCGCGCTCGACGCGAAGCTGCGCGAGGAAATGCAGATCGAGCTCATCAACCTGCAAAAGGAAGTCGGCATCACCTTCGTTTACGTCACGCACGACCAGACGGAGGCGCTCGCACTGTCCCATCGCATTGCGGTGATGAACAAGGGACACGTCGAACAGCTCGATGCGCCGTCGCGCATTTATAGTTTCCCGCAGACTCGCTTCGTCGCCGGCTTCATCGGCACCTGCAATCTGCTCACCGGGCCCATCGCCGCCAACAATGGCAGTCTGATCGACGTCGATGTGCAGGGGTTGGGAAAAGTGACCGTTGCCGCGGCGTCCGCCATCGCCGTGGGCGAGCAAGGGGCGGTTGCGCTGCGTCCGGAAAAAATCGCCATTGGCGGCACCCCGCCGACAGCGCCCGTCGACAACCATTTCCGTGGCACGGTGTCGGACTTCCTGTACCACGGCGACGTCACGGTCTACATTGTGACGACCGAAGGCGGCGCCACCCTTGAAGCGTTGTCCGCCAATTCAGCCGCGGGCCGCACCAAGTTCCATGAAGTCGGCGATGCGGTCGAACTGGGCTGGCCGGCGGCGGCCGGCCACTTCATTGTCGGATGATGGTGGGATGACCCAAATGAGGCGGCGCGGCGAATGGCTCGGCAAGTGGCTGGTCAGCGGACCGCCGATCCTCTATCTGCTGGTCTTCTTCGCGATCCCCGTGCTGATCATGGTGCTGGCGTCGTTTCGCACGCCCGGCGAGTTCGGCGGACTCACGCCCCTGGTCGACGACAGCGGCAAGTTCGACCTCAATGTGGACAGCTACGTCCGGTTCTTTACGGAGCCCGTCTACGCCCAGATCTTCATCAAGTCGTTCGTCTACGCGCTGCTGACCACGCTGATCTGCCTCGCCATCGCGTATCCGCTCGCCACGCTCATCGCCAAGAGTGCGAAAGAGCATCGCGATCTGCTGCTGTTGCTGGTGATCCTGCCGTTCTGGTCCAACTTCCTTATCCGGGTCTATGCCTGGATGATCGTCCTGGGACCCCAGGCCGCGCTGGCGCGCACGGTCAATGGATTCCTGGACTGGTTCGGTGCGGGACCCGTGTCACTGCTGTTCAGCTCCTTCGCGGTGCTGGTGTGCCTTGTGTACGTGCACCTGCCGTTCATGGTGCTGCCGCTCTACGCCAATCTGGAAAAGCACGACCAGGCACTGCTCGATGCCGCGCAGGACCTGGGCGCCAACGCTTGGCAGCGCTTCTGGCGCATCACATTTCCCTTGTCGCTGCCCGGCGTCTATGCGGGCGCGGTCCTGGTGTTCATCCCCGCGCTCGGCATCTTCGCGATTCCGGACATCCTGGGTGGACCGGACGACAGCCTCATCGGCAACGTGATCAAACAGCAGTTCCTGGAAACGCGCGACTGGCCGTTCGGCAGCGTCCTCTCCATCGTCCTCACCGTGGCGGCGCTCGCTCTGGCCGGACTTGCGGCGTGGGTTGGCGCGCGCAGCACAAGCCGGGAGGCCTCGGGTGCGTAATCCCATGCGTAGAATTTCACCGCGGCTGTGGATTGCGGCAATTGCAGGCTACGCGTTTCTCTACCTGCCACTGGTCATCGTCGTGGTCTACTCGTTCAATGACTCGAAGCTGAATGCCGAGTGGGTGGGGTTTACGTTCGACTGGTACCGCAAGCTCGCGCAGAACGCGCAGATGCAGGAAGCGGCGGCCAACTCGCTTATCATCGGGTTCGTCACCAGCCTCGTGTCCACGGTGCTGGGCACTATGGCCGGTGTGGCGATGCACCGCTACAAGCTCAAGTTGCTGCCCGTCCTCGTCCTCACGCCGATCGCGATTCCCGAAATCCTGATGGGCGTGTCGCTCCTCATCTTCTTCGTTCTGCTCAACCTGTCGCTCGGCCTGGTGTCGGTGACTCTCGCTCATATCGCGTTCTGCATCGGCTTTGTCGCCATCGTCGTGCGCTCCCGGCTCTCGGGCATGGATGAGAGCCTGACCGAGGCGGCTCGCGACTGCGGTGCGTCGCCCTGGCAGTCGTTTCGTTACGTCACGCTGCCCCTGATCATGCCGGGCGTGATCGCCGGTGCCCTCATGGCCTTCACGCTGTCCATTGACGATTTCGTGATCACGTTCTTCACGGCCGGTGCCGGCACGGTGACGCTGCCGCTGCAGATCTACTCGATGATCAAGATCGCGGTCACTCCCGAAGTCAACGCCGTGTCAACGCTGCTCATGGTGCTGACGTTGTTCCTGATCGTCATTGCCACCAAACTTTCCCCGACATTGCTCCGCTCGAACCAGGAGACACCAACCCCATGAAACGCGCCCTCGCCATCCTGCTTTGCGTGCTTGCCCTGCCGGCGGCCGCCAAAGACACTCTTCATCTTTACAACTGGAACAACTACATTGCGCCAGAGACCATCAAGCGCTTCGAGGAGCAATGCAAGTGCGAGGTGAAGCAGACCTACTACTCGGACAACGAGGAGCTGCTGGCCAAGCTCGCGGCAGGGGCCAAGGGCTACGACATCCTCGTGCCCACGTCCAATGCAATGCAGTCGCTGATCAAGGGCGGGCAGTTGAAGCCCGTCGACAAGTCCAAGCTGACCAACTTGAAGAACATCAATGCGACATACATGAACACGGCGTTCGACCCGGACAACAAGTACTCGGTGCCCTATGCCATGTCCACGACCATCCTGGGATACAACGCCGAGAAGATGAAGGATCTGGGGCTGCCCACCGACACCTGGGCGGTGATCTTCGAGCCCAAGTACCTCGAAAGGCTGAAGGGCCGGGTCACGGTGCTGGACAGCTCGAGCGAACTCTTTGCCGCCGCGCTCAAATACCTGGGCTACTCGGCGAATGACACCGACGAGAAGCACTGGAAGGAGGCCGCCGACTTGATCAAGCGCGCCAAGCCCTACTGGGCCGCATTCAACGCGTCGTCGTACATCAAGGAATTGACCGTCGGCAACATATGGCTCGTGCACGGCTATTCGAACGACATCTATCAGGCCAACCTCGACGCCAAGGCGGCAGGCCGCAAGTTCACCATCCTGCAGGGCATGCCCAAGGAAGGCGCGGTCCTCGCGGTAGACAACATGGTGATCCACAAGGATGCGCCGCGCCCTGACCTCGCACTCCAGTTCATGAACTTCATGCTGGAAGGCAAGAACTCGGCGGAGCTCACCAACCTGATCGGATCCGGCAATCCCAACACCGAAGCGGTCAAGTACATCAAGCCCGAGCTCCTCAAGAATCCGGCGGTATTCCCCGATCCTGCCGTCGCGGCCAAGCTCGAGCAGCTGCAAGACCTCACGGCCGCACAGCGCCGCCTGCGCGGCAAGATGTGGACGGAGATCAAGGCATCGCGTTGAAGTTAAATGAGCGCCCGGCCTTTCGCATCGAACGCCTGACGCCTTCGTCGAGCGCCGATTTCCTGCGCTTTTTCGATCACGAGTCCGGACCTGCGTTTGCCGACAATCCCGAGTGGGCGAAATGCTATTGCCACTACTACGAGGTGCCGGTGGCGATTTCGTGGCCGACGTTCGATGGCGCCGCCAACCGCGCCGCGATGGGCGAGCGCATCGCGTCCGGCGAAATGGAAGGATTCCTGGCCTATGCCGACCGTGGGCCTGCCGCTGCATCAGGCGACAAGTCGGGTGCTCAGTTGGGTGCTCAGTTGGGTGCTCAAGTTGTAGGCTGGCTCAATGCACAGCCGTACCACAAGCTGCAGCATGCCTGTGCGCGCTTGAGCATCGCGGCGCCACCGCTGCCGGTGCCGGCGCACGATGCCGCCGCGATCGTCTGTTTCGTCACCGCACCCGCGTGGCGTCGCCGTGGCGTCGCGCGCGCCCTCCTGGACGGCGCGTTGGCCAATTTCGCGGCTCGAGGCATTACGCTTGTTGACGCGTTTCCATGGAATGTCGGGCCCGACGATACGGCGGCGACCGACCACTACCACGGCTCACCTTCCCTGTTCGCAGCGGCCGGATTCGTCGCGATCGCCACGCACGACAATGTAACCGTGGTGCGGCGGATGCTGCGCTGATACGGGCCCGGGAAGCATGGGCATTTCTCGCCAGCGCACATTCCTGCCGCACATTCTCGCCCTGTTGTACGGGCTCGCTCTCGTCTTCGCGAGCCTGGAGCCTTTTGCGCCTTGGATGCGCGTGGCGACGGGGACACCCTTCTGGCCTTTGGCGCCCTGGCCGCCGAAATGGACGCGGTTCGATGTCATCGTAAACATGCTGGCCTATGTGCCGTTTGGCGTGTTCGTCGCATTGGTTCCGCAGCGGGGATCGCCATTCGTGCGTACCGGAATTGCCGTTGCCGCCGGTGCATCGTTGTCGTTCGGGATGGAAACCTTGCAGATGTTCCTGCCGACGCGATCGGCCAATCTCGTCGATCTCATGGCCAATACGGCAGGTGCTCTGTTGGGCGGTCTGCTGGGTGGCACCCTCGTGCGCGCGGAGCGAACGCGGCGCCTCATGTCTGCCGTCAGGGACGGTGCATTTCTTTCCGGGGGGTTGGGCGACATGGGCATCGCCCTGCTCGCGTTGTGGCTGACCGCGCAAACCAATCCGGGCATCGCACTGTTCGCGCTCCATTTTGAGCCTGGCCTCGCGTCGGCCATGGCACCGGACACCGCGGCGACGATGCTCGAAGTTGCGCAAACGGCATTTCAACTCGTCGGTGTGGGTCTCTTCCTGGCGCTCCTGCTGCGCGACCGTCGCCACGTTGGCGGCGCCGTGCTGCTGCTGATTGGAACCGCGCTCATGTTCAAGGGAATTGCCGCGTGGCTCCTGCTCAAGCCGGCGGCATGGGAAACATGGTTGAGGCCCGGCGTTTCCATCGGCATCGCTGCGGGATCGCTGGGTCTCCTGTTGACGGCGTTTCTGCCCCGCCCGGCGCAGGTGGCGGTTTGCGCGATTGCATTGCTTTCCTCGCTTCTACTGCCTCTGTTGGCAAGCGACTCCGCCTCCGTGACCGCGCCGCTGACGCTGTTCGACTGGCGTTACGGGCATCTGCTCAATTTCAATGGCCTCACGCACACCGTTCTGCTGGCCTGGCCGCTCGTCGCTGCCGCATGGCTGTTTGCCCTCGCCGGAAAGCCGGACTGGGGCCAGCCGGATTGACTCCGGCTCCTGGCGGGTCACGCAACGTGCTCCGCTATACTTGCCAACCTTGCAAAAGTTGTCCGGGTCGTTCGCTTCAACCCGAAGCCTGCCATGAGCTATTACGAAAAACACGTTTTTTTCTGCTGCAACCAACGCGACGCGCCCGAAAAGTGCTGCATGGACAGCGGCGCAATGGAGATGCAGCAATACGCAAAGGGCCGCATCAAGGCGCTCGGACTCAACGGCGCCGGCCATGTCCGCATCAACAAGGCCGGTTGCCTCGATCGTTGCGAGGAGGGGCCAGTCCTCGTCGTTTATCCGGATGCCGTCTGGTACACCTACGTGGATAAGGACGACATCGACGAGATCATCGATCGCCACGTGGTGGGCGGCGAAATTGTCGAGCGGCTGAAGATTTGACGCCGCGGACAGCCGAACGAACGACAATCGACGGACCCGTCGGACTGATCGAGGTGGTCAGCAACGTGCCGGACGTTCCATTGGCCGGCATTGCGCTGGTGGCGCACCCGCACCCGCTGCAGGGCGGGACGCTCGATAACAAGGTGGCACAGACGCTGGCCAAGACCTTCTTCGCCTTGGGCTATGCGGCCGTGCGCTTCAACTTCCGCGGCGTCGGCGATTCGGCGGGCACGTTCGACGATGGCATCGGCGAAACGGACGACGCGCTCGCGGTACTCGCCAGTGCAAAGGCAAGGCTGGGAGACGCGCTGCCGGTCGTGCTCGCAGGATTCTCGTTTGGTTCGTTCGTACAAACGCGCGTAGCCAAGGCGCTTGAGGCGCAGCGCCTGGTGCTGGTAGGGCCGGCGGTGCGGCGCTTTGCGGTCGAGGCAGTTCCCGCGGACACGATCGTCGTGCATGGCGAGGAAGACGATGTCGTGCCGCTGGCCGACGTTCTGGCGTGGGCGCGGCCGCAACAGCTGCCCATCGTCGTGTTTCCCGGTTGCGGACACTTCTTTCACGGCCGGCTGCTGCAATTGCAGAGCGTTATCACCGGAATGTGGCAGCGCGCATGAACGAGCCGGAAGCCATACCAGCGCAGCGCTCGCCGCAAGTCGACGCCGTTCCGGCCAAGCCCGCGCAGGATGTCATCCTGCACGTTTCCAAGCTCCGCAAGAAATACGGAACCGCCGAGGTCGTGCGGAGCTTGAGCTTCGACATTCACCGCGGCGAGTGCTTCGGCCTGCTGGGTCCCAACGGCGCCGGCAAGACCACGACCTTGCGCTGCTGTCTGGGTCTCATCGATCCGGATGGCGGCACCATCGAGATGGTCGGCGAGCCGGTGCCCAAGGCGGCCCGCGAAGCGCGGGTCAGGGTGGGCGTGGTGCCACAAATGGACAATCTCGATCCGGACTTCACGGTGCGCGAGAACCTGCTCATGTACGGCAGCTATTTCGGACTGCCGCGCACTGTCGTGGAAAAACGTATCCCGAAGCTCCTTGAATTCGCTGGCCTGGGCTCAAAGCGCGACGTCGGCATCCGTACGCTTTCCGGCGGCATGAAGCGCCGGCTCACGCTCGCGCGCGCGCTGATCAACGACCCCGAATTGCTGATCCTGGATGAACCCACGACCGGGCTCGACCCGCAGGCGCGACACCTCATCTGGGACGGGCTGCGCCAATTGCTAGCCGCGGGCAAGACGATCCTGCTCACGACGCACTTCATGGACGAGGCCGAGCGACTCGCCACGCGCCTGGCGGTCATCGATCACGGGATGCTGATTGCCACCGGGGAGCCACGTGACCTGCTGGCGAAGCACGTCGAGCCGGAGGTGGTCGAGGTCTTTGGCGATGAGGTGCGAATCTGGGCGGACGTGCATGGCCGCAAACTGGCGCAGCGCGTCGAAGTCGCCGGCGAGACGGCATTTTGCTATGCGGCCGATCCGCAGCCTTTGCTCGCCGACCTCGCCACACGCGCCGGCGTGCGCTACCTGCATCGGCCGGCCAACCTTGAAGACCTGTTCATCAAGCTCACCGGCCGGGAACTGCGCGACTAGGATGATAGCGCGATGAGCATTGCCGCCAGCAAAATGTGGTCCTTCCCCGCGCTGTCGGCGCGCTTCATCCCGGTATGGCGGCGCAACCTGCTCGTATGGAAGAAGCTTGCCTTCGCCAGCATCCTGGGCAACATCGCCGATCCTCTCCTCTACATGCTTGCGCTGGGCTTTGGCATCGGATCGCTGGTCGGCGACGTCGGCGGTATGAGCTACATCGCCTTCATTGGCACCGGCATGGTGTGCCAGAGCGCCATGTTCACCGCAAGCTTCGAGGGCATGT
>JBDTPJ010000043.1:0-27491 GCA_039932755.1 Betaproteobacteria bacterium
TCTTCTTCGTCGTCTTCTTGGCAGCCTTTTTCTTCTTCGGGGCGGCCTTCTTCTTCGTCGTCTTCTTGGCAGCCTTTTTCTTCTTCGGGGCGGCCTTCTTCTTGGTCGCCTTCTTGGCAGCCTTTTTCTTCTTCGGGGCGGCTTTCTTCTTCGTCGCCTTCTTTGCAGCCTTCTTCTTAGGCGCCGCTTTCTTCTTGGTCGCCTTGCGTTTAGCTGCCTTGCGTTTTGGCGCCGAAGCGGCCGGGGCCGCAGGCGTCATCATCGACATCATGTCTGCCATCATTTAGGTTTCTCCTGTCTGAGTTACCGTAACTGTTATGTTGCTATTCATATAAGCAGGAAGCGTCGGACCGTCGTGTGTGCGCCCTTATTTTTTCCTGGAGCACTTGACAAACCTACTCCGCCTGCTGCCTGCATTGTAGCGACGTTTGTCCGATTTGCAAGATTTCGCCGTTGATTCGGGCGCTTGTAAACGCAAGTGTTGCGATTTCGCACACGTCGTTTTCGCTGTTTTCGCGTGCGAATTCGGACCTGCGGAAAGTGTCTTCGCGTTCACTTCGAATACGCGAAAAGCGCCGCGCGCAAACGTCAAGGCAGCTTCGATTCGGCCGCGAATAGTTCGTCGGCGCGCTCGCGGCGGCGGGCCAGATGCACGCTGCTGTCGTCGACAATGACCTCACACGCGCGGGGCCGCGCGTTGTAGTTCGAACTCATCGCCATCCCGTATGCGCCGGTCGCGCCGATGGCCAGAAGGTCGCCTTCCACGAGTGCAAGCGAGCGGTCGCGCGCCAGGAAATCACCGCTTTCGCATACCGGGCCGACGATGTCCCAGCGCTGCGCCGGCGCGTTGCGCGGCCTCACGGCGGTCACCGGATGCCATGCGTCGTAGAGCGCCGGACGCAGCAGGTCGTTCATGGCGGCATCGACGATTGCGAAGCTCTTCGGGTCGCCGGGCTTCAGGTATTCGATACGGGTGAGCAGCACGCCGGCGTCGCCGACAAGAAGGCGGCCGGGCTCGAAAATAAGCCGTTCACGCCGGTCCGCAAATAGACCCATGATCATCGAGGCGTAGTCGGAAAGCGGCACGGGCGTCTCGTCGCGGTAGCGAATTCCGAGACCGCCGCCCAAGTCGATGTGCTTCAGCGCAATCCCGTCGGCGGCCAGCCGGTCCACCAATTCCAGTACCTTTCCCGCGGCTTCGCGGTACGGCGCCAGCTCGGTAATCTGCGAGCCAATATGGATGTCGAGGCCATGGATGGCGATGTTCGGCAGGGCCGCCGCGCGGCGGAACAGCGCCGGCGCATCGGCGAAGGCAATGCCGAATTTGCTCTCCTTCAAGCCCGTCGAAATGTAGGGATGCGTCAGGGGATCGACGTCCGGATTGACGCGGAAACTGACCGGCGCGATTCGACCGAGGCGACCGGCAACCGCATCGAGTCGGGTGAGTTCCGAGGCGGACTCCACGTTGAAGCAGAGGATCCCCGCGGCAAGTGCGGCGGTCATCTCGCTTTCCGTCTTGCCGACACCGGAAAACACGACCTTGCCGGGATCGCCACCGGCTGCCAGTACTCGTACCAGTTCGCCTCCCGACACGATGTCGAAGCCGCTGCCCATGCGCGCATACACGTCGAGCACCGCGAGGTTGGAGTTGGCCTTCATCGCATAACAGATGAGGTGGGGAATGCCGGCGAACGCGGCATCGAATTCACGCCAGGCGGACTCCAGAGCGGCGCGCGAATACACGTAGCAGGGGGTGCCGAACTGCGCCGCGATAGCTGAAAGCGGCACGCGCTCGGCGCACAGTTCGCCGTCGCGAAGCACAAAGGCGTTCACGGCTTGCGCTCAGGCAGAGCGGCGGGTTTTGCTGTGTCGGGTTTAGCAAACGTGTCGACGACAGGCGCGGCCGCCGCGTCAGGCGTCGGCGCAGGTGTGGAAGTCGGCACCGCGGCGGGCGGCGCCAGGTACAACGGCCCTTTGATCCCGCATCCAGTGACGGCAAGCAGGGCAATGGCCACGGCGACGTTTCGGAATTGACGTAACATCGGCGTGAATCCTATCACGCCGCATTTTGGTTCCTCCATGACCACCGATACCGCTTTTATCACCGCCGCAGACGCCACGCTCGCGGCTATCGGCGTGGCCCTCGATGCCTCTCTGGTCGACGAAGACAATGACGCGGACTGGCAACTGATCGACGGCATCCTCGAGATCGAATGCGCGGACGGCAGCAAGCTGATCGTCAACCGCCATGTCCCCAACCGCGAGATCTGGGTCGCCGCGCGATCCGGCGGCTTTCACTTTCGCCTGGCTGCCGGCGCGTGGCGCGATACGAGATCGGGCGGGGAACTCGCTTCCGAGCTCGCGCGCCTGTTGCGCGAGCAGGCGGGACTCACGGTGGACCTGTCGGGATTGCCGGCGGCGTAGCGCCCGCCAATCACACAATGTCAGCGCAGACGCAGGGGCCAATTGCGCGCAGCCGAGGGGCCCACACGGGTGCGCGCGGTTCCCCTCCCGCCGCTCATGCAGCCAGGAGGGCGGTCCAGTCTTCCAGCTCCCGGCGCAGCGCCGCATGGCCGGGCATGAGCGTCTCGACAATCGCCCAGAAGCGCGCCGAATGATTGAGTTCGACCAGATGCGCGACTTCATGCGCAACGATGTATTCGGCCAACACCGGAGGTAGTTGCACCAGCCGCCAGTTGAGCCGGATTTCGCCGCGGGCGTTGCAGCTGCCCCATTCGCTGCGAGCATTGGACAGGCGCATGGCGGGCGTGGTGGCCGTGACGCGCTGCGCATACCGGACGACCTGCGGCGCGACGAGGTTCCATGCTTCGTCCTTGAGCCACTTGCTGACCAGGTCCGCCACGGCCTGCTCGTCGTGGGCGTGCGGATGCAGCACGGTCAGGTTGAAGAGGTCCGGCGCAACGGTCGCGCGCCGCGATGGGAACACTTCCAGCGCCAGTTCGCGTCCGCGATAGAGAATGGGCGCGCCTGTCTTCCAGACGCGCGGCATCACATCGCGGCGCCGGGCGCGCCACTCGGCCAGCGCCTTGACGATCCACTTGGCGCGCTCGAACAATGCCGCCTCGATTTCGCCCAGCGTGACCCAGCGCGGCGCGCGGACAGTCAGTCCCTCGAGGTCGACCTCCATGCCAATGGTGCGGCGGCGGGCGCGGACCAGGCGATAGTCGACCGTTTCGCCGCCCAGCACGACGCGCTTGGCGAGGCCATCACGCACTCGGCGCGCCGTGTCGGGACCGCGCGTGACTTCGTCGAGACGAAGGTGCGCGGTGGCCGGCCGTGCGTTCACGCGCTTCACGCAGGCACACCCAGACGCGTGATTTCGCCTTCGATCCACGCCTCCACTTCCTGCATCAGCGCGAGCGGCTCCTTGCCGGTTGGCGATATCGGCTTGCCGATGGTCATCGTGATCGTGCCCGCCTTCTTCCCGAAGATGCCCTTGGGCCACAGGTAGCCCGCGTTGTGCGCGACAGGTATTACCGGCACATCCAGCGTGATGGCCAGGCGCGCGCCGCCGGTCTTGTACTTGGCGCGGGTGCCCACCTTGATCCGCGTTCCTTCTGGATAAATGGCGATCCAGAACCCCTGGGCGAAGCGTTCACGGCCCTGTGTGGCGATCTGCTGCATCGAGTCCATTCCCGCCTTGCGGTCGATGGTGATCGGTGACGCCAAGGCGAAGCCCCAGCCAAAAAACGGAATCGACAGCAGTTCCTTCTTGGCCACGTAGGCGAGGCTGGGAAAGCACTGTGTGAGCGAGAGCGTTTCCCACGTGGAGCTGTGTTTGGACAGCACGATATGCGGCGAAAGGGCGGCGCCGGAAGGGACGTTGTCGCGCCCATTGACCTGCCAGCGGATTCCGCAGATGGTCCGCGCTCCCCACAGGTTGACGGCGCACCAGCTGGCGGCCATCCGATAGGTAACGATGCGTGGCGACCAGGCCATCAGCAACATTGCTGCGGCGTACAGTGGCGTAACGACGAGCTGGAACAGCAGGAAGAGGAGGGAGCGTAGCGCCGACACCGGATTCGCTTGAGGAGGCCGGTTATTCGCCGGCCAGAAGCGCCGACACGGCGAAGGCCAGGTCGGGAAAGATTATGGTGTGCTTCGGAAAATTGCCGTCACGCAACGTCCTTTCGCCTTTCCCCGTGAGCACCAGCATCGGTTGCGCGCCGACACCATCTGCGCAGTTCAAGTCGCGCAAAGAATCGCCGACGCAGGGCAGTGCCGTCAACTCGGAATTGAAGCGCTTGCCGATCTCGGCGAGCATGCCGGGCTTGGGTTTGCGGCATTCGCAGCGCGAGTCCGCCGTGTGCGGGCAGAAAAATACGGCGTCCACGCGGCCTCCGACATGCGTCAGCGCCTTGTGCATCTTCTCGTGGATGGCGTTGAGCGTCGCCATGTCGAAGAGGCCACGTCCGATGCCCGACTGGTTGGTGGCGACGACGACGCGGTAGCCCGCGCGATTCAGCCGGGCGATGGCCTCGAGGCTGCCCGGAATGGGCCGCCACTCCTCGGGGGACTTGATGTACTGGTCGCTGTCGTAATTGATGACGCCGTCGCGATCAAGGACGATAAGCTTGGCCGCGCGAGTCGCGACCACGGCGTCGGAGGCGAACTGGACCATAGGGTTATTGTGCCAGCTTGGAGATATCCGCGACGCGATTCATCGTCGCCGCGACCCCGCGCAGCAGTGCCAGCCGGTTGGCACGGATGGCGGGGTCGTCAGTCATGACCATCACGTCGTCGAAAAAGCGGTCGACCACGGGCTTTGCGGTCGCGAGCGCGCGCAGCGCACCGGCAAAGTTGCCGCCGTTGAAGTCTGCTTCCACTTGCGGCGTGAGCTTCTGAAAGGCCAAATAGAGGTCGTGTTCGGCACCATCCGCCAGCCGACCGCGGTCCACTACCGGCGCCGCCTCATTGCCGTTCTTGCGCAGTATGTTGACGATGCGCTTGTTCGCGGCCGCGAGCGCGCCGGATTCCGGAAGCGCCTCGAATGCCTGTACCGCGGCGAGGCGCGACGGGACGTGCTGGATGTCGGTGGGCAGGTCGTCGACCACGGCGGCGATCTGGTTGGCGGTGTAGCCCAAATCGCGAAGATAACCGCGCAGGCGGTCATAAACGAAGCTCGACAGTTCCGGGGTGGCATTTTTCACCGCAGGCACGCCGTCGAATGCGTCGAAAGCCAACGCAAGCAGCGTCGGCAGGGGAAGGGGAAGCTTCTTTTCAATGAGGATGCGGATCACGCCGAGTGCCGCGCGACGCAGCCCGTATGGGTCCTTGTCTCCGGTGGGCACCTGCCCCATGCCGAACATGCCGGCCAAGGTATCCAATTTGTCGGCGAGCGCCACGCTTTGCGCGACGGCGCCATCCGGCAACGCGTCACCGGCAAACCGGGGCCAATAGTGTTGCTCGATGGCGGCCGCTACTTCCGGCGCCTCGCCATCGTGCGCGGCGTAATAGCGGCCCATCAAGCCTTGCAACTCCGGGAACTCGCCGACCATGTCCGTGACGAGGTCGGCTTTGGCAAGCAGTGCCGCGCGGTCGGCTGCGCCGGCATCGGCACCCAGCTTGGCGGCGATGGCCTTCGCGACGAAGCGCAGGCGATCCGAACGTTCGGCCAGCGTGCCCAACTTGTTGTGGAAGACGATGCTCCGCAGCCGCTCGACACGCGCCTCGAGCTTCTTCCTGCGGTCCTGGTCGAAGAAGAACTTGGCGTCGGCCAGGCGCGCACGCAGCACACGCTCGTTGCCGGAAATGATGGCCGACGGGTCCTGCGTCTCGATGTTGCTTACCAGCAGGAAACGGTTGGTGAGTTTCCCGGCATTGTCGGCGAGTGCTACGTACCGCTGGTTCAACTGCATCGTGAGGATCAGGCACTCCTGGGGCACATCGAGAAACGCCGCGTCGAACGTCCCTTGATACACGACGGGCCACTCGACCAGCGCCGTGACTTCGTCCAGCAGCGCGTCGGGCATGATCGGCGTGGCGTCGCCCGCTGCCCCCTCCAGCCCGACCACGATTTTGGCGCGCCGCGCGGCGAACGAAGGAATGACCTTGCCTTCTGCCTCCAGCGCGGGCGCATAGGCCCCCGCGGTCGCGATTTCGATATCGCCGCGGGAAAGAAAGCGATGTCCTCCGCTAACGCGTCCGGCAGGCAGGTCGAGCGCGCGCACGTTGACGATATCCGCGCCGTGGAGCGCAACCAGCTTGTGCGCGGGGCGGACGAACTTGACGTCGTTGTAGTAACTGCCAGGCGCTGCGTAGCTCATCACCTTGGGGATGGGCAGCTTGGCGAGAGTTTCCTGCAGCGCCTCCTGCAGGCCGCGGACGAGGTGTTGCCCCTTGGCCAAGCTGCGAAGATAAACGTAGTACGTTTTGCCGTCGGATTCAATGTAGATCCGTTCGGGACCAGCCACGGCGTCCAACGTCGCGCTCGCCAGATGCGACCGCCCTAACGCTCCGAGTTTCTTTTGGAATGCGACGGATGGCTGCCCGGCCGCATCGCGTGCCACCTTGACGGGCATGAGCTTGTCGATGACCTCGGAATCCGGCGCGACAGATAGTACGTCCGTGATCGAAACGGCCAATCGGCGCGGAGTTGCGAATCCGAGGACCTTGGATTCAGGGCCAAGAAAGGAGCGGCTCCTCAAACCGTCGACGATTCCTTCCGCAAAGGCCTCGCCGAGCTTCTTCAGGGCTTTCGGCGGCAGTTCCTCGGCGAACAGCTCGACTAGAAGCGTCTCGCCGGTCATACGGCAACCTTCCGCCGCTCAGCCGGCAACATCGGGAAGCCCAATGCTTCGCGGGCTTCCACATACGCCGTGGCGACCAGCCGCGAAAGATTGCGGATGCGGCCGATGTACGCGGCACGCTCCGTGACGGAAATGGCGCCGCGCGCATCCAGCAGGTTGAAGGTGTGGCCGGCCTTGAGGATCATTTCGTACCCGGGTAGCGGCAGCTTCGCCTCCAGCAACCGCCGCGCTTCGGATTCGAAGAACACGAACTGCTCGAACAACTTCGGTGCATTGGATTCATCGAACGCGTACTTGGACTGCTCGACTTCGTTCTGGAAGAACACGTCGCCGTACGAGATTGCATCGGTGTACGCAAGGTCGTATACGGACTCGACGTTCTGCAGGTACATGCACATCCGTTCGAGCCCGTAGGTGATTTCGCCGGTGATCGGATTGCAGTCGAGGCCGCCGACCTGCTGGAAGTAGGTGAGCTGCGTGATTTCCATGCCGTTCATCCAGACTTCCCAGCCCAGTCCCCACGCGCCAAGAGTCGGGTTTTCCCAATCGTCTTCGACGAAGCGCACGTCGTTCTTCTTCAAGTCGAAGCCAAGCGCGACAAGCGACCCAAGATAGAGATCGAGGATTTCGGGCGGGGAGGGCTTAAGCACGACCTGGAACTGGTGGTGCTGGTGCAATCGATTGGGGTTTTCGCCGTAACGGCCGTCTTTTGGCCGGCGCGACGGCTGCACATACGCGGCACGCCAGGGTTCAGGGCCGAGCGCACGCAGGAACGTCGCAGTGTGCGAGGTGCCTGCGCCGACCTCCATGTCGTACGGTTGCAATAGCGCGCAACCGTGCTCGCCCCAGTAACTCTGGAGTTTCAGGATGACTTGCTGGAACGTGAGCATCGGCAGGGCGCGGCGTGCAAACCGCGGGACTTTCGGAAGGCGTCGAAGCCACGATTTTACGGGATATCGACGGCGATCGTGTTGTCCTTGGGCCGGCGGTCGATCAGCTTGTTGTAGGGGTCGATGCCCGCCCGTGCCGGCTTCCTGTCCACGACGATGGTGAATTGCGTCTCCTCGCGGTCGAGCTTCTTTTTTTCCAGGAACAGCGGCTTGTTGTCGGCGTCCAGCACGCCGATGTCGATCCAGTCGGCAATCGGAACCTCCGTTTCCTTGCCCAGTTCGTCTGCCTTGCGCTTGTTGGCAATCACCTTCAAGGTCACTTCGTATCGACCATCGGGCAGCACCTTGGCCGTCGCGGACTTCGCCCGGTTGTCGTAGAGCACGATGGACTCGAACATGTCGTCGATGACGTACTGATACTGGGGCGGCGTGACGGCGCGGATTTGCGCCAGCAGCTGTGTCGTGTTGGGATAGGGTGAGCCCTTGAACTTGTGCTCTTCCAGGAACGAGCGAATCGCGCGGTTCAGGTTGTCCTCGCCGATATAGTCCTGCAGCGCGTACATGATCACGCTGCCCTTGCGGTAGTGGATGTAGGGCTGGTTCTCGACCCGGGAGAGGGGCAGCTCCTTCTTCTGCTCCGTGCTGCGGCCCAACAGGTAGCGGTCCATTTCGTACTGGAGGAACTTCTCCATCTTCTCCTCGCCGTACTTGTGCTTCATCACCATCAATGCCGAGTACTGCGCCAGCGTCTCGATCAGCATGGTGCCGCCCTGGACATCGCCGGCAACGAGCTGGTGGCCCCACCACTGGTGTGCGAGTTCGTGCGCGGTGACGTAGTAAGGGTAGTCGATGTCGTCCTTGTTGCCCTCGCGCACGCGGGCGATGAAGCCGATACCTTCGGAATAGGGAATGGTATTGGGAAACGACTGCGCGAACGATTGGTAGCGCGGGAACTCGATGATCCTGAACTGCTTGTGCTGGTAGGGGCCGAAGTTGGTCGTGAAATAGTCGAGGCCGAGCTTGGTAGCGGCGATCATCCGGTCCAGATTATATTCGTGGCCGGGATGGTAGTAGACCTCGATTGCGACGTCGTTCCAGCGGTCCTTCTTCACAGCGTAGCGACCCGACTGATACGCATAGAAATTCGCGATCGGGCTGTCCATCTTGTACTCGAAGTAACGCCGTCCATCCTGCTTCCACTCTTTCTGCAGGTAGCCGGGCGCAATCGCAATCTGGTCCTCGTCGGTGCTGACCGTGGTTTCGAACGTGATGTAGTCCGAGTCCGGCGAAAGGCCGTTGATCGCCAGGCCTTTGGGATCGTCGCGGTCGCGCATCCGTTCACTCGGCGGAAGCCCGAACTTCTTGCGGTCGGTGTCGGCGGTGAGCTCCCCGCGCGGCTGGTAGCCAATCAGCGGCAGCATGGACGCGGCGTTCACGAACGATCCGTTGTACTCGACGTCGGTGAATGCACCGCTATTGGTGAAACCATGTGCGCCGTTGGTGATATCGAAAGTCAGCTCGATCGTGCCGCCGGGCGGCAGCGGCGACGCAAGCTTGAAGGTCCGCTTGCCGATCGGAACGTCGGAATCCGTCAGTGTCGCGGGCGCACCGAATTCCAGCTTGTCTATCTTGATCGTGTCGCCCGGGGCAATCAGCAGATGGATAGTGTCGATGGGCTGTTCGGTTTTGTTCTGCAGAGTGTACTCCCCGCGCATCCTGACCCGCTGGTCGCGGGGATAAAGGTCGGCCGCCACCTTGACCGCAATGACCTTGGGCTGCGGCACGTCGGCCAGATTCTTGTATTTCTTCTCGTACTCGGCTTGCCGCGCCAGAACGTCATCCGCCGTCAGGTATTGATTGAGGACGTTGGTGTTGTAGAAGATAAATGCGCCGAAGCCCGCCATGGCGATGGCACCGGCGGCCGAAAGTGCGGCGACGGGGACCGTGAAACGGCGACGGGCAATGGCAACCCGGCCACGCCATGCCGCGGTCGTGCCGCGAACCCAGAAGAGATAGGCGGCGATCGCGAGCAGCAGCGCACCCAGCGCCCAATACGTCTGGAACACGCGCGTGCGCAGCAGGAAGTGTCCGAATCCGTTCATGTCGGAGTAGACGATGGTCGGCGAGACCCCATACTTGTACAGGTTGTGTTCGAAGCCGAGCGCGCCCGCGAAGCTGATGAAGATGAAGTACACGATCATGATGAAGTGACCGAGGTATTTCTGGTTCACCAGCGAGTGCACGGTCATGGCCAGCACGCAGACGAGCCAATAGTCGATCAGCTCGATGCCGAACAGGCCCCTGAAGTACAAGCCCAGTTCATAGTGGTGATAGCCCTTGGCCATCTGGATTCCCAGGCCGCACAACATGAGCATGGCCTGCAGCACCACGGGGACCAGCATCAGCGCCAGCAGTTTGCCCAGGAATGGCAGCCAGGTCGGAATCGGCAACGCATCGTGGATCTGGTCCAGCCGGTTTTCGCGCTCGCGCCATGTCAGTTCGCCCGCGTAGAACGTGATGATCACCAGCATGAACACCGCGAAAGTTCCCGATAAGAGGTCCAGCATCTGCCACGTGACCGGCCAGGTGTTGGTGCCGAAGATATCGCCGGCGGTCGAGCTGGTCACGACGAGGAACAGGATGCCGGAGAGCGCGATGACGCCGAAATAAATGTTCTTGACGGTCTCGCGGAAGTTGAGCCAGACCAGCCGCGGCAAAAGGCGCCAGCCGCTGACCGCTTCGGGCACGACGCGTTGCGCGTGCACCGCCATGGGTTCGGCCGACTTGTCCTCGGGGGCGGCGACGCGCTGGCGGCCGCTGGATCCGGCCTGCGCCATCCGAAAGCGCCAGGTCGTGAGACCGATGATGGCCGCGCCGATCGCGAGCCAGACCAATCGGTTCCACAGCAGGAAACCTTCGAAGGGCACCAGGCGCAGGTTGCGATCGCTGATTGACCAGTACGCCGTCAGCTGCGAGGTTGCGACGACGCCGAAGGGATCCAGAAGCGACGCCAACGTCTTGTTGGTCATGTCGCGCAGCAAGCCCTGCGCGGCGAGGAAGCCAATGAGCAATATCGCGCTGCCGATGTACACGGGCAGCATGCGCCGGGTCAGGGCCGCCACGCAGAAAAAAATTCCGCCCAGGACCAGGAGATTGGGCAACAGAACGGTGAAGTAGGGGAGGATGTACGCGAGCGGGCGGATCGGCCCGATGCGGTCCGCGTCGAGTCCGGGCAGCATAAGGGCGGCCAAGCCACCCAGGGCGATGCTCGAAAGGATGATGAGCAAAACGACGATGGCGCCGGCAAAGCGACCGCCCAAGTATTCCCACTTGCGAATGGGCGCGCTGAAAAAAAAGTGCTCGACGCGGTATTCGAAGTCCTGCTGCACGGCGCGGCCCATGATCGCGGCAATGATCGACAGCCCGACCATGCCGAGGAAGGACACGGTCTGCGAGATCGCATAGGGCGAGTTGACCCAGATCTTGCCGCTGCCGAACGAGATGACCGCACTCTTGATGATGCCGCCCGCCGCGGCGACCCAGAACATTGCCAACGCGAAGAAGACGGCGAAATAGACCCAGGTGGAAATGCGCCTCAGGCGGGTTGAAGCTTCGAAGCCGGCAATGGCGAGAGCGTTGCGCATCAGGCCGCCTGCGGCACGGCGGAAGCCGCATTCAGCCGGCCCGAAATGGCGGCGAAGTAGACGTCCTCCAGCGTAGCATCGACCGGTACAAAGCCTTCGCCGGGCGCGCCATCGCTGACGACATTCACCAGGGTGCGACCGGACACCAGCCGCGTCGAGATGACGGGCAGTTTCGCCTTCACACCTTCAAGTTCGCTGCGCGCAACGGCCCTCTGCCAGACCCGGTTGGCAAGGCGCGCCGTCAACGTCTGTGGTGCGCCAGTGAGTAGTACGCGACCTTTGTTGATGATCGCCATCTGGGCGCACAGGTCGCTCACGTCGGACACGATATGCGTGGACAGGATCACGATGACGTTCTCGCCGATGTCCGCCAGCAGGTTGTGGAAGCGCACGCGTTCCTCGGGATCGAGGCCGGCGGTTGGTTCATCCACTATGATGAGTTTCGGGTCCCCCAGCAAGGCTTGCGCAATGCCAAAGCGCTGGCGCATGCCGCCTGAAAAGCCGCCCAACGCTTTTTTTCGCACGTCGTAGAGATTCGTTTGCTGCAACAGCGTGGCGACCACGTCGCGTCGTGTGGCCTTGTCGTTCAATCCCTTCAGCCGGGCCAGGTGGTCCAGCAGTTCTTCTGCGGAAACCTTTGGGTAGACGCCGAAGTCCTGTGGCAGGTAGCCCAGGATCCTGCGCACGGCATCCTTGTCGCGCAGCACGTCGATGTCGCCCAGCCGTGCCGTTCCAGCGTCGGCGTCCTGGAGCGTGGCCAGGGTGCGCATCAGCGTCGACTTGCCGGCGCCGTTGGGTCCCAGAAGGCCATACATGCCGGGATGGATCGTCAGCGAAACATCGCCGAGCGCCTGTACGCCGTTCGGGTAGGTCTTGGACAATCCAGAAATCTCGAGGGCAAAGGCCATGATGGTTCCTGTCGGCAGCGAAAGGCGCGGAGTATGGAGACAGGTTGCAATTGCTACAACCGTTGGAGGTGCGGGTGGCGGTACGGTCCGACGAATTGCCGTCAGGAAGAATGAATGGGGGATGAAAGGAAGCGGAGCGGAGGACGGGCGCGGTGGACGTGGGCCTGCGCGGATGGGGTCAATCCGGATTGCGGCGTCGGCGGGAATGGGCAAGCACGACGATAAGGACCAAGCCGGCGAACCCCACGACAAAAGCGTCACGCCAACGCACGTAGGGGGTCTCGCCTTGGCGCCCGGTAATTTCGACATCCAGGATGGCCTGCGTGAACCAGGGCAATTGAGCGAGGACCATGCCATCGTGGCCGATGGCCGAAGTAATGCCGGTGTTGGTCGCGCGCAGCATCGGGCGGCCCAGTTCCAAAGCGCGGACCTGCGCGATCTGGTTGTGCTGCAGCGCGCCGATTGAACGCCCGTACCAGGCGTCGTTGGTGACGTTGACAAAAAGCGTCGCGTCGCTCGCCACGCTCGCCAGTTCCGCGCCGAACACGTCCTCGTAGCAGATATTGACCGCCACGCGTTGGCCGGCGACGGCAAACGGGCGCTGCCGCGCCGGCCCGGATGCCTGATCGGCGAGGGGAATATTCAATACAGCGTTGATGAACCAACCAAACACGGACTTGAGCGGGATCGCCTCGCCAAAGGGGACCAGGTGATGTTTCCGATACAACTGCGGTTCTGCCATGCCCAAGCTCAGGACGCTGTTATAGATCCGCGGGTCCCCATTCTCAACCAGCGGTGCTTCGATGGTGAACATGCCAACCAGCACGTCGCCATTGCGCTCGCGACCGGAGGCTTCGAGCGATTGCAGGACGTCGACCGGAACCTCGTCCAGGAAAACGGTGAATGCGCTTTCCGGCAGCACCACCAGCCGCCCCTGCGCCGAACGCACCAGTCGTTGGTACATTTCGAAATTGCGGGTGCGATAGGCGGGGTCGAATTTCTCGTGTTGCGCGACATTGCCCTGTACGAGGGACACGGCCAGCGGCGCACCTTCCTCCGTTGTCCACGCGATGCGACCGACAGCGGAGCCCACGCCGAAGAACAACGCGACGACCGCCAACCCGATCGGGATGGCGCGCCAGCGTTCCACGGTGAGGCCATTGGAGATGTAGACGAAGGCCGCCGCGCACGCGGCAACGGCAAACGAGACGAGATATACGCCCCCGATCGGAGCAAATCCACCGAGGGGCATCGCATAGTTCGGCAGGACTTGTGCGTAGCCGACCGCGAGCCAGCCAAATCCGGTGAAGAGATAGCCGCGCAGCCACTCGGCTAAGGTCCAGGCGGCCACGCCGGCGACCAGTCGCGCGGTAGTTTCCGGTTGCGTGAACCGCGCAACGGTCCAGCCGGCCAGCGCCGGAAACAGCGACAGATAGATGACGAGGCCCAGCATGCCGAGGAACGCCACCACGGGGGGCACGCCACCAAAGGTTTCGAGCGCCACGGAGATCCACGAAATGCCGACGCCGAAAAGCCCCATCCCGAAAGCGAACCCGGTGAGCACGGCGTCGCGAGGAGAACTCGCGCGCTGCCAAAGCCAGAATAGCGCGGCCAACGTTGCGAAAGGCAGCAATGCCAGATGGAAGGGCGCGTAACTAAACACCGTCAGCGCGCCAGCCGCGAAGGCAAGCAGCACGCGCCACGCGCCCCCGTTTCCCGCCGTCGAACTCACGCCGGGTCGTCGCTGCCGGGGAGCGGCGCCAGGCGTTCGACTTGCAGCGTGTACAGGCGACGGCTGTCGGCGCGCAACACGCGAAAACGCAAGCCTTCCTGCACCGCGGTTTCGCCGCGCTTGGGCAAGCGGCCAAAGGCGCGCAGCACCAGGCCGCCTACGGTGTCGAACTCGTCATCGGGAAAGTGTGTCGCGAAGTGGGCGTTGAAATCTGCGATCTCGGTTTGCGCCTTGACCCGCCAGCGGCCGCTGGCCTCGGGAATTATGTTGTCCTCGCTCTCGTCGAAGTCGTATTCGTCCTCGATGTCGCCGACGATCTGCTCCAGCACGTCCTCGATCGTGACCAATCCCGACACGCCACCATATTCGTCGACGACGATTGCAATGTGGTTGCGATTGGCGCGGAATTCGCGCAGAAGCACATTGAGGCGCTTGCCTTCGGGAACGAACACTGCAGGCCGCAGCGTGTCGTGGAGATTGAACCCCGTCGGATTGGCGTAGTAGTTGAGCAGTTCCTTGGCGAGCAGGATGCCGACGACGTCGTCCTTGCTCTCACCGATCACCGGAAAGCGCGAGTGCCGGGTCTCGACCACTCGAGGAATGAACTCCGGCGGCTCGTCCTCGATCGACACGCAGTCCATCTGCGCCCGCGGAATCATGATGTCGCGCACCGTGGTCTCGGAAACGGACAGCACGCCTTCGATCATCGACAGCGCGTCGCCGTCGACCAGCTTGCGCTCGAAGGCGCCGCGCATGATGTCGATGAGGTCCTCGCGGTCCTCGGGTTCGCGCATCAGCAGCGCCGACAGGCGTTCCAGCAGCGTTGGTTTGTCGCCGTTCTTTTCGTCGTCCATGGAGTCAGCAGTCGTCCATGGGTCCGGGGCGTGCAGCGTAGGGGTCGGGCAGCCCGAGCGTCGCCAGGATCGAAGTCTCCCGCGCTTCCATCACCGCGGCGTCGGCGTGCCGTTCATGGTCGAACCCCTGCAAGTGCAACATGCCGTGGACAACCAAGTGTGCATGATGGTCGGCGAGCGTCTTGCCTTGCGTCGCCGCCTCCTTGCGCACGACCGGCGCGCAGAGCACGACATCGCCAGCGCGCGGACTCTCGTCATCGTACACGAAGGTAAGGACGTTCGTCGCGTAGTCCTTGCCACGGTATTCGGCATTGAGCGCGCGACCTTCGATGGCATCGACAAAGCGCACCACGACGGTCGCATCGTCCAGCAGTGCGGCGCGCACCCAGCGGCGAACTGCTGGGCGCGTGGGCAGTTCAGCGTCGTTGCTCGCATATTGCACCGACAAGGAAAGCGCCGGCGCCTTGCGGCGCACCGAGACCCGGGCGACCATCAGCGCGGGGACCGGTCATCGGACCGGGATTTCGCTGCATTGCGCTGGGGGAGCGCCGTGTCCTGATGAGACGCCGCCGCGTCCCGGTCATACGCGTCGATGATCTTCTGCACCAGCGGATGACGCACCACGTCCGCACTGGTGAAGTGACGAAACGCGATGCCGCGCACGCCGGCCAGGACACGCGCGGCCTCCACCAGGCCGCTTTTCTGGCCGCGCGCCAGGTCGGTCTGCGTCACGTCGCCGGTGATCACGGCCTTGGTGCCGAAGCCGATGCGCGTCAGGAACATCTTCATCTGTTCGGGCGTGGTGTTCTGCGCCTCGTCCAGGATGATGAACGAATGGTTGAGCGTGCGCCCGCGCATGTACGCGAGCGGTGCTAATTCGATGGTCGTGTGCTCGAACAGCCGCGCCGCCTTGTCGAACCCCATGAGGTCGTACAGCGCGTCGTAGAGCGGACGCAGGTAGGGATCGACCTTCTGCGCCAGGTCGCCGGGAAGAAATCCCAGCTTCTCGCCCGCTTCGACGGCTGGACGCACGAGCACGATGCGCTTGACCGCATCGCGTTCCAGCGCGTCGACGGCGCAGGCCACGGCGAGGTAGGTCTTGCCGGTGCCGGCGGGACCGATTCCGAACGTGATGTCGTGGCCGATGATGTCCTTCAGGTATTCAACCTGATTCGCGGTGCGCCCGTGCAGGTCGGCGCGGCGCGTACGCAGGTGTGGCGTGCCGTCGACCGCCGGTTCGACGGGCGCAATGGACTCGGGCCGCATGGCGATTTCCACCAGCCCCAACTGGATGTCTTCGACGGACAGGGGCTTTTCCGCGGCGGCGTAGAAACGTTGCAGCGCCTCAAGCGCGCGCCGGGCCTGCGGCGTTTCGCCGGCCACGGTAAATGCGCCGGCGCGATGCGTAATGGCGACATCCAGCGCGGTCTCGATCTGGCGCAGGTTGGCGTCCAGCGGCCCGCACAGGTTCGCGAGCGCGCGATTGTCCGGTGGTGCGAGGGTGACACAAAGGCGGGATTGCCGGGTGGCCATGGGATGTCTAGAGTCCCTGGCGAACGGAAGTGGCTTTCAGCGCGTCATCGAGCGTGGCGAGGCTCTCCGCGACATGCGCACGGGTTTCCACGGAGGCGTTGGGCTTGCGCCGTACGGCGGCCAGTTCGTCGCGCAGCTGGATCGCATCGGCGCGCAGCAGCGCGCGCGCATCGGCGGGCATGGTGCTGTTGGGACGGATCAGGACGCCCGAGACCTTTACGATGTAATCGCGCTGCAGGTTGCGGCGGATCAGCGGAATGTCGTCGCTGGTCTTGAGTTCGCTGAAGATGGCGGCGTGCAACGTCGCGTAGAGCTCGGCCAGCCGCAGCGCCTCCTTGGGATTGGCGGCCTTGAGTTCATTGTTGAGGAGGCGCTGTGCAACGTCTGGTCCGAGCAACGGACCCAGCACCGCGCGGTGCACGGCCAGTATCTGCTGGTCCACCGCGATGTCGACCGTGGGCGCCGTGCGGCCCAGGTCGCGCGCATCGTCGATGTCGGCATCGCTCACGGCGAGACGCCTCAGGAACGACGGCGGGAAGCGAAAGCTGTCCGCGGCAAACACGGTCTTGGCCAACAGCACCAGCGCCACGCGCTGCTTTTCCACCGCGACCGGCTCCAGCGGCGCGCGACCGCTTCCCGCGTGGTCTGAACGCAGCGTCAGGCCGCCGATGTACTTGACCGCGTAGTTGGCGCCGGCCTGGACTTCAAATAGCCCGCGGGAAAAATTGCGGCGCAAGAGCGCATAGGACTCGTCGGGGCGCAGCATGCGACTTTCGGTCAGGGACCACAGCTCGCGGGCGAGTTTCAACTGCCGGTCGGCAAAGATCAGCGGGTCGGTGCCCAGGTCGAAGGTGTTGGCCTGCGGATCGAGACCGCTGTAGAAGAGCGAGTCATCGGCCATGAAGGCGAGCGTGGGCTCGCTGGAACGCTCGGCGATCCGGGTCAGCTCCGCAGTCTCCTGTTCCGGCGCGATTTCGCGGTAGCCATACTCGATTGCCCAGTAATCGTAAGGACCGAGCGTGGACATATGGAACTCGCCCTGTTTTTCTCCGGGCAGCGCCAAGTTTACCGCGTTGTATTCCATCACCGAGCCGGCAATGCCGTTCGCGCGCGTGAATGCCGGGTCTGTCAACTGCGTATCGGTATAGACCGTCGAAGCCCGGAAGTTGTGGGTCAGGCCGAGCGTGTGTCCAACCTCGTGCATCACCGTCGACTTGATCCGCGACTGGATGAACGCCTCGGCTTCGGGACCGTCGAGCATCATGTCGCCGCGGGCCTCCAGCAGCGACATCGCAAAGCCTTCATGCTCCGCAGAGTCGCGGTCATAGGTGCAGTAGGGCTGTTCGCTGCCCGGCCCGTCGCCCAGCGCCGAGGAGGAGGGCCGCATGGGAATGGTCTCGGCGCCGGAACTTCTGATGGCGCGAATGCTGGCGCCGTCGATCCCGATGTCGGCATCGAGAATCTCGCCGGTGCGCGGATCGACGACCGAGGGACCGATCGCAACGAACGAATTCTTGGCGCTGGCTATCCAGCGGATAGAGGCATGCCGGATATCGGATGTGTTGAAGTCGGCATCGTCCGGCTGGATTTCCGCTCGGACCGCATCCTTGAAACCGATGCGGGCGAACGCCTTGTTCCATTCCAGCACGCCGTCGCGAATGGCGCCGCGGTACTTCTGCGGAACATTGCGGTCGATCCAGAACACAATGGGTTCCCTGGGTTCGGACAACGCGGCGGCGGGATCGCGCTTTTCCAGGCGCCAGCGATTGGCGTAATGGATGATCGGTATGCGGCGGTCATCCGTTGTGAAATCCCAGCGCGTGGTGCCGAAGTAGCCGATACGGTTGTCGGCCTTGCGCGGGCGCATCGGTACTTCCGGCAACTTGGACAACGAATAGTGAAAACCCAGGAACAGGCTGCGCACGTCCGGCACAGTCGACAGCGCCTGCGGAAACGCTTGCCCCGCCGCCGGCGAGGCGACCCGGCTCAACGCGTAATGCGCCGTCACGTTGAACGACACGAACGCCGGAGCGCTGTGCACGGGGCCGAAAAACGAATTGCGGGCGTCAAACGCATAGGACTGGCGATAGGCCTGCTCGAGTCGCGTCGCCGCACCCGGTAGGTCGGAGACCAGCAACGCGTTGGCTTCCACCAAGATCGACTTGCGCTCCGGATGTGGTTGCGACGCGATGGCCGCGCTAGCCAGCAAGCTGTCAGAAAAACCATCAGTCACCGCGCGTGCTTCGGGCGATCCAGCTTGCGCCGTGTACTTGACGTTCTTGGCGATCATTTGCACATTGGTGCCGACCTTGCGGAAAGCCACGATGAACGGGCCACCGAAGCGGCGCGACAGGCTGCTGCTCATCGAGCCGGCAAGGAACCCGGTCTCACCCAGACCTTGATCGAGATTGGTCGAGAAGAAGAATGGTTGATCGAACTGGCCCGGTTCGATTTCCAGCCACACTTTGTCGTCTTTCTGCCACAGGCGAAAGAGTCCCGGCATCTCCTTGGCGTCGCGACTCACGTCCGCGAACGAACGCAGCGCAGGAGGCGTGGCCGGTGGCGCGGGTGTGCTGCCGGGCGCACCTGCAAGGCGATTGGCGCTGGCGATGGCCTGGGCCGAGGGCACCCCTGTCGATGCCCCCACCGGCGTTGCCGCAGCGGGCGCGGTTGCGCGAGTACCGTTGACCGCCGGCGCATCGGGCAACGTCGCGCAACCCGCAAAGGCGCAGACGCCCGCCAGGATCACGAAGTGTTTCATGCCGCCCTCATGTGACTCCCAATTGAAACTCATATTACGACCAACACTCTACTAATTCGCCGCGCAAGGAATGCGCGAGCGTCGCGGTGATCGTCAGGTCGACGTAGCGGCCCGTGAGTCCGGTGTCACCAGGGAAATTCACGATCCGGTTGTTGTCGGTGCGCGCGGCCAGTTCACGCCCGTCGCGGGTCGACGGCCCCGTGACCAGGACCCGCTGGCGGGTGTCGACCATCGCGCGACTATATGCGCGGTACTGCTCCTCCAGCAGCGCCTGCAAGGCTGCGAGCCGCGCCTGCTTTACGTCCAACGGAACCGGGTCTGCCAGGTCGGCGGCCGGGGTGCCCGGGCGCGCGCTGTACAGAAAGCTGAACGCACCATCGAAATTCACTTCCGCGACCACTTTCATCGTCTGCGCGAAATCGGCATCCGTCTCGCCGGGAAAGCCGACGATGAAGTCGGACGTTAGCGAAATTTCCGGCCGCTGGCACCGCAACCGGCGAACGGTCGACTTGTATTCGAGTGCCGTATAGCCGCGCTTCATCGCCGCCAGTATCCGGTCGGAACCTGACTGCATGGGCAGGTGCAGGTGTGCGGCGAGTTTCGGAATGCTTCCGTGGGCGGCAATCAGCCGCGCGGACATTTCCCGGGGATGCGATGTCGTGTAGCGAATGCGTTCGATTCCCGGGACTTCCGTCACGTATTCCAACAGCGCCGCCAGATCGGCCGTTTCGGCTCGCCCGTCCACCGGGTCCATGGCGCCGCAATACGCGTTCACGTTCTGGCCGAGGAGCGTGATTTCCAGCACACCCTGGTCGGCGAGGTCGGCTATTTCGGTCAGTACGTCGTGGAATGGCCGGGAAACTTCTTCGCCGCGTGTGTACGGAACCACGCAGAACGAGCAATATTTGCTGCAGCCTTCCATGATCGAAACGAACGCGCTGGCACCTTCGACCCGCGGCGGCGGAAGATGGTCGAATTTCTCGATTTCCGGAAAGCTAATGTCTACCTGCGAGAGCCCCGTTGTCTGCCGCGCGTTGATCAGTTGCGGCAGGCGGTGCAGCGTCTGCGGCCCGAAAACGATGTCAACATAGGGTGCGCGCTTCAGGATGGTGGCGCCTTCCTGCGATGCCACGCATCCGCCCACACCGATCACGAGGTCGGGCCGCGCAGCCTTCAATTCACGCACGCGACCCAGGTCATGAAAAACGCGTTCCTGCGCGTTTTCGCGTACGGAACAAGTGTTGAACAGGATCACGTCGGCATCCTCGGGACGCGCGGCGCGCGTCAAGCCGTGCGAGGCATGCAGCACATCAGCCATCTTGTCCGAGTCGTACTCGTTCATCTGGCAGCCGAACGTGCGGATATAGAGCTTCTTTTGCACTGCGCCAGCGGCCCCGGGGCCGGTGGTTATCCGGTGGAGGCCGAGCCATGGAAAGGGTGCGGAGTATAGCAGGCGGCAAGGAGGCAACTTAACGGCCGCCGCCCTATGAGCGGCGGCACGGCTGCGCTATGATTCGCACAGCAGGTGTCCGCCTCGGTAGTTCATCCGAGGTGGGTTAAACGGGAATGCGGTGCCGCGCGAATTGATGGTTGTTCACGCGCGAATGCCGCGGCTGCCCCCGCAACGGTAAGTCGGTGAGGTCCACCCCAAATGCCACTGTCCGAGAGGACGGGAAGGCGGGCGGACAAGACCGGCGAGCCCGGAGACCGGCCTGCGACCGGCCCTTCGCTTCATGGCATTCATGGACGCTGGGACGGCGACTGCAACGCGGGAGGCGTTGCCGCCGTCGCTGGCATGGTTGCTCCTGCGCATACTTGGACGGGCGCAGGCCCGGCAGTCCGCCACCGCACGTGCGATGCCCTCCGCGTTGTCCCTTGCTGCCCAATCGCCGTGCGGGGATGCACGGCAACACGCGGAGTTTCCCGATGTCCCCGCTTCTTTTCAATCGCGCGCGACCACGAGCCGTGCTTCTGGCCTGCGCGCTGCTGGCCGGTGGCATGGCCGTAGCGCAAACACCGGCACCACCCAAAGCCCCGTCGCTTGACCCGGTCATCGTCACAGCGGCGCGCGTGTCGCAACCCATTGCCGACGCGCTGGCCGACGTCACGGTGATTGGCGCGGAGGAAATCCAGCGCAGCGGCGTGCAAAGCCTGGCCGAATTGCTGCAGCGCCAACCTGGTGTGGAAATAGTGCAGAACGGTGGCCCCGGTTCCGTGTCGGGTGCGCTGTTGCGCGGCGCGAACCGTGGGCAGACCCTGGTGCTGGTCGATGGACTGCGCGTGGGGTCGTCATCGGCGGGCTCGACGACGCTCGAGGCCATTCCACTGGACCAGATCGACCGCATCGAGATCCTGCGCGGACCGGCCTCCAGCCTGTACGGTGCCGATGCTATTGGCGGTGTCGTGCAGGTATTCACCAAAGGGGCGCGGGGCGGCCCCCAGTTGACTACCATTACTCCGAATCTCTCGGCGGGCTTTGGCACCTACAACACGGGCGCCGTTTCGGCAGGTTTTTCTGGCGCAACGGGATCGCTGCGCTATTCGCTGCTGGCAGGTGGGCGTACCAGCGACGGCTTCAATGCCATCGTCAACCCGGACAACTTCAGCTACAACCCGGACCGCGACGGCTTCAACACCAGGAATCTCTCTGCCAATCTGAATTGGACCTGGAGCGCCGGGCAGGAACTGGCGGCACAATACTTCGGCAACCGCCTCGATGCGCAATTCGACGGCGGGGCGCCCTATTTCGACGATCGCACCATCACCACCGTCCAGACCTGGAGCGCGACCAGCCGCAACAAGGTGAACGATATCTGGACGTCGATATTGACCGCAGGCCAGGGTAGCGACGATTCCGTGTCGCAGGCGAGCTATGTCAACTCATCATTCAAGACGACGCAGCGGCAATATTTCTGGCAGAACGACCTCACCTTGCAGCTGGGCACCTTGGGCGTGATTATCGAGCGGCGCGAGGAGCATCTGTCGACCGATGCGGATTTTGCCGTCACGAATCGCAATACCAACTCCGCGACCGGTGTCTATCAGTTCCGCTACGACGCGTTCGCACTTCAGGCCAACCTGCGCCGCGACGATTCCAGCCAGTACGGCGGACAGACCACGGGTGGCCTGGCGCTCGGCTATGCAATTTCGCCGGCGTGGCGCGTCACCCTGGGCGGCAGCACCGGCTTCAAGGCGCCCACGTTCAACGATCTCTACTATCCAGGATTTTCCAATCCGGACTTGGTGCCGGAGACTTCGAAGAATGTCGAGGCTGGCGTCTACTGGAATGCGGCGCAAGGCGAAGTTCGCTGGGAAGTGCGCGCCATCGGCTTTCACAATCAAGTCATGGAACTCATCGTCTTTGCGTGCGATGCCAATTTCAGCTGTGCGCCGAAAAACGTGAACCGCGCAACGCTCGAAGGCGTGACGCTGGGCCTCGGCTTGACATGGCGCGATACGCGCGTGAAGGCGTCGCTCGACCTGCAGAATCCCACGGACGACACCACGGGCAGGCTCCTGCCGCGTCGCGCACGGCAACACGGCGCGGTGCAAGTGCTGCAGCCCGCCGGACCGGTGCAACTGGGTGCCGAATTCGTTGCGTCGTCGCTGCGCTACGACGATGCCGCAAACACGATCAAGATGGGCGGCTACGGCATCGTCAATGTCACCCTCGAGTGGCCCTTTGCCAAGGGGTTTGCCGTGCTGCTGCGTGGTAACAATGTGTTCAACAAGAACTACCAGCTGGCAGCCGACTTTGCCACGGGCGGCGCAACGTTCTACGCAGGCCTTCGCTGGCAGCCATGAAGTGTGCGCATGCCGCGTTGGTTGGCCTCGCTGCATGCGCGATGATCGTTTGCGCGCATCCTATTCTTGCAGAGGTTACGGTCACGGATGATGCCGGAACTGCCGTAACACTCGCGCGGCCAGCCCAACGCATTGTGAGTCTCGCGCCGCACGCCACTGAACTCCTGTTCGTGGCGGGCGCGGGCCGCCAGGTGGTCGGAGTCGTGGCGTACAGCGATTGGCCACGCGAGGCGCGCACATTGCCGACTGTTGGCGACGCCACCGCACTCGACCTGGAGCGGATCGTGGCGTTGTCGCCGGACCTGGTCGTTGCGTGGCCCTACACCGTGCCGGGGCAACTGGCGGCGTTGCGCGCGCGCGGCGTGGCCATATTCGTGAGTTCGCCCAGGTCGATTGCCGGCATCGCGCGTGACGTCGAGACCCTGGGCATGCTCGCGGGCACCGATGCGACGGCGAGTGCGGCGGCCACTTCGCTGCGCGCGCGCCACGACGCATTGCGGGTAAAGTACGCGGCGGCGCGGCCGATCTCCGTTTTCTATGAGGTGTGGAACCCGCCGCTGCAGACGATTGGCGGGAAGCATTTGATATCTGAGGCAATGGCGCTATGTGGCGGCATTAATGTGTTTGGCGCATTGACGCTGCCCGCGCCAACTGTTTCGGTCGAGGCCGTGGTGGCGGCGCGTCCCGAAGCGATCATCGCGGGCAGTGACGATGGCAAGCGTCCAAGCTGGCTCGACGAATGGAAACGCTGGGAAAGCGTGCCCGCCGTGCGCTACGGCAACCTTTTCGTTGCGGACGGCGATCTATTGCATCGCTCCGGCCCGCGCTTTGTCGACGGTGTGGCGGCGATGTGCGGCACCCTCGACCGGGCGCGCGCGAATCGCGATCGAAATCGCTAGCCAACAATTGTCGTCGCTCCCGCCAACGCGGGAACCCAGTGACTTCGCAATTTTTCACAGAAGGCGACGACGCTGGGTTCGCGCTTTAGCGGGAACGACGTTGATTAGGCGGGCAGAAACGCGGTGCCGCGTGGATGTGCAATCGCCACGAGTGCCTGACCGTAAAGCGCGGACAACTTCCCCGCGGTAAGAAGGTCGGTGGCGGGCCCGACCTCGACCTTGTCACCACCCAGCAACACAACATGGGTCGCATAGCGCGCTACCAGCGTCAGGTCGTGCAGTGCCATGACCACGGCGCGACCGTTGTTGCGTGCGAGTTCCGCCAGCAAATCCAGCGAGCGAACTTCATGCGCGATGTCGAGATGGTTGGTCGGCTCATCCAGCAGCATGACCTCCGGATCCTGGGTCAGGAGCATGGCCAGGGCAACGCGCCGCCGCTCACCACCTGAGAGTGTCTGTACGTCGCGCTGGGCGGCATCGTCCATGCCGACGGCGGTCAGTGCATTGCGGGCGAGCAATACATCCGCCGCACTCTCGGCGTGCCAGCGCGGGATGTGCGGATGCCGGCCGCCAAGGGCGATTTCCAGCGCGGACGCAGGGAACGCATCGAAAGTATCCTGCGGCAGGAAGCCCAAGCGCTGCGCGCGCCGGCGCGGCGCGCAATCCGCAATTGATTCGCCCGCCAGCAGCACGCTGCCTGCCGCGGGTGCGCGCAGGCCGGCAAGCGTTTGCAACAACGTGGTCTTGCCCGCGCCATTGCGCCCGACCACAACCCAATACTCGCCGGCACGCACGTCGAAGTTGGCATCGCGACAGAGCGTGCGACCGGGGACCGACAACGTCAGGTCACGGCAGGACAGTATCGGCGGCGACGCATTCATCGGTCGGTCCGGCGCAGCAGCCACAGGAACAAGGGCACGCCGACGAGTGCGGTGAGCACGCCGACCGGTAGTTGCGCAGGTGCGATGAGCGTACGCGCTATGGTGTCGGCGACCGTGAGCAGCGTGCCGCCAGCAAGCGCGGCGGCGGGCATCAGCCAGCGCTGGTCATTGCCGATGACGAGGCGCACGGCATGCGGTATGACGAGGCCCACAAAACCAACGCTGCCGGCCACGGTTACGGCGATGGCGGTCGCGAGTGCGGCCAACGCGTGCAGTGCCAGCGTCGTGCCGCGCACGGATACGCCGAGGCTCGCAGCGGTCAGGTCGCCTCGCGCGAGCAACGTGGCGTCGCGGGCAAAGTACATTGCGACGATGAGCACGCCGGCAAGGGCCAGGAGCGCGGTTCCTCCGCGCGTCGCGCCCGAAAGGTCGCCGATCAGCCAGTACAGCATGCCGCGCACCTGTGCTTCCGGCGCAATGGTGAGCAGCAGCATGATGAGCGCGCCCCAGCCGGTCGCGACCACGACGCCGGTCAGCAACAGTCGGGTGGGTGCCCATGCGCCCTGGCCGCGCGCGAGACCGAACACCAGGAATGTCGAAAGCAGCGCGCCGGCGAAGGCCGCCGGCGTCACCAATGCGGCGGCGCCGATAAATAATGCAGCCAGCGCACCGCACGCCGCGCCGCCGGATAGGCCGAGCACATAGGGATCAGCCAGCGGGTTGCGCAACAGCACCTGCATCATGGTGCCCGCCAACGCCAGCAGCGCGCCGACGGCAAACGACGCCATCGCACGCGGCAGGCGCAATTCGCGTACGACGGCACCACTGGCATCGTCATTGGACGTGAACAATGCGCGCGCGACGGCACCCATGCTGATTTCCACGCTGCCTGCCGTCAGCGCCAGCGCGAATGCCGCCAGCGCCAGGAGCGCGAGCGTGGCAATGACAAGCCAGGGAGAAGGGCGATGCAATGAGTTTGGCGGGTCGGGTAACGCGGCGATTATAGGCGGCCTATAATCGTTCTCGCGCTACCCGTGGAATGAGCAGGCATGAACAAGGCGTTTACCCGCGAAAGCGAAGATGAGGACGAGGATGCCGATGCACCCGAAAGCGCATCCCCACTTCCGGCCGGAAGCAAGAACTACATGACGCCACCGTGCTTCGCGCGATTGAAGGGTGAATTGGACCGCCTGGTCGGCAAGGAACGTCCGGAACTGGTTGCGATCATCTCCTGGGCCGCCGGCAATGGCGACCGTTCGGAAAATGGCGATTACATCTACGGCAAAAAACGCCTACGCGAAGTGGACCGGCGCATTCGCTTTCTGATCAAGCGTCTCGACACTGCGGAGGTCGTCGACCCCGAGGCGCGGCGTGACGAAGGCGAGGACGATCGCGTGTATTTTGGCGCGACGGTGACCGTCCGCAATGCCAGGAATGAGGACCGCACCGTCAGCATCGTCGGCGTGGACGAGATCGACACGGCACGCGGCTACATCAGTTGGGTTTCCCCTATGGCGCGTGCGTTGCTCAAGGCGCGCGAGGGCGACACCGTCATGCTCAACACGCCAGGCGGAGTGGAAGAACTTGATATCCTTGAGGTTCGGTACCAACGCCTCGGTACCGACGCCACGCCAATAGGCATTGTGCACCCAAGCCCCGCCATGCCGCGAGGTTGACGGACGCCGCGCGCGCCGCCACTATTCACCCATGGACAAGGACCTGGTCGAACTCGAGCGCAAACTGACGACGCTCCTCGCACATACGCGCGCATTGCGCGCTGCCAACGAGGCGCTGCGCCGCGACCTTGCCGCCGCACACGAGCGCAACCGCGACCTGACGCATCGCGTACAGCAGGCCGGCGTTCGCCTCGACGCCCTCATTGCCCGGATGCCTGCCGAATGACTACACGAGCCACTACTCCGGGTGAGCGGTCGGTCCAGCTCGACATCAAGGTCATGGGCCGCGAATACAAGGTGGCGTGCAAGGAGAGCGAGCGTGCGGATCTGCTGGAAGCGGTGGCCTTCCTCGACACGCGGATGCACGAGATCCGCGACGGCGGCAAAATCGCCGGCGCGGACCGCATTGCGGTCATGGCGGCATTGAACCTCGCCAACGAATTGTTGCGCGAACGCAAGTCGCCACCGGTACCGGCGCCCGCATCCGCATCCCGTGCGCCGGCATCCGCCGCCGACGGCACGGAGGTGCGGCGTAGAATCATTGCCATGCAAGCCGCCATCGACCAGACAATGGCGGGTCAGGAAAAGTTGCTGTAGTTCGTTCAATGTCCCCTGCGGTGTTCGAGTCGGCCAATTACTCTTTGGACCAATGCTCTCGTAGCGAGGTTGCCTTTGCCTTTGTGAACCGGTGTGCGCTCCCACGCGGAAGCGCCTGATGGTTCCGGCAGGCGGCCATTCTTGAACCCCGGTTCAAGAGGAGGGTCGGCACGGCACAGGCGGGGGACACCCCTCATTCACCGGATCGACGTCGGATATCGACCCCGGACTATGTATCTCCTCGATTTCGATGCCCACGTGGAAAAAGAACCCCGACCCAATCCTTGCGATGGGCGTCGGGGCGGAGGAACCACGCGGCCTGCTGCAGGTGCCGCGGCAACTGGAATCCTGGCGAACTAACGACTGGCGGACACAGGGTTAGCTGCGTCAACGCGACGCCGATCCGCTGCCAGTGCGGCCCAGTACGCGGATTTGGCGGCATCGACAGTGACCTGGTCGCCATACAGTCGCGGGCCGAAGCGGTACATCAGCGCGAGGATCTCCGCGCTGCGCGCATCGCCTGTCTCCGCCGCGCTTTGGAA
>JBDTPJ010000044.1:0-27369 GCA_039932755.1 Betaproteobacteria bacterium
TGCCGTCATCGTCCCGAATGACGACGTGCCGGATACCGCTGCCGGCCATCACCAGGGCCGCGTCGCCGGCCGTCGCGCTGGCTGGCAACGTGATCACGGGAGTACTCATGACGTCGCGGATCGGCAACGTGAGCGGGCGCTGCGGCAGAACGATCCGCGCGATGACATCCTGCCGGGTGAAGATGCCGATTGGCCTGGTGTCCGCATCGACGATCGGGAGCGCGCCGATGCGGTGCGCTTCCATTGTGGCCAGCGCATCAGCAAGTGACGTCTGCGGACCGCACACGACCGGCGCATTCCGGGAAAGGCCGCCAAGGGGGGTCGCCAGGCCGCGCTGCTCTGTGATGGCCGCGGCATATTCGGATTGGAGTCTGGCGCGCGACAGATCGAGCAGAAACTCCAGCCGCCGCGTGCAGAAGTCCGCAAAGACAGGGGAGGTCCGAATCAGCCCGTCGAACGCTGCAGCCGGAAAGACCAGGCAAAACGTGTCCTCCGTCGCGCGGTAGCGGCTCGTCACGCCGCGGTGCGCGAGCAAGGCGGCCAGCGGAAACATTTCGCCGGCGGAGAGTTCCCAGAGCATGGTCGCCTCGCCGCCCGCGCCTGGCCGTTCTCCGCGAATCGTGCCTTGCCGGATTGCGTAGCAATGCGCCGGGCGATCCGGGCCCGGCGCTATCACCGACTCCCCGCTTGCGTAATACCTTAGCGTGGACGCGCGCACGAGGCGATCGAGGTTACCCTCGTCCATTGCGACGAAGGGCTCGTGTGCCTTCAATGCCTGCTTCAGGCCGGCGAGGACGGACGGCGCTGGGATCGGTGCCATCGACAAGTTCCGATTCTGCTGCGGGGTCTCTGCCTATTGCGCTCAGTAGCCCTTTTTCAGGAGGTCGGATGATGTATCCGGCACTGCCGCATCCTTGGCATCTGCTGCTTCCGGTGCCTTGCCGAACTCGACCTTGGGTACTGCGCTGGTAGCCGCTTCGTCCTGCACGGCGAAATTGGGTTTGACGCCCATCTTGAACAGCATCGCCGTCAGACTGGTCGGAAACTGGCGAACCGTCGTATTGAATTCCTGCACGGTCCTGATGTACTGGTTGCGTGCGGCAGTGATTCGGTTCTCGGTCCCAGCAAGCTGCGTGGTCAGGTCCCGGAATAGCGCGTCCGACTTCAACTCCGGGTAATTTTCCGAAACCACCAGGAGACGCGACAGCGCGCCCGTCAGCTCGCCTTGCGCCTTGATGAATTTCTGGAACGCCGCCGGGTCGTTGATGAGCTCCGGTGTCGCCTTGATGCTGCCGACCCCCGCCCGCGCGTTCGCGACGTCGGTCAGCACGGCCTGCTCCTGCGCTGCGTAGCCTTTGACGGTGTTGACGAGATTCGGAACGAGGTCAGCCCGGCGCTGGTATTGATTCAGCACTTCCGACCAGGACGACTTGATTCCTTCATCCTGCCGCTGCAGGTCGTTGTAGCCGCAGCCGCCGAGCGCAAGCGCCAGGAATACCGCGATGAGTCCCGCCAGTCCGCGAATCATGAACACTCCCGGGAACAATCCAATGCAGCGCTTGATACGGGCCGACGATGCCTTCCAGCCTCTCGACGAACCTGGGATCGCGCGACACCGTGATGCGCTTGACCCGGTGCGGTTGCAAGCCCCGCGCAGTCCGGTTCAATGGCACTTTCTCTTGGCATCGCCGCCTCCAATGTGCATCGTATACGCGTTGGAGTCTGCAGACCATTGAAGTTCCATCTAATACGAAGCAATCCAACGAGCGGGCGTCGGGCGGCGCCGATCTTTGCAATTCCGTCGTGCTAGCATGGCCGATGCCGCTGCGTGATCGTTTCCGGATCCCCGCGCGCCAATCACTGCAAGGAGGAATGCAATGGGAATCATGGGCATCATCTGGATGATCGTCGTCGGCTTCGTGGTCGGCCTGCTCGCACGCTTTTTCTATCCGGGCGCCGTTGGATTGGGTTTCTGGCTGACCACGGCCCTCGGCATCGGCGGTTCGCTCGTCGGCGGGGTGATCAGCAGCCTCATCTTCAAGTCCCCCGAGGGCAAGTTTCATCCTGCGGGATTCATCATGTCGATCATCGGCGCGATGATCCTGCTCTGGCTCTACCTCAACTACATGAAGTAGCACCTTGGCGCCGTTGTCGGGCGCCGTTCACGGCCGGGGCCCTGCCGTTCACGCCATCAGCAGCGTGCCCAGTTCGTTCGCCGCCGCCGCGAGTTGGGGGAGGAAGCTCTTTTCCATTTCCGCCAGAGTCACTCGCGAGGCATGGGTGCCGATATTCATGGCCGCGACGACCGCGCCGGCTTGGTCGCGAACCGGCACCGCAATGGAGCGAAGCCCGATCTCCAGCTCCTGGTCCACAATCGCGAATCCCGCGCGGCGCACGGCTTCGAGCTCCCGTCGCAGCTTGTCAGAAGTCGTGATGGTGCGCGGCGTGTGCCTGACTAACTTGACGCGGTCCAGGTAGGCGTCCTGCTCGGCCGTCGCCAGGTAGGCAAGCAATACGCGGCCCATCGAGGTGCAATAGGCCGGCAAGCGCGTACCGATCCCGAGGTCGACCGACATGATCCGGCGATTGGTTGACGAGCGCGCGACATAGAGGATTTCGTCGCCCTCGAGCAACGCGATCGATGACGACTCGTGCAGGATATCGCTTACCATGTCCAGCAGAGGCTGCGCGGCGCTAGACAACGGCGTGGACGACAGGTACGCGTGGCCGAGCGACAGGATGCGCGGGCTCAAGGAAAAGTCCTTGCCCTCATTGACATTGACATAGCCCAATTGGGCGAGCGTATAAAGGCACCGTCGGACCGCAGCCCGGGGGATGCCTGTCCGTTGCGAAAGCTGTGAAATCGTCAGCCGCCGCTTTTGCTGGGTGAATGCGCGAATGACGGCAATGCCTCGCGCCAGAGATGCCATGAAGTTCGGGTCGCCGCTCCAAGTCTCGATGTGTTCGGCCGCGGACACCGCGCCGGTGGATCGCTGGGCCAGGGTAGCTCCGGAAATCGGGGCATCAAGCGGTCCGCGGGTCGGGACAGTCGCAGCGGGCGGTGTGGGCGTCCCGGTCGCGTGTTTGGAGTTGGGCGGCATGATGCGTATTTCCTCGTTTTTGGGGCGACGCGAGATCAGGATAGCGTATGTGCGATAAACGCACAATATTTCGATAATCGCCCTTGACGTCCCTCAATCCGGTGTTTACTCTTCTGTTCGTTGATCGCACAAACAGGCGTTAATCGAACAAGCCGTTGCGACACCCAAATTCAACCGATAGCAAGCAGTCAACACTGCAGCCGGCGGAATGTGCTTGGAACAAAGAGGACGCCGGCTGGCGCAACCGACTGGCATCGATGACAGCGAGAATCGAGTTCAATCAGGTTACAAGGAGGAGTCACCATGAAGAAAAGCATCCGGACGCTCGCCGCTGCCATGGCCCTTGCCGTTCCCCTGGCGGTGTCGGCGCAAGCGATCAAGGTCTTCGACATCGTCGAATTGTCGGGTGGCGGCGCCACCGCCGGTACCAACTTCGACAACGGCGTGAAGCTCGCAGTGAAGGAAATCAATGCAGCTGGCGGAATACTCGGCCGCAAGATCGACCTGCAGTCGCTCGATACCCAGACCAACCCGGGCGTCGCCAAAGCGCTTTCGCAGAAGGCCGTAGATGACGGCGCCTATGTCGTGATGGGGCCGGTGTTTTCCGGTTCGATCATCGTCAGCATGCCGGAGACCAAGAAGGCCGAAGTCACCAACTTCACCGGCGGCGAAGCGGCCAACATCACGCAGCAGGGCAACCCGTACATCTTCCGCACGTCGTTCACGCAGTCGACAGCAATGCCCAAGCTCGCCCGGTACATCAAGGACGGCCTCAAGGCCAAGTCCGTTGCCATCATCTATGTCAACAACGATTTCGGCAAAGGCGGTCGCGACGTGATGATGAAGGCGCTGGAGGCCCAAGGCATCACGGTGGCCGCGGATATTTCCACCGATCCGGGCCAGGTCGACTTTTCCGGTGCGGTGTTGAAGGCCAAGCAATCCAACCCCGATGCACTGTTCGTCTACACCAACGAGGAAGAATCGGCCCGCGCGCTGCGCGAACTGCGCAAGCAGGGATTCGACAGGCCGATCGTCGGCGAAACGACGCTGACCGGGCAGAAAGTGATCGAGTTGGCGGGAGATGCCGCCAACGGTGCGATCGCCCACGTCGGACTGACAGTCGACGCGCCGCAGGCCACCATCAAGGCCTTCGACGACAAATTCCAGAAGGAATACAAGTACAAGAGCGACCACAACGGTATGAAGGGCTACAGCGGGATGTATGTCGTGAAGGCCGTCACCGAGAAGAACGGCAAGGTCGACTCCAAGTTGCTGGCCAGCGCGCTCCACGGCGCGAAGATCTCGGCCAAGGACAATCCGGGCGTATTGCTCGACGTCAGCTTCGACCAGAATGGCGATCTCGATCGCGAGAGCTTCCTGGTCAAGGTCGTCAACGGCAAGCAGGTGGTGACCGAAACGCTTCCAGCCGCGTCCGCGAAGTAGCATCCGCACCGATGTCCTAGGCACCGTCCGTCCCGGCGTCCCCGCATGGCGGGGCGTTCCGGCGGTCCGATGGATTTCCTTGGAGACGCGTGATGGGTGACCTGGTCCAGCTTGTATTCTCCGGCACTGCGACCGGCGCAATCTACGCGCTCGCCGCGCTGGGTTTCACGCTGTTGTGGCAGGCGGCGGGCGTCATTAATTTCGCGCAAGGCGAATTCGTGATGCTCCCGGCTTTCGGCATGCTGTTTTTCATGGCGATGGGACTGCCGCTGTGGATGGCGTTCCTGCTCACCTGCGCGGTATCCATGCTGATCCTGGGCTACGGCTTCAAGCGGGTCATCGTCGACCCGCTGATCAAGCACGGCGTGATCCCGCTGGTGATTGCCACCCTCGGCGTTTCAATCGCAGTCAAGGCCATGGTCCGTGCAGGCTACAGCGCGGAAGCGCATCCGTTTCCGAGCCCCTTTCCCGATGGCCAGTTCGCGCTGGCGGGAATCAACATCTCCTACGCGGATGTCGGCACGCTGCTCATGGCCGGGCTGATCGTGTTCTTCCTGCAGAGCTTCCTCAACAAGACGGTAACCGGCCGCGCGATGCAGGCGGTGGCGCAGAACACCGACGCCGCCAAGGTGCTGGGCATTAACGTGAAGCGGATGGTCCTTTACGTGTTCCTGATCAACGCGGTCCTGTCGGTCGTTGCGGCACTGCTGGTGGCGCCGACCTATCTCGCGAAGTTCGACATGGGTGATTCAATCGGCCAGAAGGCATTCTTCGCTGCGATCATCGGTGGCTTCAACCAGACGCGTGGCGCGCTGCTCGGTGGCGTGCTGATCGGAATTCTCGAAAACGTCGTCGGCTTCTACATCTCGCCGGCCTACAAGGAGGGCGTGGCGCTGGTCCTCTTTCTCGGCGTGATCGTGTTCCGTCCCGAAGGACTTCTGGGCAAGTCCGAGGAGCGCAAAGTATGAGCACCCAGCGCAAATCCCTGTTGTTGTTGGCCGGGATGGTACTCGTCGCCATCCTCGCGCTGTTTGCCAAGCGCAGCGACGTCTACCTGCTCACGCTGACCTGCGTGTACCTGATGGCGACGTTTGGCTTGAACCTCACCGTCGGCTATGCCGGACAGATGTCTCTCGGCCAGGCCGCCTTCTTCGGGATCGGCGCGTACATCGCCGCCATCGCGATGAAAGCCGGCGTGCCGTTCCTGGTCGTGGTTCCCGTGGCCGCCATCGCTTGCTTCATCGTCGGCCTCGCCCTCGGCTTCCCCGCATTGCGCGTACAGCATCATTACCTGGCGTTCGCGACACTGGGATTCAATGTGCTGGCTTTCCTGATCATGCGCAACGAGGAGAAAATCACTGGCGGCACCTTCGGCATCTCCAGCATTCCGCGGCCATCGCTATTCGGCCATGAGTTGAGCGGTGCCGTGCCCTTCTTCTTCTTCACCTTCATCTCGCTCATCATCCTGGCGTCGCTACTGTGGTGGCTGTTGCGCTCGCCGTGGGGCCGGGCCTTTGCGGCGTTGCGCGACAATCCCATCCGCGCGGAGAGCCTGGGCGTCAACATCACCGCCTATACGTTGCTCGCCTTCGCCATCGGCGCGGCTTGCGCGGGTGTGGGAGGCGTGTACTACGCGTCGCTGGTCGAGTTCATCGAGCCGGGGCCGTTCCACTTCTCGACATCGCTCCTGATGCTGCTCGCGGTCATCGTCGGCGGGTCGGGGCGATTCATGGGGCCGGTGGTGGGCACGATCATCATCATCCTGCTGCCGGAATTCCTGCGCTCGTCCAACGTCGAGTGGCTGAAATTCATGCAGAAGTGGTACTTGGCCTTCTTTGGCGTCGCGGTCATCGTGCTGATGATCTGGCTGCCCGGAGGAATTCTCTCGCTGGGCGACCGCTACAAGGCCAAGGCAGGTGCCAAATGAACGCCTTTCTCGAAGTCAAGGACGTGCGCAAGACCTATGGCGCAATCAAGGCCGTCGACGGCGTGACCTTCAACGTCGGGCCGGGCGAAATCGTCGGCGTCATCGGTCCCAACGGCTCCGGCAAGACGACGCTCTTCAACAGCATCCTGGGGCAGATCAAGCCAACCTCCGGCAGCGTCGCGTTCTGCGAGGATGACATCACCGGCATGTCGCCGCTGGAACTATCCCGCCGCGGTGTCGGACGGACATTCCAAACGCTGCAGGTGTTCGTCAAGCTGTCGGTGCGCGACAACCTGATCGTGGCGGCGCAGGAGTTCAAGGGCACGCTGCTTTCGCGCCTGATGGCCCAGTCGGACGCGGGCCTCTCCGAACATGCGGACAAGATGATCGAGCTCTTCCGCCTGCAGCACGTCGCGCACCTTCCTGCGGGCAGCCTGTCCTACGGGCAACAAAAACTGATCGACATCGCGATGGCCTTCATGCCGTCGCCGCGCCTGGTCCTGCTCGATGAACCCTGCGCGGGCGTGAATCCCAGCCTCGTCGACCAGTTGCGCGAGTTGCTCGTGGAACTCAACAGGACCCAGGGCGGCAGCTTCGTGGTGATCGAGCACAACATGGACTTCGTCATGAAGCTCTGTCCGCATGTGATCTGCATGGTCGAAGGCAAGGTGCTGTCGGAAGGGTCGCCGGCAACGGTGCAGGCGAATCCACAGGTGCTCGAAGCGTATCTCGGAAACTGAGTAGGCAACTGAGTCGAGGAAAATCATGGCCGCAGACAAGATCATCAAATTCGACCGCGTGGTCGCAGGATACGGTCCGAGCATCACCATCCTGAACGAGACGACGCTGGACGCGCGGCGTGGAGAAATCACGCTGCTGATCGGCCCGAACGGCGCCGGCAAGTCCACGGTACTCAAGACATTGTTCGGCATGCTGGTGCCACGCTCCGGGGAAGTGCGCTTCGAGGGCAAGGTCATCAACGGCAAGTCGCCGCGCGACTTGCTGGCCGATGGCATCGCGTTCGTGCCGCAGGGCCGCAACCTGTTCGGGTCGCTGTCGGTGCGCCACAACCTCGAGCTGGGCGGCATCACCCTGCCCCGCGCCGAGTTGGGCGGCCGCATCGAGGAGGTCCTGACGCGCTTCCCGCGCATCCGCGAGCGAATCGATAACCAGGCGTCCACCATGTCCGGCGGGGAACAGAAGCAACTGGAAGTGGGCCGCGCGCTGCTTTTGCGCCCGCGCGTCCTCCTGATCGACGAGCCCTCCATCGGACTCTCACCGAAGCTTGTGCACGAAGTTATGGCGCTGCTGCGTGCATTGGCCGACGGCGGCACCACGGTACTCATGGTCGAGCAAAACGTACGCACCGCGCTCAAGTATTCGAACCGCGCCCTGGTGCTCGAGATGGGCCGCCTGGCGCTCGATCGTCCGGCGAGTGAACTGCTCCAGGACCCCGATCTCAATCGGCTCTTCCTGGGTGGCCACGCGCAAAAGAAGAGCGCCTGAGTCGACTGGCCAAATATCGTGGACCGTCCGCTTTCCCTTGCCGCACTGACCGTCATTGAACTGACGCCGCCGGAAGTGGTGAAGTGCGCGGCGCTTGCCGGCTACAGCCATGTCGGCCTGCGGCTGCTGCCGGTAACGCCACGCGAACCGAGCTTCGAAATCCTTGGCGACACGCCGATGCGGCGCGAACTGCAGCGCGTGCTTGCCGACACCGGCGTCAAGGTATTGGACGTCGAGTTCATCCGGCTCGATGCCACCATAGTCCTCTCCACCTTGCTGCCATTGCTGGAAACCGCGGCCCTCCTGGGCGCCCGCAATGTGCTGCTCGCAGGCTTTGACGCGGATGAGGCCCGCTTTGTGGACCGCTTCGCACAACTGTGCGACCTGGCCGCGCCCTATTCCCTGAACGTGAATCTCGAGTTCTATCCTTGGGCCGAAGTCAATTCGCTGTCAAAGGCGCACCGGGCCGTCGTCGCGTCTGGTCGCGCCAATGCGGGCATCCTGGTCGACTCCCTGCATTTCGATCGCACGCGCGCCACGTTTGCCGAACTCGATGCCGTACCGGAAGCATTGCTTCGCTATGTGCAATTGTGCGACGCGCCCGCAACGCGCCCGGCGACAACGGATGCGCTCATTCACCAGGCCCGTGCCGAGAGGCTCTATCCCGGCGAAGGTGGCCTCGACCTCCTGGGACTTCTGCAGCACCTGCCGCGCGAGCTTTCCATCGGCATCGAGGCACCGACACGCGAGCGGGCGCTCACCGTGGCCCCTGTGGAGCGGGCACGCCGCGCGCGCGCGGCGACGCTCCAACTGCTCTCACAACTTGAATCCGCAGATCGCGCCCGCAAAGAACCCAACACGGCAGTTACCCAATGAAGTTTTTGACGGTGGAGATTGACGCATGATCGACAAGATCGTTCCCACGACGGCCGCGGCCGTGGCCGGCATTGCCGATGGCGCCACGGTCATGATCGGCGGCTTCGGAACGGCGGGCATGCCCTCCGAACTCATCGACGCGCTGATTGCCCAGGGCGCGCGCGATCTCACCATCGTCAACAACAATGCCGGCAATGCCGATATCGGATTGGCCGCGCTGCTCAAGACCAAGCGGGTGCGCAAAATCATCTGCTCGTTTCCGCGACAGACCGATTCGTACGTGTTCGATGCGCTCTATCGCGCCGGAGAAATCGAGCTGGAATTGGTGCCACAGGGCAACCTGGCCGAACGCATTCGTGCGGCCGGCGCAGGCATTGGCGCATTTTTCACGCCGACTGGCTACGGCACGCTGCTGGCGGAGGGCAAGGAGACGCGCGTCATCAACGGGCGCAATTACGTGCTCGAACATCCGATACATGCGGACTTTGCCTTGATCAAGGCGGAAAAGGGCGACCGCTGGGGCAACCTCGTCTATCGCAAGACCGCGCGCAATTTCGGACCGATCATGGCCAGCGCGGCCAAGTGCGCGATCGCGCAAGTGCGCGAAGTGGTTCCGCTGGGCGGTCTCGATCCGGAAGACATCGTCACGCCGGGAATCTTCGTTCAGCGCGTGGTCGCCATCGACTCGCCTCCCGCCCGATCCCAACCGCAAGCCGCTGCGTAGGAACCGTTCATGAATCGCTACAACCGAGATCAGATGGCAGCCCGTGTCGCACGCGACATTCCCGAGGGCGCCTACGTGAACCTGGGCATCGGCCTGCCCACGCTAGTCGCCAATCACCTGCCGAGGGATCGCGAAATCTTCCTGCACAGCGAGAACGGCCTGCTTGGCATGGGACCCGCACCAGCCCCTGGCGAGGAAGACCCCGACCTCATCAACGCCGGCAAGCAACCGGTGACGCTGCTTACCGGCGGCGCCTACTTTCATCATGGCGATTCTTTCGCGATGATGCGCGGGGGCCATCTCGACATTTGCGTTCTCGGCGCGTTCCAGGTTTCCTCGGGCGGTGATCTCGCCAATTGGCACACCGGTGCGCCTGATGCCATACCTGCGGTTGGCGGCGCAATGGACTTGGCCATCGGCGCCAAAAGGGTGTTCGTGATGATGGATCACCAGACCAAGGGCGGCGAGAGCAAGATCGTCGCCAAGTGCAAGTATCCGTTGACCGGCATTGCGTGCGTCAATCGGATCTATACCGACCTCGCCGTCATCGACGTCACCCCGCAGGGTCTGCGCGTGCTCGAGATGGTCGATGGACTTTCACTGCCGGAGTTGGCCCGGCTGACCGGTGTACCGTTGGCCATGTCCTAGAACCGACGGACATCGCCACCCGAATCGAAAATGCGAATGCGGTCATCATTGAACCTCCAGGAACTGCCATGCCCAATGCCTTCATCTGCGATGCCATTCGAACGCCCATCGGACGCTACGGCGGCGCCCTCGCTCACGTGCGCCCGGACGACCTCGGCGCAATACCCATACGCGCTCTGATCGAACGCAATGGCCAGGTCGACTGGTCTGCGGTCGACGATGTCATCTACGGCTGCGCCAATCAGGCGGGAGAAGACAACCGCAACGTCGGACGCATGGCGCTGCTGCTGGCCGGGCTCCCCGTCGACGTTCCCGGGACGACGGTCAATCGCCTCTGTGGTTCGAGCATGGACGCCATCGCCATGGCCGCCCGGGCCATCAAGAGCGGCGAGACATCGCTCATGATCGCCGGCGGCGTGGAGAGCATGTCGCGCGCGCCGTTTGTCATGGGCAAGGCCGACAGCGCTTTTTCGCGCGCAGCGAAGATTGAGGACACTACGATCGGCTGGCGTTTCGTCAATCCGCTGATGAAGGCAAAGTACGGCATCGATTCCATGCCCGAGACCGCCGAGAACGTGGCCATGGAATTCAACATTTCACGGGTCGACCAGGATGTGTTTGCGCTGCGCAGCCAGCAACGCGCCGCCGCCGCCATTGCCGCTGGACGCTTCAATGACGAAATCGTTCCGGTCACCCTCCCCGCCAGGAAGGGCGATCCCGTGGTCGTCAGCCGCGACGAGCACCCGCGCGAGACGACGCCGGAAACACTGGCCAAGCTCAAGGGTGTCGTCCGACCCGATGGTACCGTCACGGCGGGCAACGCCTCCGGTGTCAACGATGGCGCGTGCGCGACGCTGATCGCGTCCGAGGAAGCCATCGCCCGGCACGGCCTCACGCCAAAAGCGCGCATCGTCGCGGCGGCAGCGGCCGGCGTCGCGCCACGCATCATGGGCTTCGGTCCCGCGCCCGCTACGCGCAAGGTGCTGGCCAAGGCGGGTCTCACACTCGCGGATATCGACGTGATCGAGCTCAACGAGGCATTTGCGGCACAAGCGCTCGCCGTTACGCGGGACTTGAAGATCGCTGACGACTCGGCCATCGTCAATCCCAACGGTGGTGCCATCGCGCTTGGCCATCCGCTGGGCGCCAGCGGCGCACGGTTGGTGACCACCGCGCTCTACCAGTTGCACCGCACCGGCGGACGCTATGCACTCTGCACAATGTGCATTGGCGTGGGCCAGGGCATTGCGATCATCATAGAACGAGTCTAGGTCCAGGCGATTTTCAAGGAGCATGCCATGACGTTCCCATCGAAGAAACCGGCGACAAACCCCATCACCGGTTATCGCAAACCGGACCGCGGCACGCAGCCGGACTACGTTTATCCGCCTTATGCCTCCACCGTGAAGCGCTCGCCCACGCAGCCGTTGGTGGTGTTGCCGCCTTCGTTGTCCGAAGTGACCGGTCCGCTGTTCGGCCATGACCTCATAAGGGCCAACGACTTCGACCTCACCAGGCAGCACGCGGGCGATCCGATCGGCGAGCGCATCGTCGTCAGCGGCCGCATACTCGACGCCAATGCCAAGCCTGTGGCCAATACGCTGGTGGAAGTCTGGCAGGCCAACTCGGCTGGCCGGTATCCGCATCCGCGCGATAACCACAATGCGCCGACGGATCCCAATTTCACGGGCTGCGGACGCACGATGACCGATGCCTTGGGTCGCTATCGCTTCGTGACCATTCGACCGGGCGAGTATCCGTGGCGCAATCACTACAACGCGTGGCGGCCGGCACACATTCACTTTTCGCTCTTCGGGCCCGCCTTTGTGACCCGCCTGGTGACGCAGATGTATTTTCCGGGCGATCCGCTGCTCGAATTCGATCCAATGTATATGTCTGTTCCGGATGAGCGGGCACGGGCACGGATGATATCGGTGTTCGACTGGGAAACGACGATTCCTGAGCAAGCGCTGGGTTACAAGTACGACATCGTGCTTCGTGGTCGCAACGAAACCCCGATGGAATCGTATCTGCCCCCTGGCGTCCCCGCCTGAAAATGCCGTCAACCTGGGTTTAAGACAATGAGCCTGCAAACGACTTCGTCGCAAACCGTCGGTCCGTATTTGCATATCGGCCTCACCTGGCTCAATACCGACAACCTGGTCGGCCCGGGAGTAACCGGCGAAAAGGTCACGCTCGAAGGCCGTATCCTGGACGGCGACGGCAAGCCCGTCGGCGACGCGCTGGTCGAGATCTGGCAGGCCAATGCATATGGCAAATATGCGCATCCGGACGACGTGCAGGACATGCCATTGGAAGATGGCTTCAAGGGTTTCGGCCGCGTCCCTACCGATGGCAACGGCCAGTTCAAATTCACGACGATCAAGCCGGGACGGGTTCCGGCGCCGGATGGCGGCGTGCAGGCGCCACACATCAACGTCTGCATCCTGATGCGCGGCATGCTGAAGCAACTCGTCACGCGCGTCTATTTTCCCGGCGACCCGGCCAATGCCGGGGACGAAGGCCTGCGATGCGTTCCCGCGTCGAGGCGGGACACGCTGATCGCCAAACAGGTCGCGGGACGCCCGGGCGCACTTGAATGGACTGTGATCCTGCAAGGCGAAGGCGAAACCGTATTCTTCGACTGCTGAGCCTGTTTCATCCCCACTCACAAGCCCCTCCGGAACGACCATGATCCCATGTGACCTGTTCGTGGATATCGATGACGCCAGGTTCCACTGTCGCATCGACGGCGAGGCGGGAGCGCCGGCACTCGTGCTGTGCAATGGGTTGGGTACAGACCTCGGGATGTGGGACCCGCAGATCGCCGCCCTCGCCAACACTTTCCGCGTCGTGCGCTACGACAGCCGAGGTCACGGAACCTCTTCCGTCACGCCGGGGCCTTATAGCATCGAACGCCTCGGCCGCGACGTGGTCGGCCTGTTCGACGCGCTGCGCATCGAGCGCGCGCATTTTTGCGGGCTATCCATGGGCGGCATCACCGGCATGTGGCTCGGCATTCACTTCCCGCAACGTCTGCAGCGGCTCGTGCTCGCCAATACGGCCGCGCGCATCGGTTCGGCGGATACCTGGAATACCCGCATCGAGAAGGTGCGTGGCGGTGGCGTGCCCGCCATTTCGCTGGCCGTGGTGGAGCGATGGTTCACGCCGGCGTTCCTTGCCGGAAATGCCGCCACCATCGCGGACATGCTGCAAATGATGGAGCGCACGCCGGCCGAGGGCTACATTGCGTGTTGCGCGGCCATCCGCGACATGGACCTGCGCGATGGCGTCGCCGCGATCACTGCGCCTACCCTGGTCATCGCCGGCACGCACGACATCGCCACGCCAGTCGCGGACGGCCGGTTTCTCGCGGATCGGATTGCGGGCGCGCAATTCAATGAACTCGACGCTGCGCATATCTCCAACATCGAAGCCGGCCCGGCGTTCACCCACGCGCTGCTGGCCTTCCTCAACGCCTAGGAGCTCCAAGCTGTGGACGATCGCGACCGCTATGCCGAAGGAATGAAAGTCCGCCGTGCCGTTTTGGGCGACACTCACGTCGACCGCTCGCTCAAGAACAGGAACGACTTCAACGAGGAATTCCAGGACCTGATCACCCGCTACGCCTGGGGCGAAGTCTGGACCCGCGAAGGCCTGCCGCGGCACACGCGCAGCCTGATTACCCTCGCACTCATGATCGCGATCAATCGCGGCGACGAATTCCGAATGCACGTTCGTGCATCGTTCAACAATGGCGTCACGCGCGACGAGATCAAGGAAGTCATCCTGCAGTGCGCGATCTACTGCGGCGTCCCGGCCGCCAACGCTGCGTTTCACATGGCTCTCGATGTATTCGCCGAATTGGAACGCGGCGCCGGCTGACGCCGCGTTGCCCCGGGATTCAAAGCGCGTGCGCACACAGGTAGGCATCGTCGGGGCAGGACCTGCCGGACTGCTGTTATCGCATTTGCTTCACCTGCAGGGTGTCGAGTCGGTGATCGTCGAAGCCCGCAGCCGTGCCTACGTCGAACAGCGGGTTCGCGCCGGTGTGCTCGAGCAGGGAACGGTCGACTTGCTGATCCAGGCGGGTGTGGGCGAACGGCTGCGCCGCGAGGGACTGCTGCATCACGGGATCGAATTGCGATTCGGCGGCCATGGCTACCGCATCGACATGTCCGAATTGACGGGCGGTCGCGCGATTACCGTGTACGGCCAGCAAGAAGTTGTGAAGGACCTGGTCAGCGCACGACTCGATGCCGGCGGCGAGATCCTGTTCGAAGCCAGCGAGGTCAGCGTGCACGCGCTCCAATCGACGCGGCCGCGCATCCGCTTTCAACGCGACGGACAGGCGATGGAAATTGAGTGTGATGCCATCGCGGGCTGCGACGGCTTCCACGGTATCTGTCGTCCTTCCGTTCCGGCAGGCGTGCTGAACGTGTTCGAGCGCTCCTATCCTTTCGCCTGGCTCGGCATCCTGGCCCGGGCGGCGCCGTCCCGTGAAGAGCTCATCTACGCGTATCACGAGCGCGGTTTCGCGCTCTTCTCGATGCGTTCGCCTTCGATCACACGCCTTTACCTGCAGGTTACCCCCGACGAGGACCTCGGCCAGTGGTCCGATGAGCGCATCTGGCAGGAACTGCACGCGCGGCTCGAAACCGATGACGGCTGGAAGTTGAATGAAGGACCGGTCCTGGAAAAGGGCATCACCGGCATGCGCAGCTACGTTACCGAGCCGATGCAGCACGGCCGTCTATTTCTTGCCGGGGACGCCGCGCACATCGTCCCGCCGACAGGCGCCAAGGGCATGAACCTCGCCGTGGCCGACGTGCACGTGCTCTCCCGCGCGCTCGTCGCGTTCTACAAGTCCGGCGCCGAGGACCTGCTCGCTGCCTATTCGCAAACCTGCTTGAAGCGCGTATGGCGCGCCGAACATTTTTCGTGGTGGATGACCTCGATGCTCCACCGCTTCCCTGCCGACGATGTGTTCCAGCATCGCCTCCAGCGCTCACAGCTCGACTATGTCGTCAGTTCGCGCGTCGCCGCAGCTTCGCTGGCCGAGAACTACGTCGGTCTCCCGCTCAACTGATTGCCGATACGCCATGACGAACTCTCCTCCCATCCTCCCCAGCGGCACCACCGAATTGTTCGTAATCCTGGGCGACCCCATCGCGCAGGTCCAGGCGCCGATCATCTTCAACGACATTTTCCGGCGCGCGCAGCGCGATTCGGTCATGGTGGCGCTTCGAGTGTCAGCCGCCAACCTTGCCGGCACGTTCGCGGGCTTGAGGCAGGTCGAGAATCTCGCCGGCATTTCGCTGGCCATTCCGCACAAGGGGCCGATGCTGTCCCTGTGCGACGAGGCGAGCGAAATGGCCACCATTGTCGGCGCGACCAATGCGGTGCGGCGCAATGCCAATGGCCACTGGCTCGCGGACATGTTCGACGGCCGCGGTTTTGTCGGGGGCCTGGAAGCCGCAGGTCACGCCATTGCCGGACGCAATGCGCTGCTGGTGGGCGCGGGTGGCGGCGGCTCTGCAATCGCCGCAGCACTCCTTGACCGTGGTGTCGGGCACCTCCGGATAGCCGACGTCGATCAGGCACGCGTCGACGCGTTCGTCGCGCGCCTGAATCAGCGCTGGCCCGGTCGCGCGTCGGTATCGACCGCCGATCCCGCGGGTGCGGACCTGGTCATCAACGCCTCACCCATGGGATTGAAGCCAACTGATCCACTGCCCATTGACCCGGAAAGGATTGTCCCCGGAACTCTGGTCGCCGACATCATCATGAAGCCGCCGGAGACGCCACTCCTGCGCGCGGCGGCACAGCGCGGACTCGCCACGCATCGCGGCATCCGCATGTTCAGCCACCAGATCCGCCTGTATGCCGAGTTCTTCGGCTTCGCGTCGGCGCTGGAGTCGATTGGATGGAGCGAAGACGAGCTGGTGCCGAAGTAATTCGACTCAATTGGCCCCGGTCACGCGGTCCACGAGGATTCGGATTGAGAATGAAGAGACTTCGCATTGGTGTGATCGGTGCCGGGGCCTTCGGCCAGCGTCACATCGCGACCATTCGTCGCGAGCCGCTGTGCGAACTCGCGGCCATTGCCGATCCCGCCAAAGCAGCTGCCGCGTTTGCGCTTCAAAACGGCCATGCGTATTACGCCAGCTACGACGACATGTTGGCAAACGCGCGCCTCGACGCAGCCATCATCGCAACACCCAATGCGCTGCACGCTCCGACGGGGCTGGCCTGCGCAGCGCACGGCGTGCACATGCTCATCGAGAAGCCGATCGCCGAAACGGTGGCTGCGGCGCAGCGGTTATCCGAAGCGGCCGAACACGCCGGCGTGGCGTTGCTGGTTGGCCACCACCGCCGCTACAACCCAATAATCGCCAAAGCACGCGAGATCGTGCAAGGCGGTGGCATCGGCCGTCTGACGGCCGTGACGGCATTGTGGATGCTGCAAAAGCCCGCGGCGTACTTCGACGTCGCCTGGCGTGTCGAACCCGAAGGCGGCGGACCGATCCTCATCAATCTCGTTCACGACATCGACGACCTGCGCTTCATCTGCGGCGAGATCGCGAGCGTTCAAGCCATGACGGCCAATGGCGCACGAGGCCACGCCGTTGAGGATACCGCGGTCATCACATTGCGTTTCGCCGGCGGCGCACTGGGGACCATCACGGTGTCCGACGCGGTTGCCGCACCGTGGAGCTGGGAAATCACATCCGGCGAGGCCGCGATGTATCCACAGCGACCGGAGAACTGCTACCTGTTCGCCGGAACCACTGGTTCGCTTGCGGCGCCCAAGCTCGAATTGTGGCGCTATGCTGGCGAAACCGGCTGGTCGGCGCCGCTGTCCTGCGAACGGCTCGAGATCCTGCCCGAAGACCCGCAAGTGGTGCAGCTCCGCCATTTCTGTCGCGTCATTCGCGGCGAAGAGGCTCCACTCATCACTGGCCGCGACGCGACGCGGACGCTGGCCACGACGCTGGCGATTCGCGAGGCGGCAACGACGGGACGGCGCATCGAATTCGGCTGAGCAAGGGTTGGGGACCATCCCGAATTGGTTGCCCGAATATCGGCGGCGGCGTGCAGCGGAAGTACTAGAATCCATTTCATGTTGAACCTTCCCGCCCCGGCAACGATGTATCGCGCGCTGTTGCGCCACGATCCATCCTATGAAGGCGTGTTCTGGCTGGGCGTGCGCACCACCGGGATTTTCTGCCGGCCGACCTGTCGCGCCCGAACCCCGAACCGCGAGAACGTTGAATTCTTCGGCGCCCCCTCCGAGGCGCTGCATGCCGGCTACCGGCCCTGCATGAAGTGCCGCCCGCTCGACCACGGACGCAAGCCACCCCCGATGGTGGAGAAGCTACTGCTCGCCGTCGAGACGGAGCCGGGCCGTCGCTACCGCGATGCTGATCTCGTCGACATGGGCATCGACCCGTCGACCGCACGTCGCCAGTTCAAGCGCCATTGCGGCATGACATTCCAGGCCTACCACCGAGCGCGACGCATGGGCTTGGCCCTGCTCGACATCAGAAAGGGAAAGACCGTGATCGATTCACAACTGGACCAGGGTTTCGAATCCGGCAGCGGATTCCGCGAGGCATTCAACCGCATTGTCGGCGCCCCTCCGTCGCGCGCGCAGGGAGTCAATGTCCTTCAGGCAAAATGGCTCGAGACACCCTTGGGCTCAATGCTGGCGCTGGCCGACGACCGCGGGCTGCATCTACTTGATTTCGTCGACCGGCGCGGCCTGGAGCGGGCACTTTCGATGCTACAGAAACGGTTGCGCGCCCGTGTCCTCCCCGGCGGGCATCGCTATCTCGCGCAAATCGATCGTGAACTGGCCGAGTATTTCTCGGGGAAGCGGCAAGTGTTCGCGACCCCGGTGGTGCTCACCGGTTCGCCATTTCAATCGGCAGTGTGGCAAGCGCTGCAAACCATTCCGGCCGGCGTCACCTGGTCCTACGCAGAGCTTGCGCAAAAAATCGGTCGGCCAACCGCAGTGCGCGCGGTGGGGCGCGCCAACGGCGATAATCGCCTGTCGATAATCGTGCCGTGCCATCGCGTGATCGGCGCCGATGGCGCGCTCACGGGCTATGGCGGCGGACTTGCGCGCAAGCAGAAATTGCTCGATCTCGAACGCGCAAAAAACTAGACCAGACTCGGCATTATCCAATGACGCCGCGTTCCGTTGCGCTGCTGGTGATCTTGGCCGCGCTGTGGGGAGGCTCGTTTGTGTTCATGCGCGTGGCCGTGCCCGCGCTTGGGCCCATCCCCCTGGCGTTCGCACGCGTCACGCTCGCTGCCACCGTGCTCCTGGCGCTAGCCGTTGCGCAGCGGCGGATGCCCAATTTGCGCTCCCGCTGGCGCGAGTTCGCCGTCGTGGGCATCGTGAATTCCGCGCTGCCGTTCGTGTTGTTCTGCTACGCCGAGCAATACATCACTGCTTCGGCAGCGGCGATCCTGAACGCGACTAGCCCGTTCTTCGGCGCCATTGCCGCCGCGATATGGCTGCGAGAGGCGTTGACGTGGCGCAAGTTGGCCGGAATGACGCTTGGATTTGCGGGCGTTGCGGTACTGGTTGGCTGGCAACCGGAAGACATGACCCGCGAAATCGCACTGGCCTTTGGTGCGTGCCTAGCCGCCTCCCTTTGCTACGGGTTGGGAGGGACCTTCACCAAGCGCCACCTCTCGGGTGTGCCTGTCTTCAGCATTGCCTGCGGGAGTCAGCTGGCCGCGGCTATCACGCTCGCGCCCGCTGTGCCGTTTGCGTCGATTCCTGGCCCGGTGACCGCGCTGGTCGCCGCCAATGTCCTCGCTCTGGCCATTGCATCCACGGCTGTCGCCTATCTCATTTACTTCAAGCTGATTGCCGATGCCGGCCCGGCTCGCGCGCTCACCGTGACGTTCCTGATCCCGCTCTTTGGCGTGCTTTGGGGGTTCCTGTTCCTGGGCGAAGCACTCACGCCCAACATGCTCGCGGGCGGCGCATTGATCGTCGCTGGCACGGCCTTGGCAATAAAAAGCTAGCGTCAGCCCCTAGCGCTTCTGGCCCATCATCTCGCGCGCCGACCTGATCGCAGCGCGGTAGCCGCCCGGGCCCAATCCGGCGATCACGGCTGTCGCGACTTTCGAGACATAGGAGTGGTGATAAATCTCCTCGCGCCGATGGATGTTCGTGAGGTGAACCTCGATGATCGGACCGGAAAACATCTTGAGCGCGTCCATGATCGCCATCGACGTGAACGAGAACGCCGCGGGATTGATGACGATGGCCGCTCCGTCGTCGATAGCCTCGTGAATCCAGTCGATGAGCTCCGTTTCACTGTTCGACTGCCGAAATTCGACACGCACGCCGCCGGCCTCTTCCCGGCACTGCGATTCGATCTGCGCCAGCGTCGTGGTGCCATAGATCTCCGGCTCGCGCCTGCCGAGGCGGTTGAGGTTGGGGCCATTCAGGACATAGATTGGCTTGGGCTTCGTCTTGAGCTTGGTCATTGTCATGGTCTGGTCTTGTCGGATGTGCAGCAGGAGGAGGTTGCCTAGCCTTTGTAGCCCATCAACCGCGGCAGCCACAGGACGGTGTCCGGCACAAGCGTGATGACGGCCAGAACGACGAGCGCCATCAGGATGAAAGGCAGCGCCTCTTTCACGATCGTCATCAACGGCTGCTTGGTCATGTTCGCGACTACGAACAGCAACAGGCCGAAGGGCGGCGTGAGGAGCCCGATCATGATGTTGACGACGACGACAACGCCGAAGTGGACCGTGTCGATTCCCAGCGCCTTGGCCGCCGGAATCAGTATGGGAACGATGACCAGCAGGATGGTCGAGCCTTCAAGCAGGCATCCGAGCGCCAGCAGAATGGCGTTGACCAGCAACAGGAAAAGTAAAGGCGTAAGGTTGAAACCCCCGAGGAACGCTTGTACGGACAAGGGCACCTTTTCGATGGTGACTACGTAGTTGAAAACCAGCGCGCCCGCGATCAACATGCCGACCGAGGTGGTCGCTTTGGCGCTGGACAGCAACACGCCATAGAGTTGCTTCCATGTAAGCGCCCGATAGATGAGCCAGGATGCCAGCAACGCATAGGCCGCGGCTGCCGCCGCGCCTTCGGTCGGCGTCATCACGCCGCCATAAATGCCGAACAGCAGCACCACCGGTAGCATCAGCGCGGGAAACGCATTGAGCGTAATGCGCGGGATCTCGCGCATTGGCACCGCAGCTTCCACTGGGTAATTCCGGTGCCTCGCAATCAGGGTGTTGGTGATCATGAACGCGACGCCCAGCAACAATCCCGGGACTACGCCGCCCAGGAAAAGGTATCCGATCGACGTGTCGGACACCAGCGCGTAGATGACCATCGGAATCGACGGAGGGATGATTGGCCCGATGATGGCGGCGGATGCCGTAATCGCGGCGGCGTAGGCCACCGGATAGTTGCCTCCCTTGGTCATCATGCCGATGATGAGTTTGCCGATACCGACGGCATCCGCGATTGCCGACCCGGACATGCCCGCGAAGATGATGTTGGCGACGACGTTGACATGTCCCAGCCCCCCGCGGAAGCGCCCGACGAGCACCAGGCAGAACTTCAGCAACCGGTCGGTGAGGCTGCCGGAATTCATGAGTTCGGCAGCGAGGATGAAGAGCGGTACCGCCAGCAGCACATAGCTGTTGAACAAACCGTTCAGGATTTGTTCGGCGGCGGTGCCGATGTCGAGGCCCGATGCCACGAAATAGAACACCGACGCGGCAATCATTGACAAGCCGATGGGCAGCCCAAGTATTGCCAGCACCACCAGCACGATGATGCACAGGGCGAAATGGCTCGGCATCGTCACATCCCGGTCATTTCAGTGCTGGCTTCGTCGGCGAGCCGCGGGCCGACGATGGCGCGCCACGCAATCCACGCCTGCTTGGCGACGACGGCGACCACGAAGATGACGTAGACGGAGTACATCACATCGAGGCGCAGGTGCAGGTACGCCGTGTGCTCGCGCTTCATGAAGGCCACGTAATTCCAGGAAGCAGGCAATGAGATCAGCAGGAGAACGACGAAAGCGATGCTGGATAGCGCGGTGAAAAGCCTGCGGATCTGTGGTGGTACCAACGTATAGACGATATCGAAGCGGATTTCCTCGGCATTCGTGAGCACGAACGCGGCACACCAGAGCACGACCCACACCCAGCACAGGACGGTCACTTCTTCGGTCCAGCCCAGCGGCTGGTTCAGCAGATACCGAAACGCGATCTGCAGCAGGAACGACAGGAACATCAATCCCATCAACGCGACCGCGACATCGTCCGCGCGCCGCAGCAGCCAGCGTCCGGCGCCAGCGATTCCCCCTGGTTTCATCGATCCCCCGCTGTGGTTAATTTGCCGGATCGCCAAAGGCGTCGCCGCCGGGCCGCAATCTCGCTCGGACAAACATCACCAGGACAATTCATGTCTGCGACCGGCGCAACTGTCGGGTTGCGCCGGTCCGATCCCACTACAGCGCGTTGATTTTTTCCAGCGCGCCCTTCGGCCATTCGCTGCCGTATTTGTCGACGTACTTCTTCTGTGCGAAGGTCCGGAACGCGGCGAGATCCGGCGTATAGATCTTCTTGCCTTCCTTCTTGAAGTACTCGATGACGTCCTTCTCCTGTGCGACGAACTTGGCAGTGTAGTCATCCACGGCCTTTTCCGCCGCTGCCTGGAAGCGCGCCTGCTGCGCCGGAGGCATCGCGTCCCAGAGCTTGGTCGTGATCACCATCACGTCATATCCGAGCACATGCGAGGTCAGCACGAACTGCGTGGTGACTTCATCGAATTTCATCAGCCGGCTGGCAACCAGTGGATTGTCCTGGCCATCGATCGCGCCGGACTGCAGCGCGGTGTACACCTCGGCGTACGCCACCGGTGTCGGATTGACGCCAATCGATTCTCCCAGGAACTGCCAGTATTCCCCGGGCGGCATCCGCAATTTGATTCCCGCGAGATCGGCCGGCGTCTTGATCATCTTGTCGGGCTTAAGGTTGACGTTGCGCGACCCGAAATAGACGGGCGTGATGATCTGTATCCCAAGCTGGTCGCGCGCCATCTTGGCGAAGTCCTTCCCCACGTCGCTCTTGTACGCCTTCTTCAGGTGCTCGACATCGCGGAAGAGATACGCGGACGTCATCAGCGACCACGCGGGAATCTGCTTCGAAATGTCCGCGGGAGCGAGGTTGCACATCTCCAGGTTGCCGCGCTGAAGCGCGATGAGCTCGGTCCCTTGCTTGAACAGCGTGCTGCCCCAAAACGGCTCGAAGTCGTAGCCGTCCTTGATGCCTGTCGCGAAATTCTTGTACGCCTCCGCGCGCAAATCCTGTTCCGTGAACGCGGAGCTGAAGCGCAGCTTTGTCTTGGCCTGCTGGGCAAGGGCCTGCGGGAGCGCGCCGAGCGCAAGCATCGTTGCGCCGGTCTTGAGCAACCTGCGACGGGTAAAGTTCGACTCCATGGCGATTTCCTCCTGGGCGTGTGCACCGAATTGATCAGCGATCATCGGATGTATTGGGGATCATCATACTAAGTGACCCAGCCATGATAATATGAGAACTATCGAAAAAAACAAACTTCCGCGAGACCTCCACTTGGCTATGAACGACGAATCCCCCGGAACACGGCCCCGTCCGCGACGCTCAGCGAGACCCTCAATTACACCTTCCGAGAGAGCAATCGCGGGTGTGCCCCGGAAATCGCCGACCGCCGGCTCAGCGGCGGCCCCGCCACCTTCCGGCGTCACCGTCGGTGAACTGACCTACCGGCGAATTCGCTCCGACATTGTGTTGGGCCGTCTGGCGCCCGGCGGGAAGTTGCCGCTGGACCGGATGCGTCACGCCTATGGCACAAGCGTCAGCACGTTACGGGAGCTCTTCAATCGCCTCGCCTCCGAGGGCCTGTTGGTGGCAGAGGGATCGCGCGGCTTCCAGGTGCCCACTGTCTCATCGTCGAACCTGCGCGAAATCGCCGCGATGCGGCAGCTCCTCGAATGCCACGGCATCCAGGAGTCCTTCGCGCGCGGCAACATCGAATGGGAAGGACGCGTGGTCGCGGCGCACCACATGCTCGCATCGACAGAGAAGAAGATGGACGCCGGGGGGGTGGACGCGGCGGAGACGTGGCGGCGATACGACTGGGCGTTCCACCTCGCGCTGATTTCCGCCTGCGGGTCACAGGTGCTGCTTGAAACCTACGCCTCGATTTGCGACAAGTTCCTTCGTTACCAGATGATCGCGGCGGTCTTTCGCGGGCAGATCGCCGCCGACGAGCATCGAGTCCTTCTCGAATGCGCCCTTGCGCGCAACTGGCAACTTGCGCAAGCGACGCTGGTCACGCACGTCCAGGATTGCGTCACGCAAATGGCGTCGGTGCTGGACGCCTGAGGCAGTGGCAAATTGAATTGGTCGCATAGTCACTTGGAAACGCGCTGATGGCATCGACATCGCTGGTCCCATTGCGCATGGGCGTGCTGGGCGCCGCGAAGATTGCCCGCCTGTTTGTCGAGGCCGTGAAGACTTCGCCCAAGATTGTCGTCACGGCGGTCGCGAGCCGCGACGCCGAACGGGCCGCCGTGTTCGCCCGCGACATGGGCATTGCGCGCGTGCATCCGAGCTACGATGCGCTCTTCGCGGATCCCGAGATCGATGCAATTTACGTCCCTCTCCCCAACAGCTTGCATGCGCAGTGGTCGATTCGCGCCGCGGATGCCGGCAAGCATGTGCTATGCGAGAAGCCATTGGCGGCCACGGCGGCCGAAGCGCGGGCGATGTTCGACGCCGCGAAGCGCAATGGAGTCTACGTCGTCGAGGCCTACCCCTACCTCGCCCAGCCGCAGACCTTGAAGTTGCGCGAGTTGTTGGCCACTGGAGCGATCGGCCGGGTGCATCTGATCCAGGCAGCATTTGGCTTTCCGCTCACGGACATGTCCAATATCCGAATGGATCCCGGCCTTGCGGGCGGTGCGCTGATGGACGCTGGCTCGTATCCCGTCAGCCTGGTGCGCACGATCGCCGGTTCGGCTCCGCATCGCGTGCACGCGATGTCGCGCTGGGCGACGTCCGGCGTGGACATGACGACATTGGCGACATTGGAGTTTGGGGATGGCCTGCTCGCGCAAATCTCGTGCAGCTTCGCCACCGCGCGCCATCGACACGCGTTCATCGCCGGAGATGCCGGCTCCATCGCCACGAGCTATTTCAATGACACGTCCGCTGCATTTCCTCCCCTGCTGGAGGTCAAGCGCGGATCAGGATGGGATGCGGCGCGGGAAGTGATCGAAACTGCCGCGACGAGCGGCTTCCTGGCTGAAGCCGAGTCATTTCACGATCTCGTGCGCTCAGGCTGGGCGCACTGGACAGGAGCCACGCCGGCCGAGTCGATTGATATCGCGCTTACCCTGGACGCTCTTACGGCAAGCACGCGCCAGGGTGCTCCGGTGATCGTCGGCGGTTAGGGCCTGGCTCTTTGCGCCTCCGCCGGCTTATCGGCCCGCATTGGTTCGATTTCGCGATTCAAAGGGAACCGTGATGTCGCTACTTGGAAAAGCGGCGCTCGCCATGTGGTGGGACATGGCGCCCGACGTGAAGGCGGAATTCGAGGACTGGCACTCGCACGAGCATTTCCCGGAACGCCTGGCAGTCCCTGGCTTTCGCCGCGGCACCCGGTGGACGAGCGCGCCCGATGGCCAGGGGATTTTCGTCATGTACGAATTGGCGTCACACGACAAACTTTCGTCCCCGTCCTATGTCGCACGCCTCAATGCGCCAACGCCATGGTCGACCCAGTTGATGCCACACCATCGAAACATGGTACGAAGCCAGTGCCACGTGCTGGAGAGTCGTGGCGGCGGGATTGGGAGCCACGCGCTGACAGTGAGATTATCGCCCGCATCCGGTCGCGACGCCGACGTGCGCGCGTACTATAAGTCGCTAGTCGAATCATTGGTGTCCCGCCCGGGTTTGATCGGAGCGCACCTGCTGCGGCACCAGGCACCTCCCGTCGCGCTTACGACCGAGCAGAAGGTACGTGCGGCAACCGACCAGGTCGCGGACTGGGTGTTCGTCGTATGCGGCTATGACCTGGAGGCGCTGTCGGACCTGAAGGCTTCGATTCATGGCGACGCGCCGTTAAGACTTGGAGTTGCCCAGGGTCACGTCAGCGGACTCTACTCGCTCGCGCATTCGGCAACTGCTGAGGACATCGCCTAGCGTTCGCGCGGTGCCACGGATTGGATTTTTTCCATTCCCCGCGGGCCCGACCTATGCGCTAGACCAGGTCGCCGGCCGGCCCGAGGATCTGTTCGCGCAGCTCGCGGTATCGCGGCAGTTGCGGTGGATACACGCAAAGGTATTTCACCTGCGCAGCCTGGAGGCAGCGCTGCTTGATGACTTCGAGCTTCTGGTCTCGGGGATTGATGACCTGATCCGGTTCCTTGGCATCAACGATAGCCACAATCGTCATGTCGCGATCGCAGACTACGAATCCGACGTGCTGGTTGGCTATCTTGCGAAAGGCGCGCAGCCGTTCCATGCCCTGCGGTCCGATCTTGACTTGGAGCACGTCCGCCAGCCGGACGCGGGCAAAGATTTCGTGCCGCGGAAACGCTGCCTTCAACAACAGGTACACCACACTTTCGGCGCGGGTCAGGAAGCGTGGACGCAGCAGGTACAAACCGGGCAGCTCGGCCGAGGAGAGGAGCCGCGTCGTTTCGCCTTCGGTCCACTGGGCGACCGTGTTGGGGGAATCTGCGCCGCTTCGCGTGGTGCCGCCCGAAGCGCGATTGCGGCGAACCAGGCCATAAATGATCGTCACCGCAAACGCGGCGATGGCCAAAGCGACAATCACTCCCTGCGTCATCGAATCATGGTCCCAGTTTCCCGTCGTCACGCAATGGCCCTGGATGACCATGGCGGATGCGTTGTTGTTTTGCAAGTCTACCCGTTAACACATTGTAGTCTAAAGAATTTCGCGTGGAGTCGGCCTCCCGGGCCGCCCCCACAAAGACCAAGGCCCGGACGAACCGGGCCTTGGTCTTTGCTGCAGTACTGACGCTACGCGGACTACATGTCCATGTCGCCCATGCCGCCCATGCCACCCATGCCGCCGCCACCACCGCCACCGCCCTTGTCGTCCTTGGGCAGTTCGGCAACCATCGCTTCCGTGGTCAGCAACAACGAGGCTACGGAGGCTGCGTTTTGCAGAGCAAAGCGCGTTACCTTGGTCGGATCGACCACGCCCATTTCGACCAAGTCGCCGTACTCGCCGGATTGGGCGTTGAAGCCGTAGTTGCCCTTGCCTTCGACGACCTTGTTCACGACCACCGAAGGCTCGTCACCGGCGTTGGCGACGATCTGGCGCAGCGGCTCCTCGATCGCGCGCAGCACGATCTTGATGCCTGCGTCCTGATCGGCGTTGTCGCCCTTCAGACCCTTCAGGTTGGTGCGGGCACGCAGGTATGCGACCCCGCCGCCGGCCACGATGCCTTCTTCAACGGCCGCACGGGTCGCGTGCAGCGCGTCTTCGACACGCGCCTTCTTTTCCTTCATTTCCATTTCCGTCGCGGCGCCGACCTTGATCACCGCAACACCGCCGGCCAGCTTGGCCACGCGCTCTTGCAGCTTCTCTTTGTCGTAGTCCGACGTCGCGTCTTCGACCTGCTTGCGGATGTTCTTGACGCGCGCTTCGATCGCGGCCTTTTCGCCCGCACCGTCGATGATCGTCGTGTCTTCCTTGCCCACTTCGATCTTCTTGGCGCGGCCCAAATCCTTGAGCGTCGCGTTCTCGAGCTTGAGACCCAGTTCCTCGGCGATCACCGTGGCACCCGTCAGGATGGCGATGTCTTCGAGCATGGCCTTGCGACGGTCACCGAAGCCCGGCGCCTTGACGGCGGTGGTCTTCAGGATGCCGCGGATGTTGTTCACGACCAGCGTCGCAAGCGCTTCGCCATCGACGTCTTCGGCGATGATGAGCAGCGGCTTGCCGGCCTTGGCAACTTGCTCCAGCAACGGCAGGAGGTCACGGATGTTGCTGATCTTCTTGTCGTGCAGCAGGATGTACGGGTCTTCGAGCAGCGAGACCTGCTTGTCCGGGTTGTTGATGAAGT
>JBDTPJ010000045.1:0-27036 GCA_039932755.1 Betaproteobacteria bacterium
CGAAACGGTGCACCTGCGCGCTGGAAGAACGCGTAGAACATCCCTGGCTGCAGCACGTCGCATTCGAACGCCCAGCTGTGGGGAGAGCCATCCCCCACTTCCTTTCGCACGCGATCGAGCACGGCCGTGGCTTGTTCGCGGTCACCGGCGCGAAGCTGGGCGATGAAACGGGACAGCACCGGTGCCTTCAACACCTGGAGGCATTCGTTGACCATGATGTCGGACTGCACGAACTTGAGATTCGCGCGCGCGGCTTCGACCAGCGCGCGGTCCTGCATCCGGTTTTGCCTGATGACGACGAAAATGTCCGGCTTGACGCGACGCGCGAGCGTGGTGGCGCCCAGGTTGACGGCGTCGTTGTCGGCGCCGGCCACCAGCACGTCAGCGACCTCGACGCCGGCATCGTGCAGGATGTTCTCCGCATAGTCTCCGTGCACGAGGCGCTCGTCAGTTTCGATCATCACGCGCGGATCGAATGCCTTCCACTCGATGCCGGCCTTGTCGAGCACGTCGCAGATCGCGCGCCCGAAACGGCCGAAGCCGACCAGCACCCAGCGCCCATGCGGAGGCTGGACAGCAGGGGGGAGCGGCGTGCCGTCCGTGGCAGTCAACCAATCCTCGATCTGCACGATCTCCGGCGCGCGCAGGCTGACTCCTAAGTTGTACGCGAACGTCTCGAAGGGATTGATCACCACCACGCCGCCGAAGGACTCGAGACTCACCTTGGCGACCGCGGACTTGGCGCGCGCGATGATCGGGATGCCGGGATTGAGGACCCTGGCGTCGATGGCGATCGCCTGGTTGACGGCGTCCTCGCCCGCGAGCGCGATCAGGCCGAGGCACAACGGGCTGCGCACGCCGCAATCCACGAGCACGTCCGCAAGCCGCGCATCTGCGGCCAGCGTCAGCGGCCGGGTGCCGTACTCCTGCACGGCGACCGGAGCCATGCGCTCAAGCGACGCATCCACGATGACGAGCCGGTTGCCGAGCCGATCGAGTGCGCGCGCGAGGCGCGAGCCGCTCTGGCCGTAGCCGCACAGCACGTAGAACGGTTCGGCCAGCCCGCGCACCTGCCGGTTGAAGACGCTGCGGCGAAGCATGGCGCGAAACGGCGCATCGTTGGCGAGCGCGATCACCGAGCCCAACGTGTACGCCCAGCCTACCACCGACAGGTAGATGGCGAACGTGACCCACAGGCGCTGGGCGTCGGTGAACGGGTAGGGAAGCTCGCCCAGACCGATGGTCGTCGCCGTGAACGACATGAAGTAGAAGGCGTGGAAGATGCTCATCGGTACGCGCACGCCTTCGGGCGTCATGCCCGAGATCAGGGCCAGCCCGCCGACCGAGATCGCGTAGACGACAATCACCGTGATGAGCGGCGCGCGAAGGCGCCGCAGAATCAAGAACAGTATGTCGCTCATCGACCCTGGCGCAACGTCTCGCCGATGAGCAGCACCACCGAAAAGAGATTTGCGAGCAGCGCGCCGCCGGACAGCGACACGACGACGGCCGTGAACTCGCTGTTCATCGGTTGTCCGACGACATACAACTGCCATGTCCATACCAACGATGCCGCGATCAGCTGGAACGAGGCAACGAGACTCGTCGCGAGATGAGTGGCGCCGAGCTGCGTGCGGTCGCCGAACTTGAGCACGGTCGCGATCAGGTTGACGACCACTGCCGCGAAGAGCTCCATCGGGTGGTGGAGCTCGGGACGCTCGATGTCGCCGATGAAGAACCCGAAATTGAGCGTGCACGCGAAGATGATGAAAAAGCCGAAGATGACCTTCTCTAGATTCATGACCGGTAGGCTCCGCAGGTTACGGCGATTGCCGCATGATAGTGCATCGAAGGCCGCAAGCGAGTCTCCGGCGGCGCGGGGGGCTCACTGTTTCGCAACCACCTCACTATTTCTCAACTACCACCCGCCCCTGCGCATTGACGTAAACGTGGTATCGATTGCCGTCCTTGCAGACCACCCTGTGATCGTTGTCGGTCTTGGTCGTATAGCTGACCACCTCCCCGCAGGGCAGTCCCTGCAAGGTGATCACCGTGAACAAGTCCTTCTTGACGGCAACGTCGTTGTCGGCCGCGAGCGACGGTGCGGCAAAGCACATCGCCGCCAGAATCGTGATCACCAGTCCCGCAATGCGTACGTTCATGCTGTCTCCCACGTTGAATCGAAAAGTCGCAAATCAGAGGTCGCCAATCAGAGCGGAGGCTCGCAAATCAGAGGGTCGCAAATTTCTTCGGATCCGAAAGAATGCCCCAGATCGCGTCGCGTGAAGCCACGATTGCCGTCGCGAGAGGCGCATCGCTGTCCTGCAGCAGCGAGAGCACCTTCTGAACCAGCAGATCATACGATCGCCGGAGCTCGGCCAACGTGGTCTTGAGTTTCCCCTGGTAATACCCTCGGAATCGATCCAGCAGGTCGTCGACCTGATTCTTGAGCGAGAGCTTGGTCAGCACGCCGATGGCGTTGGTGGTCTTGAGCCGCTGTTCCAGGGAGTTAAGGTCCAGCGTCGGCGCCTTGGGCTTTGCGGCGTCCGCGGTGGCGCTCTCGGCTTTCGGCGTTGGTGCCGGGGACGCCTTGGCGGTTGCAGTTGCGTTGGATGGAACGGGTGCCTTGGCGGGTGCGGTTGCGGTGGGTGCGGGCGCCTTGGCGGGTGCAGTTGCGGTGGGTGAAGCGGGCGGCGCGGCGCTCGAGGGTGGCGGCGCGGGGGTGACCGGGGTTTGTGTCGGCGCAGGCTGCGGCGGCGCGGTGGTGACGGGGGGTTGTGTCGGCGCAGGCTGGGGCGGCGCTGTCGGTGCGGGCGGCGGCGTCAATGTGCAACTTGCCAGGAGAGGCAACAATACGATCAGTGCGACAGGCATTCCACGCATCATCTAGGTCCCTCAGCAATCAATGCCTGCTCATGTTACTGGTTTCGGTCCAATTGAACAGCGCCGAGCCTATGTTGCGCCCCGGACCGCCTGCGGGCCCATGCTAGAGTGGGCCATGACCCAACCGAACATTGGTTGGCGCCGATCACGTTGGGGAACGCCGGACGCGCCAACCACATTTTCCGCGCATCGTTTGGCCCGGGTGGCCTTGCTTGCTGGGCTCGCGTTCGCGCTGCCCGCCGGCGCAACCAGTCGTCTTTGCATCGACAACGACGTCACTCGTTTCGGTAATCAAATCGTCGGGACTACGACGGTAGCGAACGTCGCGGTGACCAATTGCGGCGATCAATCGCTGTCGTTCACCGATGTCAGTGTGCATCCGGCGACAGGACACGCATTTCACATCAGCACGAATTGCGCGACCGGCCTCTTGTTGACGCCTGGCTACAGCTGCCCCGTCACGATCCAGTTCGCGCCGCTCGTCACCGGCCAGACGTCGGGAGGCGTGTGGTTGCGCAATACCACCGCCGACAACCCGGACGAACTGCTGACATTCTACGGCCGCGGCATCGATGCGCAGGCCGGCACGGCGTCAATCACGTTCATCCCGCCTATCGCGCCGTTCGGTGCGGTATTGGTAAATGTGGAATCCAGCGGTCTTCGCGTCGAGCTCCGCAATCCCGGGCCGGCGGCGCTGACACCGACGCGCTTCGTCCTCAACGGCGCAATGCCCTACGATTTCAACAATGTGTTCGAATCCTGCGGCGTCGGAGTCTCCATTCCAGCCGGTCAGAGCTGTTTCCTGACGCTCTATTTCCGTCCGCCCACCGCTGGAAACCGCTTCGCGAACCTGACGATCGACGCGCCGCAACTCGCTTCACTGGCGATCCTGCCGATCTCGGGGTTCGGAGCGACCTTCGCCCCGCAGCAGGTCGAGGTCGTCGAGTACTACGACTCCGCACGTGACCATTTTTTCATGACCGCCCTGGCGCAGGAAATTCAGGCGCTGGACATCGGTCTCTTCGGCGGTTGGAAGCGCACCGGCAATGCGTTCAACGCATATTTCGCTGCGACCGCCGGCTTTTCACCGGTGTGTCGCTTCTACTTACCGCCGGGATACGGGGATTCCCACTTCTATTCGGCGTCGCCTTCGGAGTGCGCCGACACGGCGGTCAAATTTCCGTTCTTCGTGCGCGAGTCCGATAACGTGTTCTACGTTGCGCTGCCTGACGCAGTCACGGGTGTATGTCCCGCCCGGACGACTGCGGTATTTCGCGTCTGGAATGGCCGAGTCGACACCAATCACCGTTACACCACGAGCACCGCAGTAGTCGACCAGATGCGTGCGCTAGGCTGGACAGTCGAAGGATACGGCCCCGGCCCTTACTATCCGATCATGTGCGCGCCATAGATCCGTCGGCCATCCACGCGGTCATCGCGTCCGCCATCTCGACGCGGACTTGCGGATCCTTCATTCCCGTGCGCGCCGGCACGTGAAAGGAATGGTCGGCGTCGTCGAATAAACGGAGTGTCGTGCGTGCTCCCAGCTTCTTGACGAGGTCCTGCAGTAGTGCGAGCTCCGCGAATTCGTCGCGCGTCCCTTGCAGGAACAGCATCGGTACGTACACGTCGGACAAATGCGTGGCGCGATCATCGCCCGGCTTACCCGGCGGATGCAGCGGGAAACCAACGAACACGAGGCCCCGGACGCCCGGCAACGGTGATGCCGCCTGCGCCTGCGACGTCATGCGGCCGCCGAACGACTTGCCGCCGGCGTAAAGAGGGAGGCCCGGAACCAGCGCGGATGCTTCGGTTACCGCCGCGCGGACCGTCGCCTGCGCGAGCTTGGGCGTGTCCGGGCGCTTCGAGCCGCGTTCCATATACGGAAACTGGTAGCGCAGCGTGGCCACACCGAGTTCGGCAAGGTCGTTGGCGAAGCTCGACATGAACGCGTGCGTCATGCCCGCGCCGGCGCCGTGCGCCATCACGTAGCACGCCCGTGCGTTGCGCGGCGCCTGCAGCAGCCCGGACACGCTGGTGGCGGCATCGACGGCTATCGTTATGGGCTGTGGATTCGCGCGCATCGGACACCTTCCGTTGCCATGCTACTGGCTATTGGAAAGGTCCGGCAAATACGGACAATTGGAAGCATCCGGCAAATCGGGCAACCGCGATTCCGTCGCTATCGGCATTTCGCCGATTTCGCGTGCGGCGTGTGCCAGGATTGGAAGTCCACCGCGACCTTTCTGGTCGCCGCGTTGACCCGGGGCGGGTCGGGCCGCAATGGGTCTCGGCGCAAATCGCCGCCATCGCGAGTGTTCCCCAGCGCCGACACCGGTGGCGGCAGGTACAAGGCGCGCACACCGGCCAGATTTGCGCGCGATGATTCCGCCTTGGCCGCCGCCTCATGGGCTACCGCGTGGTCGGCGGCGACCGCCCGCACCACGGATCGAATCACCGAGAGGATACGGTCGAAAGGCCATCTGTGCGTGTGCCGCGCGGCCAGTGTTCTGCCCAAGCCTGAGAATTCAACTGGTTTCATGATTGCTCCTTCGCCATGTGCTTAAGTCTGCGCGAACGAGCATTCCACCTTCTACCGATCAATCCCTGCGGCCGATGCCGATTATTAGCCCTACTTTCCAGGCGACCAAAACGCCTTCAGCATCTTCGCGTACCCCGTCGCGGTCGCCTCGTGCATGAAATACACGTAGATCTCGTGCCAGCGCGTGGCTTGCAACTTGCGCGCCCACTTCTTCAGATCGGCGTCCGAGTAGGTCTCCAGGCGCAGGCGGACATAGCCCCAGGGCGCTGTCTCGACCAGCGGCGGCGGCGCGCTGTCCTCGCGTTCAGATAAGCACAGCGCGGCCCCGGAACCCTTGAGCGCAGCGTACACGTCATCATCGAACCACGTCTCGTTGCGAAACTCGAACGTCGCGTGGTGGTTTGGCGGCAGTAGTGCCAAGAATTCGCCGAGGCGCGCCAGGTCCTTCTTCATGTTGGGCGGAAGCTGGAACAGCACCGGTCCACGCTTGGCGCCGAGCGCCTCAAGATTTTTGTACAGGTAGCCCAGCGGCTCGGCCGCAGTTTCCGCGCGCAGCCGCGACATATGCGTGATCCGCTGCGACGCCTTGATCGAGAACTGGAAGACCTTGGGCACCACGGCCGCCCAGTTCTCGAACACAGACGACTTGGGCATCCGGTAGAACGTGTTGTTTATCTCTACGGTTGGCAGGCGCGCCGAATAGAACGCGAGCATGTCCTCCGTCTTGATGTCGTCGGGATAGAAGACGCCTTTCCACTCCTTGAAGGCATAGCCACTTGCACCCGCCAGCAGCTTCGCAGTTTTCGCAGTTGTCATCGCGCGTCGCCTCCCTCAGTATGCTTCCCAAATGGCCAAGAACGTCCTCAAAGAATACTCGGCGAAACGAACTTTCACGGCGACGCCGGAGCCGCCGCCGGCCGTGCCCGCCGCGGGCGTCGGACCGCTGCTGTTCGTCGTTCAGCTGCATTCCGCGACACGCCTGCACTACGACTTCCGGCTCGAGTGCGACGGCGTGCTGCTGTCCTGGGCGGTGCCCAAGGGTCCGTCCCTGGATCGTAGCGAAAAGCGGCTGGCCGTGCACGTCGAAGACCATCCGTACGACTACGGCTCGTTCGAGGGCGTCATTCCCGCCGGGCAATACGGCGCGGGCGAGGTGATCGTATGGGACTGCGGTGTATTTTCACCCGATGAAGGCGGCGTGACCTACTTCCACGACCGTGCGCAAGCCGAGCGCGAGATTCGCGAAGGCATGGAGAAGGGCAAGCTCAGCATCCTCTTGCGCGGCGAAAAGCTGAAAGGTTCATTTGCACTGGTCAAGACCAAGGAAGCAAAGCAGTGGCTGATGATCAAGCACAACGACCGCTTCGTGACGACTAACGATGTCACACAGCAGAATCGCTCCGTGCTGTCGGGCAAGACGGTGACGGAGCTCAAGTTTCTGCCAGTCGCGCGCATGCCCGCGGCGCAACTGGCCCCCGCGGGCAAGGTCGAGGCGATGCCCGCGAAGATGAGCCCAATGCTCGCCGAGGTAGGCGATGCACCATTTCACCGCGACGAGTGGATGTGGGAACCCAAGCTGGACGGCTACCGCGTCCTTGCGTTCATCGACGAGCATGGGGTCAAGTTGCGCTCGCGCCGGGGCTTGGAACTTGCGTCGAAATTCCCACGGCTGGTCACGGAACTTGCGCAGCAGGCAGTGGACGGGATGATCATCGACGGCGAGTTGGTGGCGTTCGACGCGAGCGGCAAGCCGTCGTTTGCGGCGCTGCAGGATCGCGCGCAATTGAAAACCGAGCGCGAAATCGCCGCCGCAGACAGGGACTTGCCGGTCGTCTTCTTCTGCTTCGATCTGCCGTATTTTGCCGGTATCGACCTGCGCCAGTCGCCGTATGCCGATCGGCGGCGCTACCTCGCGCAATGCCTGTTGCCGTCGCCGCGGGTGCAGCTGGTTCATGCGCACGACGACGGCGTCGCGCTCAGCGCGGCGGCTCTCGCCAGCGGTTTCGAAGGCGTGGTCGGCAAGCGCAAGCAAAGCCGTTACGAGGACGGCCGCCGCTCGCAGGCGTGGCTGAAGGTGAAGCCTACGCAGACCGCCGATTTCGTTGTCGGCGGGTACACCAGCGGCAAAGGCTCCCGCGCGGCGCTGGGCTCGCTGCTGGTGGGCTACTGGGAAGGCGGAAAAGCGGGTGACCCGCTGCGCTTCGCATCGCACGTCGGCTCCGGCTTCGACGATCGCGCGCTAAAGCAGGTCAAGGCGAAACTGGTGAGGCTTAAGCGGGACACCAATCCCTTCGCCGACGAACCGGAACTCAACGGGCCGACGACGTGGGTCGAGCCGCAAACGGTGGCAGAAGTGAGTTTCCAGAGCTGGACTGCGGACGGCCGCCTGCGCGCGCCAGTATTCCTGCGCCTGCGCGACGACATCGATCCCACGACCGTGCGGCGCGCCGAAACCGGTCCCGTGATGGCGACTGCCGACGGCGAAGTCGACGCGGTGATGGCCCAGCTCGCGAGCGCAAAGCCGACGTTGACGCTTACCGTCGGCGCGCATCGCATCAAGCTCACGCACCTCGACCGTATCTACTGGCCAGCTGATCCGGCGCAGGACCTTCCGGCCTACACCAAGCGCGACCTGCTGGCGTACCTCGCGCAAGTCTCGCCATACATGCTGCCGCACCTGGCCGACCGTCCGCTGACGATGATCCGCATGCCCGATGGCATCAACGGCCCCCGTTTCTTCCAGAAGCACTGGGAGCAGGAGAGGCCGGCCTTTGTCGAGTCGATTACCGTGTTCTCCAGCAGCAAGGACGAGCAGCACGACTACCTGTTGTGCAACAACTTGCCGACGCTTCTATGGCTTGCGCAATCGGGCACGCTCGAGTTCCACATATGGCATTCGCGCGCGAAGGTGGGTCCGGATGCGGTTTCGACGAGCACCGACTATGCGAGCTCGCTCGAAGCGCTGGAGGCGTCTGTCCTCAACTATCCCGACTACGTGCTATTCGACCTCGATCCGTATATCTACTCGGGCAAGGAGGCCAAGGGCGCGGAGCCCGAACTCAACACTATCGCGTTTGAGAAGGGGAAGGAGGTCGCGTTCTGGCTGCGCGAATTGCTGCAGAGCATGTCGCTCGACGCCATCGTCAAGACCTCGGGCAAGACAGGCCTGCACGTCTTCGTGCCGATCCGGCGCACGATCGACTTCGACGCCGCGCGCCACGTATCGGAACTTGTAGGACGGCACCTACTGCGCCTGCATCCCAAGGACATTACACTGGAGTGGAGCATCCCCAAGCGAACCGGCAAGATCTTCATGGACTACAACATGAATGTCCGCGGCAAGACGCTGAACGTCGCCTACTCGCCGCGCGGCGCGCCGGGCGCGCCGGTCTCGATGCCTCTGACGTGGGATGAGCTAGCGGGTGCGCATCCGCTCGACTTCACGATGGGCAACGCGCCGCAGCGGCTGGCGCAGACCGGGGACCGCTGGCGGGAGGCGTTGCAAAAGAAGCAGGACCTGGAGGCTGCCTTGTCGCGAACCTCGAAGTAACGCTTGCAAATTGCGGAAAAGATTGACATATTTAACGATTCGAGGTTCCCATATTGGCGGCTTGTGATCTGGCACAAGCTGCAACGGCTGGAGGAGGCATCATGGCTGCACGATCGATCGCAAGTTTGACGGTTTCGTTCGGGCTGGTGTCCATCCCGGTGAAGCTCTATTCGGCCACCGAGGCGAGCAAGGCCGTGTCCTTCAACATGCTGCACAAGACGTGTGGTTCGCGGTTGAAGCAGCAATACATCTGCACCAAGGAAGAAGTGGTGGTGCCGCGCGAAGAGATCGTGAAGGGTTACGAATTCGCGAAGGACCAGTACGTGATGTTCACGCCGGAAGAATTGAAGGCGATGGAAGAGGCCGGCACGCACATGGCCGAGATCACCGAGTTCGTGCCGCTCGAAGCAGTCGACCCGGTGTACTTCGACAAGGCCTATTACCTGGCACCCGACAAAGGCGGCGCCAAGCCGTACGCGCTGCTGGCTGCTGCATTGCGCGAATCCAACCGCTGCGCGCTGGGTCGCTGGGCCGCGCGGGGCAAGCAATATATCGTGATGATCCGCCCGGTCGAGGACGGCCTCGTCATGCAACAGCTCCTCTATGCCGGTGAAGTGCGGGCGATGAAGGACCTGGAAATTCCGAAGACCGACGTCAAGCCCGCGGAACTGAAGCTCGCGCAACAATTAATCGAGCAGCAGACGTCCGCCACGTTCGACCCGTCGCAATACACTGACGATGTCGCCGCCCGCGTTCAGGCGGCCGTCGATAAAAAGGTCGAAGGCCACGAAATCACGATGTCCGAGGCGCCGGAAGGTGGCGGCGCGCAGATCATCGACCTCATGGAAGCGTTGCGCGCAAGTCTCGAGAAGAAGGCGCCCGCCCGGGCCGGCAAAGCGGCGCCCACCGCGGTGCCCACGGAGGTGCCTGCGGGGGTGCCTGCATTGGCGGCGCGCAAGCCCGCGAAGCGCGCGCAACAGATCGCCGCAACGGCGGCCCCAGTCGCGCGCAAGGCGGCCAAGAAATAAGCGATATCGGGGGGCGGACCGAGGCCGTGAATTCTTACGGCGTCCGGGACGTCGAGAAGTTGCTGCGCCTGTCGCGCAGCACCATCCGCTCGTTGATTGCGTCAGGCTTCGTCAAGCCCGCACGCGGACTTCGTGGCGCGTGGCGCTTCTCCTTCCAGGACCTGATCGTGCTGCGCACCGCGAAGGCGCTGGCCGATGCCCACGTGTCGCCGCGCCGGATCATGCGCTCGATGCGCGAACTTCGCCGCCTGCTGCCGGACACGATGCCGCTGTCCGGACTCAATATCGGCGCGCTTGCCGACCGTGTCGTGGTCAGTGACGGCCGCAGCCGGTGGCAGGCGGAGTCTGGCCAGTACGTGCTGGGATTCGATGGCGATCCGGCCGATGGCTCGCTGAGCGTGATCGAACGCGCCGACACGGGCCAAGAATCGCGCACGGCGGAAGCCTGGTTCATCAAGGCCGCAAGGCTCGAGGCGGAGGACGTCGATGCGGCGCAAGCGGCGTATGAACAAGCGATCGACGCGGATGGAACGTATCTCGACGCCTACATCAACCTGGGCCGTTTGCTGCACGATGCCAAGCGCTTGTCCAAGGCCGAGGACGTTTACGGCCAGGCAATCAAGGCCTGTGGCGACGATCCGGTGTTGCTATTCAACCTCGGTGTGCTGCTCGATGACATGAAGCGCTGGGCAGAGGCGATGGAAGCCTACGCGGCCGCATTGCGCGCGGACCCGGCGCTGGCCGATGGACATTACAACCTGGCGCTGCTGTATGAAAAGTGCGGCAAGCCGAAGGACGCGATCCGGCACATGGCACGCTATCGCGTACTGACGGGGAATCGCAACCGGTAGTCAAAGTTGCGATGGCATTACGTCGCGGGTTGCAATCAGCGCACCCAGCGCGGCAATGTCGCCTGAAACATCCTGTGCATGGCACGTCCACTGCACGGGAATGCGCGCGCTACGCTGGACCAAATTCCGAATCAAGTATCTCGCGCGAAGCACAGGTGAGGCGACGCAGCGCGACGTCTCGCCACAGCGCCGGGTGCATTAGTTCCTATGTACTCGACGTGCCATTTGCCGATCCATGCGAATTAGTGATGGACATCCTCAAGTTCGGTGCGGATCTCGAAGTACTGGCACCGGCGTCACTCTGCAGGCACTTGGCGGCCGAAGTTGCGAGAATGGCGAAGCGGATTTAGCGGGGTTTCGGAGAACGCGCTAGAATAATTCCGTATTCTTCATGGAGACCCGCAATGAGCTCGGAGCAAAAGCACGGCGATGGTTTGTTGGAGAGGATGTTTTCTGGAATCGGACACGTCAGCGAGGTGCTGCCCACGCCAGCACCGCATCCCGCGGTAGAACCCTACCGACCGCTGCGCCAATCGAAGGCCGGCTCGGGCGTCACCTATCGCCTACCCAGTCGAACGCCGGAACTGCGCGTCCAGGCCAGCTCACCCGCGACGGACGTGATGACGGACTTGAGCCGCGTCGCCGCCGTGACGATTGCGGTCGGCGACAACGTCGACGAAGCGCAACAGGCGATGCACACGCACCGCGTTCGGGCATTGTTCGTGATCAATGACGCACGGGCCATTCTGGGGGTCATCACCGCCAACGACCTGTCGGGAGAGAAACCGATCCAGATCGCGCAAAACCGCGGAGTGCGCCATGCCGACGTTCTCGTGAGCGACGTCATGACGCCCGCGAATCTCCTGGAGGCAATGGAGCTGCAGGATGTGCAGCAGGTTCGGGTCGGTGACGTCGTCGAGACGTTGAAGCGTTCCGGTCGCCAGCACGCCCTGGTCATCGAAACCGGGCCGGCCGAAGCGCCCGCGGCAACGCGCACGGTGCGCGGCATCATTTCCCTGACGCAAATCGCACGGCAGCTGGGGCTGCCTCCTCAGGTGGGTTACAACGTCGCACGCACCTTTGCCGAGATCGAGGCCGCCATCGGCGCCTGACTTCGCCGCGTCAGCGTAGCGCCGCAGCGCCTGAGATCAGGTGCCGCAGAACGTTTGATATTTCTCAGTCACTGCGGCCGGCGCCGGTTCGGCGTAGCGCGCTGCCTCGGCTGTCTCGTCGTAGGGCTGCATGAGCGCAGCCAGCAATCGTTCGAAGGGTGCGAGATCACCATATTCGGACGCCGCCGCAAGCGCCTCTTCCACGCGATGGTTTCGGGCGATAACGATGGGACTCGCGCCGCGCATCTGTCTGGCACGGTCCGCCCCCCCTGTGGACGCGCCGTTCTGTACCTCATCGGCGACACGGGCATGCCAACGGACCAGCCAAGCGTCGGGTGCGCTTGCATTGGCGAACAGCCCGCGCAGCAGGGCTTCATTGCCTTCGGCGGCATCGGCGAGTCGTCGCCAGGCCAGTGTGAAGTCCACGCGTTCGGCGTATAGCAGCGCCAGCCAATCGTCGATTAATGCGCTATCTGCACTGTCGTCCTCAACGTCGGCTTGGCTGAGTCCGAGCTTGATGCGCTGTCCGCGCAGAAGCTGCCCCCCGTAGAGCGGGAGGAATCCCGCAATGACCTCCGTGGCCATCTCGACCGCGCGTTCATGGTCGTCCGACAGCAGCGGCAACAGCGCTTCGGCCAGGCGCGCCAGGTTCCACGCGGCGATTTCGGGCTGGTTGCCGAAGGCGTAGCGTCCCCCATGGTCGATGGAGCTGAACACCGCGGCGGGGTCGTAGTCCTCCATGAATGCGCAAGGGCCGTAGTCGATGGTCTCGCCCGAGATCGTCATGTTGTCGGTGTTCATCACGCCGTGGATGAAGCCGACGTTCATCCACTGCGCGATCAGTGCCGCCTGGCGCGCGACGACATGGCGCAATAGCCCGATGTACGGCTGCGGTGTGGCTGAAAGCGCGGGATCGTGGCGCGCGATGGTGTAGTCGGCGAGCTTGCGCACACTCGCCACGTCGCCGCGCCTGGCATAGAACTCGAAGGTCCCGACGCGGATATGGCTTGCGGCCACGCGGGTCAGGACGGCACCGGGCAGGGCGCTCTCGCGGATTACCTGCTCGCCGGTTGCCGCAACCGCCAGCGCGCGCGTCGTCGGAATACCCAGCGCGTGGATCGCCTCGCTGACCAGCACCTCGCGCAGCATGGGGCCAACGGCAGCCTTGCCGTCGCCTCCGCGCGCGTAGGGCGTGCGACCGGACCCCTTGAAGGCGATATCGCGTCGATGTCCCTGGCGATCGATCACTTCGCCTAGCAGCAGCGCGCGACCGTCGCCCAGTCTCGGAGAAAAGCCACCGAACTGGTGGCCCGCATATGCTTGGGCGATCGGCTCAGCGCCCTCGGGCACTATGTTGCCGGCGAAGAGGTCTGCCCGCGCTTGATCATCGAGGGATGTGAGATCGAGACCGAGCTCGTTCGCTAACGTCGGGTTGAAATGCAGCAGCCTTGGCGCGCGCACAACGGCAGGGCGTTGGGCAACGTAGAATCCAGGTAGCTCGCGCGCGAACGAATTGTCGAACGGGATCTTGAAGGCCGGGAGTAGCGGCCCAATGAGTGTGGCCATCGCTAAGTTTGCCACAGCGCAACGGGGCCGTTCTTTTCCCGAAGAAGCGTGGGAAATGACCTGGTCACTTCCACGTCATTCCCACCTTCCCTGCGCTACTTTTGCGCGACTACGCGCGCGCCTTCACCACTGCCCTCGATATATACGCGTTGGCCCGATCTCAGGTTGCCGTCGATCGGCTGGGTTATGGCCACCAGCACGCCACTGTGGACGCGAACGATGATCTGCTGCCCCGGCACCGGCTGGTCGTATTTCTTCTGCAGGTTATTGCCGAACAGCGCGCCGCCCAGCGTACCGGCGATCATTGCCACGTCGCGGCCGGTACCACCGCCAATGAGGCTGCCGATGCCCAGGCCCCCGAGGCCACCGACGATCGCGCCAACGCCACGATGATGGTTGGTCTGCAGCTGCACCGGGGTAATCTGCTCGATGACACCCTGGCGGATTTCCATGGCGCCGGGCTGTTGGCCGAACGCCTGTCCGACCATCAGCAAGGACGCCAGCAGGCAGAACCCGAGCTACGCGCTCTCGTTCGCGCGCGACATGTTCTTGAACTGGAGCTTGCGCTTGACGCTCAGGAAATTCGGGCTGTCGAAATACTTGTTGACCCAACTACCGTCCTCCTTCAGGAACGGATCGAAAACTTCGGTGTTGCCGGCCAGCCATTCGCGGAACGAGAAGTGATCGAACAGGCGGATGAACTCGGTGAAGTAGATATCGGCGACGCGATCGTCACCCTTGATGACGAGCGTGTTCTCGTCGTTCAGCGTAATGGAGTTCACGCTGTAATTGGCCGAACCGGAAATGACGACGGGCACATCACCCAGCGGGTCGACCAGGATGATCTTGTTGTGCAGGAAGTCGACGCCACTCTTGATCAGCTTGCCAGCGGAGGTTTCCGCCGCCCACTGGTCGATTTGCGACTGGATGTAGGCACCGGCGACAATTTCGACGTCGTGATCGTCGGTCTTGAACGTGTTGAACGACCTGCGCGCATCGAGCAGGATGTAGCGCAGATACGGCTTGTCCTTGACGAACACGGCCTGGAAGCGCTTGTCGATGTTGAATGGATAGATGCAGCAGACCATTTCGCTCGCGCTGTCGACCAGGTCGGCGTAGTTCTGCAGCATTGTGTTCTGGCTGCGCGGACTGAAGAACACCGAGATACCGGTGGCGATGTCGGCGGCCTTCGTGTCCGCGCCATCCGCGAGCGCCATCACCGCTGCGCGGTAGGAATCCCGATCCAGGTTCTTGTACACCAGCTGCCAGTAGGCGAAGTACTTGGCGGCGATCGCCTTGTCGGCGATCTGGTGGCCGGTGTTGCAGTGGCCGAAGATTCCTTTTTCTGAGATGTTGGTCGAGCCGGTCCAGACCCGGAGCGGCTTGCTGTTCTTGTCGAGCAGCACGAAGAACTTGTTGTGCGCCTGGGCGACTTCCTTGTCGCGCACGTGCTTGACCATTGAGGACGCGCCGGCCTTGACCAGCGCGGCATGGTTCACTGTGCCGTAGTTTTTCGCGTCATAGACGACGTTGACATCGACGCCGGCCTGTTTCGCCTTCTTCAGCGCGGCGAGTGTGCCTGGATGGTGGAACTCGTAGAACGCGCCACAGAGCTTCTGGCCGGGCTGCGCGCTTTCGATGAACGCGATCAGGCCTTCGTACAGGCCGCGCGATAGCCAGCGATAGGCGCGCGCCTGCTCGACCTTGTCCGGCATGGTGTCGGGCCGCTGGTTGCCGAATTGCTCCGTGTAGGACTGGCTGCCTGATATGCCGCGATTGAAGAAGACACCGTGGACGCCCGCAATATTGGGTTCACTGGCGATCGTTATCGTCTCCTTCAGGAACACCTGCATATTCTGCGGCGTCCCCTTATAGGCCGTGACGATGTACGTGTATTCGATGTCCGGGTCGACTGTGAAGTCCTTCCACATGAAGCCCTGCACGGGATGGAGCTGCGTCGGGTACTTCTGACCCTTGACCTTGCCCAGGTCCTTTTTTGCGATGGGTATCACCGAGGCAAAGAACTTCTGCCCGTAGAGCCAGATACGTTTGTGTGACTTGCTCTCGACGCGCTCGAAGCTGAATCCGAGAAGACCTACCGGCTTGGTCTTGAGGTCGAGCGACAGCACGACGGTGTTGGTTCCCGAGACGGCGTACAACTCCAATTCCGAGGTGGTTTTCTTGCGTCGCATGGCGGGCTCCTTTCCCATGGATACGCGGAGAAACTCCTTTCATTGTCCCGCCACGACGGCCCGGTCACAACGGGAATATTCGGCCGGCGCACTCGGTTCGGGCCTCAGGCCACGGCTATGACAAGCGGAGTACCATTCCTGATGATGGCGATCAATACGCTTGAGACCAGCGTCTGCGAGAGCAAGTACACAGCGCTCGTGATTCACGGCGATGAGGACAGACGCAGGGCTCACGAGCAGATGGGCTTCGATCACAGGTGGGCGTCCACCAACGTTGGGCTTCCTCCACGGCTGGGGGAAGGCACTCAACCAACGGGTCGCGATGGCCAAGGCAATGTAGCGCATCCGGCGCGACATGCGATAGCGCGGTCGCCGGCGCCATCGGCGGGATGGAGGAATCGACATGGCTGAATACCTGGCGCCTGGCGTGTACGTCGAAGAGATTCCTTTGGGTGTTCACCCCATCGAAGGGGTAAGCACCTCGACTGCGGGCTTTGTCGGACCCTGTCGGTACGGTAGCGTGCTCGGGCCCGCCGCATTCGTAACTGGCCTCGCCGAATTTGAACGGGCCTTTGGCGCGAGTGCGCCGCTGGGGTTCGCCACGGCCGGTTCGCCCGCACCAACGTCGGTGACCCTGAACTACATGTGGAATGCGGTGCGTGCGTTCTTTGCCGAAGGCGGTAAGCGCCTCTACATTGCGCGGGCCTTTCGTCCATTGACAGGCGAGTATCCGCCGACGGGCACCGCGACCAACCTTGGGGGCGCTGGGGCGCCGTTGTGGTCCGACGGCCATGCTCGCTACGTAGACGGAACCCTTAACATCCGTGCGCGCTTTCCTGGATCGGCGGGCAACCTGATCGTGCGGCTGACGTTAGCGGCGCGCGTGCCGGGGTCGACAACGATAGACCCGACATTGACGATCGAGGTCGTGCCAGCCGATGCAGCCTCTGCGCTCAGACGCTGGGGGTCGCTATCGCTGGACTCCGATCCCTCATTGGTAAGCGGGGCGCAGTCGGTATTCAATTGTTTCGCCGATGTGCTTTCAGACGACGACCCTGTGCGTTGGCCACCGGTCATTTTCGACACTCCGGCTGACGGCGGTGTTACCGCCTCCGATCGGGCGGCGAACTGGTTCTCACTCAACCCGGCGGCGATTCCGCCCGACAGCGATGTCACGCAGGAAATTCAGTTGGCCGGTGGTAACGACGGTCTGCTCCCACGCGCAGCGGAATACGCGCGCAGCGTCGACACCAATTCGGACTCCAGGACCGGACTGATGCAATTTGAGGAAATCGACGATATCTCCATCGTTGCCGCCCCCGGGGCAACTGCGCGTCATGGCGAGGATCCGGTTGACGCCGCATCGATCACGGAATTGCTGATCGCGCACGCGGAGCGCATGCGCTATCGCATCGCGGTTCTCGATACGCCGCCGGGCATGAGCGTCGGCGACGTGCGCGCTTGGCGAGGAGCGCGGGATTCCAGCCGCGCGGCGCTCTACTACCCGTGGATCACGATCAAGGACCCGGATACCGGCAGCGAACTCAACCTGCCACCGAGCGGCTTTGTCGCGGGCATCTATGCGCGCAATGACATGGAGCGTGGTGTCAACAGCGCGCCGGCGAACGAAGTAGTCACCCTGGCGGTGAATTTCGAGCGGTCGATTGACCAGGCGGAACAGGAGCTGCTCAATCCTGTGGGCATCAATTGCCTGCGTTTTTTCCCCGGTCGCGGTTATCGGGTGTGGGGTGCGCGCACGCTGGCCAGCGATCCGCAGTGGAAATACGTCAACCTGCGCCGCCTTTTCATCTACCTCGAGCAGGCGATCGACCGGGGCACGCAGTGGGTGGTGTTCGAACCAAACAACGAGGCGCTCTGGACCGCCGTACGCCAATCGGTCGGGAGTTTCCTTTACGGCATGTGGCGCGACGGCGCGCTGCAGGGCACCAGTTCGAAGGACGCGTTCTTCGTGAAATGCGACCGCGAAACGATGACGCAAGACGACATCGACAGCGGTCGCTTGGTCTGCGACATCGGTATCGCGCCGCTCAAGCCCGCGGAGTTCGTCGTCTTCCGCATCGGGCAATGGACCGCGGACCATAAGGACAGCTAGGGAGCCTCTGCGCAAGTATCACGATCGCGACAGCCCCGTCCCTTCGGGCGGCTACCCAATGCGGTGTCCGCTTCGCCGGGCTCCTTGCGTAGGACGAGCTACGACCTGCGTCGCCCGTCTCACATCCATCCGCATTGGGCCATGCAGCGCGGTCGAGATACTTGCGCAGAGACTTCCTAGGGAATCGCTGCCTGCGTCAGCCGCACGCGCCGGTAAAGCCGCAATCGGTACAGAAGTCGCAGCCGTCCTTGCGAATCAGCGCCTTGTTGCCGCAATCCGGACACTTCTTGCCCGGCAGCGTTTTCAGCGCGGGTTGCGTTTGCTCGCCTTGCGGCACCGCAAGAATGCCTGCGTGCTCCACCGGATAGCCTTCCTCGGTCAGAATGCCCAACATCGCGTAGCGGTGGATCATCAATTGCGCGAGATAGGCGATCGTCGATGGGTACGTCTGCGACTTGACGGAGCCGGGCGTGCGCGCCATGAATGAGCCGTTGGGCTCACCGTAGTTCAGGAGTTTGCGCAGTTTCATGCCGATCCATGCAGGATCGTATACGCGCATGTCGAGCGACAGCGCCTTGCACAGGCCGTCCAGCACGCGCGGGTATTCGCCCGACAGCCACATCGAGTACGGCCGGCGCTGCCCGTCGGGCATCACCAGTTCCTTCAGGAACAGCACGAAGTCGTCGCCGGTGGCGTGGTTCATCACGTCCACGGTCCAGCTCAACGTGCCGTCGGGTCCGGCCTTCGGTTCCTTCGGGCCCATCAATGCGTCAACGACCGGCGTCTTGCCGGCGCAATCGCCGGAGAACGCGCCCAGTTCGTTGCAGCGATAACGGATCAGTTGTGCGAACCCGGATACGAGGCTCGGCACGCGTACTTTGCGCCCGTCCGGCGGCATGGCCATCTCGAAGCCGTCGTCGCCGGCGGCCTTCTGCAGCGTGGAGAGCTTCATGTCGAGCCACGCCCGGTCGTCGGTGCGCATGTCCATCGACAGCGTCTTGGCAATTGCGCCCAGGCCGCGTGGTTGCTCGGCGCCGTTGATCCACACTTCGAACGGATAGGATTCCGTATTCTCGATGTGTCCGACGAACACCGCGAAGTCGCCAAGTGGATGCCGCACGACGTAGGTCCAGCACGGGTTGCCGCTGGGCAACTCGGGACGCCCCGGCCAGCGCAAGCTGGCGAGCGGCGGTTGCGTCGTCCTGTCCAGGCGGATGCGCCGGTCCGGGTCCGCGGAATCGAGATCCTCCGGCGGTGCAGGCGCTACTGTGGAGGCCACCTCGAGCACGGAACCCAACACGTCGTTGGGGCGATAGGTCGCGATGCCTTTCAATCCGGCCTTCCACGCCTCGAAGTAGAGATCGGCGAAAGCGTCGAAGGGATAGTCAACGGGAACGTTGACGGTCTTGCTGATCGCGGTGTCGATGAACGGCTGTACCGCCGCGTTCATCTTCATGTGGTTCCGCGCGCTCATTTCCAGCGCACTCACGAACGCTGGCGCGAGCATCGCGTTGCGCTTGCCATTCTCATCGCTCCACACTGCGCCGGGCACGCGTTTAGCCGCGGCGTCGAACGAAACCAGGTTTACGTCGTTGTCGATGCCATGCTGATGCTTGAACACGCGGTAGGCGTGGTCCTCGACCAGGAACTCCTTCATCGAGTTGTCGGGCATGCGCTTGCGGCGCTTGTAAAACCAGCTGAACGCAGGCTCGATGCCGTTGGACGCGTTGTCGGCAAACGCAAGGGAGATCGTGCCGGTGGGCGCGATCGACAGCAAGTGGCTGTTGCGGATGCCGTGGCTTCGGATCGACTGCTTGATGACGTCGGGCAGCCGCGAGGCGAAGCGGGGCGGGGCAAGATAGGCGTCGACGTCGAGCAGCGGAAACGCGCCCTTGTCCTTGCCGATCTCCACCGATGCCATGTAGGCGGCGTCGCGCATTTCCGCGGCGATGTGGGCGGCCATCGCGCGGCCCTCATCTTCGTCGTACTTAAGTCCCAGTTCGATCAGCGCGTCGCCCAGGCCGGTGAAGCCAAGACCGACGCGGCGCTTGGCCATGGCCTCCGCCTTCTGTTGATCCAACGGCCATGCAGTGACGTCGAGCACGTTGTCGAGCATGCGGATTCCGACCGCCACGGTCGCTGCAAAACCGTAAAAGTCGAAATGCGCTTCCCGTGTGAATGGATCGCGCACAAAACGGGTAAGGTTGATGCTTCCGAGGTCACAACAACCGTAGGGCGGAAGTGGCTGCTCACCGCACGGATTGCACGCCTCGATCGTTTCGCAATAGGACAAGTTGTTGTCGCGGTTCATCGCGTCGATGAACACCACGCCCGGCTCAGCGTGGTTGTACGTCGAGCGCATGATCTGATCCCATAAGGAGCGGGCGCGCACAGTGCGGTATACCCACAGGTCGTCTTCGCGCTGGTGGCCCCCGGCGGCGAGCACGTCCGGCGATGGCGATGCCTTGTGCACCAGGTCCCATGGCTGATCGTCGCGCACGGCCGCCACAAACGCGTCGGTGACCGCTACCGAAATATTGAAATTGGTGAGGTCGCCGCCGTCCTTGGCGTGAATGAACGCCTCGATGTCCGGATGGTCGCAGCGCAGAATGCCCATCTGCGCGCCGCGGCGCGAACCGGCGGATTCCACCGTCTCGCAACTCTGGTCGAACACTTTCATATAAGACAGTGGACCACTGGCCTTGCTGTTGGTACCCCGCACGTGCGCGCCCTGCGGGCGGATGTGCGAAAAGTCGTAGCCGACCCCGCCGCCGCGACGCATTGTTTCCGCCGCCTCGTTTAACGCAACATAGATGCCGACGCCGTCTTCGCCGCCCGAGATGCTGTCGCCGACCGGCTGGACGAAGCAGTTGATCAGCGTGGCCTTGAGGTCGGTGCCCGCCGCCGAGTTGATGCGGCCGCCCAGGATGAAGCCGTTTTCCTGTGCGCGATAGAACGCCTCTTCCCACTGCTCGCGTTGCGCGGGCAGTTCGATGGCCGCCAGCGCATGGGCAACGCGCCGGCGAACCGCCTCGATGGTTCGCTCGTTGCCCTTGGCGTATTTCTCGAGCAGGACCTCCTCGGAGATCGTCTGCGCTGGCAACGCCGGGGGAAGGACTGGTTTCAGGGTCTTGGGATCGTCGATCTTCATGGTGGAGGATGAAGCTTGGGCGCGTGGCCCATTGGCCAGAAGTCGTATTTTCGGCCATTGCGCTGCGTTTCTCAAGTGATCCGCTGGACTCGACATTTTCGACGCGAATGAGGTCCTTTCAAGCCCAACCTTCACTTCGCGGACGCCGCTTTTCCTACGGCGAGCAACGATTTATGAACTTGGGCTGCTGCGCGGATTCGTTGTCTCCGTCTTCCATTCCGAATCACCGCGCATGATCCGGATTATTTCCTTTCGCAAAGCGACGAAGAATGAGCAAACGATCTTCTTCAGACAAATCCAGAACTGATTGGTCGCGTGTGCGCGCGATCAAGGATCGAGACATCGTGTCGACGCCGGAACAACCGGAGGCCTCGACCATGCACATCGTCCGCGGGATTGTCCGCGAGGGGCTCAAGCCGGTACCGGCCAAAGTGGCGATTTCACTGCGCGTTGACGTCGACGTGTTGGAATGGTCAAGGGCCCAGGGTCCCGGTTACGGAAAGCATCGACCCGGTAGTCCAAGGGAGGGCAGCGGCAACTGTCCGACTGTCCAACGCAGCAATGTTCCCGACACCAAACTGCCTAGCAAGGTCAAGCTTGGTGATGCCACCTTGGTTCCTTCATTCCTGGGGCATTATTGGCTGACGGGGAAGCCCGCCTTCCAGAATTCGAAATGGGCGATTCTCGACTACAGCGCGGCGGCGAATGGTCCGGTAGTCGCGTACCGATGGAATGGCGAGGCAGCGCTCTCGAATGCCGGCTTTGTGGAGGCGGTAGGGTAGTACTAGGGAATGCAGCCTGTTGGTTGCCAAAGTGGTTCCGCTAGGGCAACATCGTCGGGCAACGTTTGTAGCATACGATATACGGGGCGTGAGATTTGGTTGGGCATTTGGGGATGTATTGCGATTCCAAACGCAATTCTGACTTGGGGGGACCAACAATGTTCAGAATCATCGTTTCAATTATTTTGATGCCAATGGCAACCATCGGATTGGCTGCATCGCCTAAAGCGGTCACAAACACAATTGCAACAAAGTTCGCATTCATGGGCACTGACACGATGAAGTGCTACCCGGAAAACGAGCGTTGCATCGTGCCTGTCTATGTTCGGTCGGATGGCACTGCTAATGGATGCGTCATTACAAACAACTGGGCGTTCATCAAAGTGCCGCCCCCAAATCTCGCAAGTGGTAACAGAATCAAGATCGTATGGCTACTTCAGCTGTCGGACTCGGACGAAATCAAGTCTGAATACACGTTCCGAGATACTGACGGAGTTACACCCAACACAGGGCAGGATCCAAACAATGAATTCAGAAACAAGCAGCTAGATAAAGATCACAGTGGTGTTGGGGAAACCAGCAAGGATCCTACATTTAAGAAGCGTTATCGCTGGACCAGCTTTCACCCTGGTTCAATGGGCCAAGACGTTGCATATAACATTAATGTGGTGCGAGTCGTCAACGGTCAAACAACGCGTTGCGACGCGAAGGACCCGACAATCACTAACCAGAATTAGCGTATTTGCCTATGCTACAGCGCTGCCCGCGAATTGCCGGAGCGCTGTAGCGGATCAGTGTTGGCGCGCGGCATCGGCGATTGTGCGGACATGCTCGTATTCCCGCGCTAGCTCTGACGAAGTCGCAACGGCGGTCTCTTGAATTAGCGTTTCTACGCGCGCAATCAATGCATCAGCCGCAACAGAGTTCGAATCGGCGAGCTCCGTCTCGACGCGAGCGCACAGCAGCAAACCCAAGCCGATTCGGTCTCCCACTCCTTCGAGCAGCTCCTCACCGGTGGTGAGGCAAGCCCGGGCCTCCGGTACGTTCCCGGACCTTGCGTAGAGTCTGCCGAGATAGGTCCTGAACTGTCCTTCGGATCGCTTCTGACCGAGTTCGGTAGCCAGCGAAACGGCAGCAACAAAGTGTGCCAGTGCCTCTTCGGCTCGACCCTGGGATTCGACGGCAATACCAAGATTGCAAAGAACGGTCGATTCGAGACGCGAATGTCCCATCTCGCGTGCGGTGGCGAGCGCGGCCTCAAATTGGACCTGCGCTTCCGCCGCTTGCCCGAGGTCGTGAAACAGCAAACCCAGATTGCAGTGCGTGTTTCCGGCCCAACGCCGGTCCCCCACGCGGTCCGTCAGTTCAAGTGCCTGCTTGTAGTGGTGAAGGGCTGCATCGAGTTGCCCTTGATCGTGGCGCAATGCGCCAAGATTGCCGTGCAACCCTCCGGCCCAGCGCTCATCCGCCATCGCGCTTGCCAGCGCCAACGCTTCCTCGTAGGAGGACCGCGAGTCAGCCATCGCGCCGAGTGCGCTCTCCAGCGCGCCCTTTGCGTTCAGAGAACTGCATTGGAGGGACTGGTCTCCCAACTCGCGAGCAAGCGCAAGGGCAAGTTGCAAGTTTTCTCGGGCCTGATCAACGGACCCAAGCGTTGTCAGCAACTCGCCGAGATGGCATCGAATGAGGGATTCATTGCGAGCATCTCCCGATGCCACCGCATGGGCAAGTCCGGATTCGAGCGACGCTTGTGCTGGCGACGCGTTGCCCATCAGATAGTGCGCGCTGCCGGCGACCCAATGTACCGTCGCTTGATGCGCGGGTGATAACGCGGGCATTTTTCCTACCCGGTCCGCCAGTTCCAGGGCCACCTTAAACGGACCCGTCAGCTTGAGCGCGGTCCATGCACCGGCTAGCGCTCCCACCGCCGCAGCCGGATTGGAATTCGAAACTGCCCGCTGGCACGCCACGACGAGATTGTCGGTATCGGCGACCGCCACACGCGTGTCCAGTTGCGCGAAGTAGTGCGAGTGACGATTTTTTGCCGAAGTACTTGCGTCTGGACCGCTGCCGATAAATCGCCCTTCAGTTGCAAGATGCTCGGCCGCATATTCCTGGACGGTGTGCAGCAACTCGAAGCGATGGCTCGGAGCGGATCGGACAAACGACTTCTGCACGAGCGACTGAACGACATCGACCTTCCATGGCGGGGCGTTGGACGCGGAGAGATCGAGCAGCGATTCAGCCGCATCCAGCGTGAAGCCGCCTTCGAACACGGAAAGTTGTCCTAGCGCAATTTTTTCCGACTCAGTGAGGAGGTCCCATGACCAATCCAATGTGGCCCGAATGGTCGCTTGCCTGTCCTGCCGCCCGCCGCCCAGGGCAAGCAAGCGGAATCGATCGTTCATGCGTTCGAGCAGCGCGCGCGGCCGAAGAACAGGTGTGCGCGCCGCGGCCAACTCGATTGCCAGGGGCAGGCTGTCAAGAAGTTGTACCAAGGGTTCAATCGCGGCTTGGTCGTCTCGGTCAAGTTCGTGGTTGCCAACCGCGGCGGCGGCGCGCCGTCGGAATAGTTCAGATCCTTCATCCAGCGAAAGCGGCGGTAACGCGATGGCCTCCTCGCCAGGTATTCCCAGGACTTCTCGCGAAGTGACCAGGAAGGTGGCATTGGTCGTGCGGTCCAGCCAATGGCCCAGAGTTGCCTCCGCATGCCGTGCGACCTGCTCGAAGTTGTCGAGGATCACCAAGCACTTTCCGCGTCCGGCGATGGCGTACGCAAGTTGCACGACGGGGTCGGTTCGTCCGAGCGGCACATCCAAGCCCTGCGCTACAGCGAAGACGATGCCGTCGACGGTGCGTGCCTGGGAGAGGTCACAAAACCAAACACCGCCAGGAAAGTCCCCGAGCCAGGTCCACGCAAACCGCGTCACGAGACGGGTCTTGCCCGTGCCGCCGATGCCGAGCACCGACACCAAGCGCGCGCCGTTCTGAATCTTGCGTGCGAGCTCGAGCAATGGTTCGTGGCGGCCCACGAAACTGTCGCGTTCTGCCGGCACGCTGTGCTTGACCTCCCGCACGGGTAGCCACAGTTCGCCATCGCGCATCACGCGATATGATTTTTCGGCGTCGGGCGGGGGTGTGAACGACGCGTCGGCGTTACCGATTTCGAACAGTTCTACGGGTTCCTGCAGACCTTTCATTCGCCAGTGGCCGTGGCTCAGCACCTGCATCGGAGATTGGCCTATTGCCGTCAACGCCTCGTTTGTGAGCAGCGTTTGGCCGCCGGATGCGGTGGCCATCACGCGTGCGGTGATGTGCAAGGCCAAACCGTCAACCTCCAAAGGCCTGGCACCGACGGCCCTGTCATCCGCACTGCTTTCGCGCAGGCTTAACTGCCCGACATGCAGCCCCGCGCGTGACTTGAACGGCAACCCGAGTGAGGCCAGCGCGCGGTGGTAATCCATGGCGAATGCTGCGGCGTCGGCGGCGGATTCAAAAACGGCCAGCAGGCCGTCGGTGCGTTCTATCTCGATTCCACGCCAGGTGCGCAGCAGGTCGTGCGCGGCGCGGTCATGCGCGACCCAGTGCCGAGTCATCGCCTCGTGACCAACGGCCTCGGCAATGCGGGTGCTGTCCACCACGTCCGTCAACAGCAGCGCACGGATTTCGCTCATGTCGGGCCCGGAAGGAGCGACGAGAGACGGGCGATTCGGAACCCGTTTCACAAAGGGCGGAAATTCCAACCGAACCGGATGCAGTATTTCGGATCGGGCGGTCCGGGTCAACCTTCACCAACCGGGGCGTTGCCGAAACAACGCGCCTACGGTCAATACGCCGGGGATTGGCGCATCACTGCGGCCAGCACATGGCGACCTTGTCTGGGCCGTAGCCTTCGGGAATGTAGCCCTTGGCAATCATGGCCGCCTTGGTCGCCAGGGATGTGGTGTAGCGATGGTTCGAATCCTGGCGGGTGTTCCACAGCCGGTAGACTGGATACTCATCGAATTGGCATGCTCCCGTGGTGGTGTCCGGCAACGCGATGTAGAACGCCGCATCCGATTCCTTGAAGAAATAGGGAAACCAGACGGGCGCGATCGCGCATTCCTCCGGCGATGCCGAGAAGAAATGCGAGTCGCCGAAGCCCGGCGGAATGTAGAAGCGACAAACCGGTACGGTATTCGCGAGCGGGCCATCCCAGACGTTGAAGCTGTCGCCGGTGCGGGTCCAGCCCTGAATCGCGCCAGTGTCGAGAGTCATGATGTCGTCCTCGCTGGCGGCGATGAAGTAGTGATCGAGTCCCTGGTGGTAGAACTCGACAGCGGTGACCTTTTTAGGTGGCGGCGGGACACCGATGTATTCCGGCGTCTGGAAGTTGATCCAGTCGCGCACGACGTAACCATCGTTCTGCGGAAGCGAACCGGAAAATTCCGTCAGCAGCATCGAGAAATACCAGACGCCATTGGGCGGCAACGTAAACGCTATCGGACCCGAGTCAATCTTTCCGGTCAGTTCTCCCGGCTGTAGCGCGAGCATGGGAAATGCCGCAAGTCGAATGCCATTCATCCCGGATGTATACGGCGCCGGGAATGCCCATAACTCGAGGCGCAGCTGGTAGGTGGGGGATCCGATGTCCAGGTTTTCCACGCCATCGGTTCCAAGTTCGGCGGAGTTGCCGGCATACGAATAGGAGACGTAGTTGACGAGGCGCATGCTAGTTGCCGACGCCGTGGTGGATGTTGCTGCGAACAGGAAGATGGCGAGCGCGACCGACGCAAGGGTGGCTACGGGCTGGAAGGCGGTGCGTAGTCTTTGATTCATTGGGGCGGGCTTTCAGTTGGCACTTCAGGTGGGCAGCGAGCGAAACAGGGGTCCGATTGGGCCTGTATGGAGGCTAGTGCGTGATCCGCATCGAGGTCGGTGCGCCAACGCACACAACTGTGCCGGAGCCTGACGGGCGGTTGTGTTCTCGCAACAGGCGGTTCTATTCTAAAGTCACTGGATTCCCGCCTGCGCGGGAATGACGTCGTTGCGTGGATTCCAGTCCCCGACTTACCGGCGCGAGAACTTGCTCTGCGCGGGAATGACGTCGTTGAACAGTGCCCGGGAGAGTTCTAAGCCCCAGTCATCCGCCACGCGTACCCATCGCGCGCGAGCAGGTCGTCGCCTTCCTTCGGTCCCCACGAGCCGGCCGCGTAGTTCGGAAACGAGCGTGGCGCCAGCGCCTGCCACACATCGAGGACCGGATTGATGATGCTCCAGCCGGCCT
>JBDTPJ010000046.1:0-26244 GCA_039932755.1 Betaproteobacteria bacterium
TCAACACGACCAACTCCACCAAGGCGGTCAAGGTTCGTTTCCGCGAAGGCAAGGCGTCAGTCGAAGTACTCGACTTTAACGTCTTCCTGTCGCCGTACGACATGTGGACTGCCGCAGTTGAGCCGGACGGTTCCGGTGGTGCAATGATCGAAACGGCTGACAACAGCTGCACGATCCCGACGTTCCCGAAGGGCGCTGGCGTACCTTTCCGCCAAACCGCCATGACGGATCCGATCGGCGCCAGCGCTGACCGTCTGACCGAAGGCTATTTCGAAGTATTCGAAATGGCGACGTACGATGCAACCGACGTCATTGCGACCGGCTCCAAGCACAACGCTGTTGGCGTGCCGACTTGCACGGGTGTCAATGACACCAATGCATCGGCCAACCCGTTCCCGCCGCAAGGTGGCTTGTCGGGTGGCGCGACGATCATCAACGTGCTGACGGGCGATGCCTTCACGGAAGACGCAACGGCCCTGACGCAGTTCACGACCGCCGCTATCTATTCGAACACGGGTGTCAACACGCCTGACTTCACCGATGCCATCCCGCCGATCGGCGCGGGCGTCAACGGTGCCGGCCAGATCGTTTCGGGCTTGTTCTCAAGCTCGGCACTTGCTTCGACCGCCGCCCTGCAACGTACGAGTGTTATCAACGAGTTCGTGCTCGAGAAGTCCACCGCGTCGGGTACCGACTGGGTGCTGACGTTCCCGACCAAGCACAACCTGGTGTTCACGGGCTCGCACGTGCCGCCGTTCCAGAACAACCTGAGCAAGACGGGTTCCTGTGACGACATCGGCATCGCTCTGTACAACCGCGAAGAAGGCCCGCCGGGATCAACGCCGGGTTCCGACTTCTCGCCGCTGCCGCCGGGACAAACCGGTCCGGCGCTGTGCTGGGAAACCAACATCCTGACGTTCGCAAACTCGAACGTTCTGGGTTCGGCCAACAAGTACAACATCGACACAACGGAAACCGCCGGCTGGATGAACCTCACGTTCGCCAACCCGCTGGCAGTCAACGTAGCGACGACCACGTCTGGTTTCGATCCGACGACGCAGTCGGCGTTCACGCCTTCGACGACGTTCGCAGGTCTGCCGACCATCGGCTTTGCCGTGCAAACGTTCGTAAATGGCACGCTGACGGATTCGACGGGCAAGCTGATCCAGTCCTCGTACGGCGGCAACTTCGGCCACCGTTACATCGGACCGCAGCCGTAAGGTCGAGTTGTAAATGCATCAAAGGGGGCGGCCGAAAGGCTGCCCCTTTTTTTTAGCTGTAGTTGTTCCCGCGTAGATTTAAAGTCGTTCCCGCGGAAGCAGGAACCCAGTGCCTTGAGTTTCCGATACATGTATCCGGAGCCATTATCCGAACCAATCGCAGCGCCGTCTGCCACATTGCCCGCAACGCCGGTTGCGATGGCACGATCGATGCGTCTGTCGACTGCATGACCCTGCGATGGGCGCAGGTTGGGGCACATGCGGCTTCCCGTTCGTCGGCAATTGACTGCCGGTCGGCGCGCCGCGCCGTGGCCTACATTGTGCGAATACCGGAAATCGATTACAATTCAATCACCTATTAATGAGTTCTTCCTGCCAACCATCGCCTTGCCCGCTGCCCAGTTCAGCAGTCGCGCAGGGCGGTTTTGTTGAAGAAAGTCCTTTGCCATGAGACAAGCCTCCCGACTCCTCGTTGCCGCGTTTGCCGCGGTCGTCGCCATTTTCGGTGCGCCGGCTAGTGGCCAAGTACAGGGCCAGGCGACCGTCAACGTCATCGATCCGACGTGCGCGGCTTGGGCCATTGCCCAAAGCGGGTCGGCCGCGAACGGATGGACCTTTACGCTGACCTGCCAGGCCCTGGCCTGCAGCATAATTTCCAATCCTGCCAGTCCGGTGCCCGGGGAAAATGTCGGCCTGACGGCATCGTGCAAAACCCTGGGCAATGTCAATGCATCGCCAACCGCAAGCTATGTATGGTCATTCGTTTCAGGTCCGACCACTGGTACGTCATGTCCCGCCATTTCATCCAATACTTCGTTGGCTGCTCTTACCGGGCCTGCCAACACGACGACCGGTTGCGTCTATAAGGTCCTTGTGGATGACACCGCTGTCGGTAACGGCAAGGGTTCCGCGACAAAGTCATCGGACTGGGCGAATGTTCCTTACACACCCTCCACATGCCAATCCGTTACGGTCTCGCCACCCAACAATTCCGGATCACCGTCCAGCATATTGCTGACCGCCAACTGCACTGCGGGTAAATACCCGATCGCCGTCTACTTGTTCTATGGACCGACCGGACAGCCGATTGGCGCCTTTCAAGCCAGCGCTACGTTGACGATACCCGCTCCGACGGCTACCAGTTCCTACACGGTCATAGCGAGCGACGGCCTTGCGAATAGCAACACGAGTGCTCCCGGCACCTATACCGTTGGCACCGGCGGCAGCAACGGGTTCGACTTGTCGGCATGTACAGCGGCAGGCTATTCCGGACATGGGATCGACATTGCCTACCCGGTCACTGGCAATACGCCGCGTGTCCTCACGCCTACCTTCGGTAATTTCGGTGGCAACGACATGATGGTCGTCAGGTTCGTGGCGCCCGCGTTTGAACCGACCCCAGGTTCCACCATCGCCGCAAGCGAATACAGCGTTTATCCTTCGGTCCAGCGCCTGGCAACGTTGTCTACCCAACCATGCGTAGTGGCGACTTCGAGCGCTGTCGGCGGCACGATCCTGGCATCGACCGCAGGAAGCTCGGTGGCAAATCTGTATATGGCGCTTGTCGGCACAGGCTTGGGCTACCAGGCCAAGCTGACGCCGGGTGCCACGTACTACATCAACTATGTCAACCGCACGGGTTACGGCGGGGCAGACAGCTGTACCTTGAGTGGCAGCAGCAACTGCGCCATGTATATCGACTTCAAGAACTAGTCGGTTTTCGAACAATGCAATTGCGTCCCCGCCGCTGGCGGGGACTTTTTTTCATGGGCCGAGCATGATTCCATTCCTTTCGCGCAGGACGCGCGTGATTGCGACGTTGCACCTGGCAACTTTCACGTCGCTGATGCTGGCCAATGCGCCCGCCCGCGCGATCGACCCTGCACTGGTCATCGCCGAATCAGCACGCGCCAGGGTGACGATTGCCGACTACGATGCCGAGACGGACAAGTTGTCGCCGGCGGCACGCGCCGAATTTGCCGCGCAGAAACTTCGCCTCACGCAGTTCCTCGATACGCTCTACACCACCCGCGTGCTGGCCGCCGACGCGCGCGCGACCGGACTCGACAAGGATCCGGTCCTTTCGCGTCAGATCGCCATCCAGGTCGACCGGATGCTCGCCACCGCACGCTACGCGCAACTCGAAGCGGCAGCCAGCGCGCAATTCGACAAGGACATTGAAAAGTACACGACGCGTGCGCGGGAGCTCTACGTCACGAACAAGTCGAAGTACGCCACACCCGAGCAGGTGCGCGCGGCGCACATCCTGATCTATATCAAGGAAGGCAAGAGCGACGAGGCGCGCGCCAAGGCCGAGAGCCTGCGTGCCAAGGCGCTGGCAGGCGCGGACTTCACCACACTGGCACGCGAAAATTCGGATGACGCGAGCGTGTCGCGCAACGGCGGCGAACTCGGCTTCTTCGAGATGACTGCGATGGACCCGGCGTTCTCCGCCAAGGCATTTTCGATGACAAAGAAAGGCGAGATCAGCGAGCCCGTGAAGAGCGCCTTTGGCTGGCACATCATCCTGTTCGAGGACCGTCGTCCTGCCGCCATAAAGCCATTCGACGAGGCCAAGGTGGAGATACTGGCCGACATGCGCAAGCGCGTGAAGGACGATGCGCGTTCCGCGGCGGTGCGCGACGTGTTCTCCGATCCCACGCTGAAGGTCGACAATGCGCTCATCGACCAGATTTCCATCGAAGGCGCGGCCAAGTCCGACGCACTGCGCGCGACACCGCCGAAGCCCTAGCGCAACGCGTCAGCGCACCGCGATCAGCGCGTGCGCTGTCGGGTGTTCGAGGCTGACTATCCGGACTTCCGCAAATCCCGCCCTGAGCGGCCACGACCATGCGTCGGCGCCAAATTCCGTATGCACGAGATAGCCTTCACCGTGGGCAGGATCACCGTGGAAACTCGGCGGTAGCTCATTGCGGCTTCGCGTGAGCCGGCCGACGATGATCGGCACCGTGAAGACGCAGGCGCCCCCGTCGCGCAGCACGCGCCGGCACTCCTTGAGGCCGCGCACTGGATCGGGCACGTGCTCAAGCGTGTCCGAATGCACGACCAGGTCGAAGGCGCCCGCCGGAAATGGCAGGTCCTGCATGTCGACGTCCGGGTAGCGCGCAAACACATGTCCGGGCCATGTCGAAAGGAAGCGCGATATGCCACCGGCTTCGTTGATCTCGAGCACGCGCCATGCCCGCGCAGCGGAAGTTTCCGAAAATGCGGCAAACGTGTCGGGTGTTTCCGCGGTTGCGAGGTGGCGCATCAACGCGGTGGCCAGTGTCATGCAGCGCAGCGTGCTGCCGCAGCGCTTGCATTGCAGCCCCTGCTGGCGGTTCACGTACGCGGCCTCGTTCGCCGACAGTTCCCACTCGCGAATGAGCGCGGGGGTGAGTTCAGGGATGTAGTGCAGGTCCTCCGAACCACAGACGGCGCAATGCGTCACGGCGGCTGGCGCAGGTTCAGGCAGCAACTTCCACTATTTCACTGGAAGAACTCGGCGCAGGGATGGACTGACCATGCCCTTTGAGGCCCTCCAGAAGAAACTCGATGGCCTCGCGGATTGTGGCGAGAACCTCTTCTCGCGTTTCGCCCACGGCGACACAACCGGGAAGATCGGGAACGTGGGCACCGGAGGACTGGAGGCCTTTTTCTACGACGACGAGATAGCGCATATTGGTTACCGAGTCTTGTTCAGCCCAGCCTGCTTCAAGGCACTATTGAGTGTACCGGGTGGAATGTCAACACCAAGCTTTCCGGCTACCGTAACGGTACCGTGTTTGGACCGGTGTTGAAACTCCCGATGGCTGCCCTTGATTTTACATACGTCGTTCCCGCGAACGCGGGAACCCAGTGACGGTACTTTGCTTCGGAATTTGCCAAAGACACTGGATTCCCGCGTTCGCGGGAATGACGTCATTCGGTTTCCGCGTGCGCAAGCGGGACGGGACTTAGGGTTCAGTCGACGGAACCAATCGATCGAAGGCGATCGCCCTCATCGGCACGCCCACCAGCGAATGCCGGATACTGCTGGTCTCGACGCGAAAGATGAGCGCGTCGTGGATCCATTCGTGCTGGATGTGCTCCTGTTGCCGGCCTTCGGCAACCGCCACTGCTATCGAATAATTGCCGGGGGGCAGCAACGGAAGATCGAACTCGAAGCGCGCCCGCGCCCGCTCGCCAGCGGCGAGCTGCAGCGGCTGGTCGTGCGAGGTAAGAAACGTGTTGTCGCCAAAAATATTCTGGCCCAGCCGGTCGCGTACCAGGAATCCGACGATGGGGCTCGAGAGCGGTTCGAGTGCCTCGACGTCGATGGTCACCGCAACGGTCTCGCCGCCCACCGCCCAGGCAAGACGCTCGCCGTCGGGATGTTCCATGCGCACGTCGGCGATGCGCGCGCCACGGCGGCCGAAGGACGCGGAGGCCGGGTCGAATTCGAATACCTCGACATCCGTGCGGTGGCCTCCGGCCTGGATCACGTCCAGGCGCTGATCACGCGGCGGGGCGCCCACCACGCGGTCGCTTGCAACCGCCGGGCGCGGCGCATCGACGTCGCGGGACGCACCCTGCGCGGCTTCGAGAAGGTTCTCCAGGTACAGTTCGCACACGTGCTTGCTGTGGCCCAGCGCCTTGACCTTTCCGCCATCGAGCCAGAGCACGCGGTCACACAGGCTCGACACGGCGCTCGTGTCGTGGCTCACGAACAACAACGTCCCGCGTTCCTTGAATTCGCGCAGGAAGCGCATGCACTTCTGCACGAACCGCGCATCGCCCACCGCAAGCGCCTCGTCGATCACGAGGATTTCCGCGTCGACGTGCGCCATCACCGCAAACGCCAGCCGGACCACCATGCCCGTCGAGTACGTCTTGATCGGTTGCTCGATGAAGTCGCCGATGTCGGCAAAAGCGCAGATCGCGTCCAGGCGTGCCTCGATTTCCGTTTGGGTCAGGCCGACGATATAGCCGTTCAGGAAAATATTCTCGCGCCCGCTGAATTCGGGACTGAAGCCCGCACCGAGTTCCAGGATGGCGGCGATACGACCCTTCGTGTCGATTCGGCCGGCGGAAGGCTGCAGCGTGCCGCAGACAATCTGCAGCAGCGTCGACTTGCCGGAGCCGTTGCGGCCGATGATGCCGACCGTCTCGCCGCGCTTTACGTCGAAGGTTACGTCGGAGAGCGCGGCGAATTCCCGGTAGTACTTGCGTTGCGCGCTGGCGAAGAGCTGCTTCAGGCGGTCACGGGGCGTGGCATAGAGCCGATAGCTCTTGCTTATGCATTCAGCGTGGACAACCAGGTCAGAGGACATCGGCGAAGCCATCGCGCGCGTGCTGGAAGAGCGCCAGCCCGATCCATGCCACGACCAGGCCGCCAGCTGTGGCGATGGCCAGACCCGCAAAGTCGGGAACATGGCCCCAGATCAGTACCGCGCGCGTCTGTTCGATGAAAAACGTCATCGGGTTCCACTCGATGGCCCAGCGAAATGCGACCGGCACCGCGCTGGCAGGGTAGAAGATGGGACTCAAGAACATCATCACGGTGGTGACGATGTTGATCGTCTGGGACAAGTCGCGCAGGTAGACGCCGAGCGCGGCCAATGCCCACGACAGGCCCATGACGAACAGGGTGAGCGGGAGGAGGACCAGCACGATCAGCGGCCAGGTCAAAGGCAGCGCGCCGAAGCCGATCGCCATGACCAGGGCGAGTACGCAAAGGCTGATTGCCGTGTGGAACAGGCTCGAAAGAAGCACCACCCAAGGCATGATTTCAAGCGGGAAGATCACCCGCTTGACGAATCCAGGGTTCTGCAGCATCAATGACGGCGCGCGATTGAGGCACTCGGAAAAGATGCCGAACGTGAGCATTCCCGCGAACAGCAGGACGGCGAATTCAAGAATGCCGGTCTCGGCGTTCGGACTCCAGCGCGCCTTGAACACCACGCCGAAGACATAGGTGTAGACGCCGAGCATCAGGAGCGGATTGAAGAACGACCACATCAATCCGAGGACGGATCCGCTGTATCGCCCCAGCACGTCGCGACGCGCAAGGTTGAAGATCAGGGTGCGGTGCGTCCAGAAGCTCTCGAACACCGCGAACGGTTGCTTGGGCAATTGCAACGCGCGGGACATGAGGGTCGATGATACCGCAGCGCCGCTTCGACCCATAGGGGAGCAGGAACAAGGGTCCTGGCCGCGTGTTCGGCTAGAATTGATGCCGACGTTTGATTTGCTTGGCCGTCGTCCCGTGAAGTCTGTGCCCGAAACCATGCCCGCTGACCTCGAATTTACTGGCGAGCGATTCGTCCCCGGAATCGCGGGCGAGATTGCGCATGAGCATTGGCATCGCTACGCCTTTGCGCGTCGCTATGCGGCGGGCAAGCGGGTGCTGGACGCAGCCTGCGGCGAAGGGTACGGCAGTGCATTGCTGGCGGGTGTCGCTGCGGAGGTGACGGGAATCGACATCGACGCGGCGTCCATCGCGCACGCCCGCGCGAACTATGCGGCGGCGCCCAATGTCCGCTTCGAGGAGGGCAGTGCGGCCGCGTTGCCATTGCCGGACGCAAGTGTCGACGTGGTCGTGTCTTTCGAAACCATCGAGCATCTTCCACGGGAAATGCAGCCGCGCATGCTGGCCGAATTCGCGCGTGTGCTCACCCGGGACGGTGTACTCGTCCTGTCGGCACCTAACCCCGTCGAATATTCAACCGCTCGAAACTATCGCAATCCGTTTCATCAGCACGAACCGGATCGCGCGGAGCTCGAGACGCTGTTGGACGCGTCATTTCCGGTGCGGCGCTGGTTCAGGCAGCGGCGGTATTTCGGCTCCGCGGTCTGGGGTGAAGCGCAAGGCACGATTGTGGAGACATGGACGGGAGACGTGGCACAAATCGATGCCGCTTCGCCACCTGCCGCGATGTACTTTGTCGTCGTCGCGGCGCGCTCCCCGGCCGCGCTCCCTGTTCCCGACGCGGCGCTTTCGCTGTTCACCGACCGGACCGAGGCCGAACTGGCGCGTATCGATACCATGTCCCGCGAGGTCATGCGTCAGGACGGATTGCTGCGTGAACGTGACGCCGGGCTCGCCAGGCAAGGTGAACATGTCCTGCACCTGGAGCAGATCGCATCCGAGCGCGATGAGGCGCTGGCGCGTGCCGCCGCGCATGTGAAGCATCTGGAAGACATCGCGGCCTACAGCGAGCGCATCGTGGTCGAACGCGACGCGCAAGTGGCGCAGTTGCACAAACTGTTCGAGTCCGCGAGCGACGAGCGCGACGGGCTGGCCAAGGCATTGGGCTCGGCCCGGCAGGGGCTGGTTGCGCAAAGCGCCGAATGCGAGCGCTTTGAACGCGCCCTCGCCGCGCAGGAACGCATCATCGCTTATCGTCAGAGCGCCCGCTGGTGGCTCTCGCTGCCATGGCTTCGCGTGCGGCTATGGTGGCAGCGCATGCGCGGCGCATGATCCCCGCATGACCCGCGCATGCCCCCTGTAACCCGCCTCGACACCGCCGACGTGGTGGTGCCGGTGTACAACGCACCGGAAGATCTGCGCGCCTGCGTCGCGAGCCTGCTCCTGCACCTTCGCGACGACGTGAGGGTGTTGCTGATCGACGATGCCTCTCCCGATCCGGCTATCGCTGCCTACTTCGCGGAACTCGCGCGCCTCGCGCATCCGCAACTGGTGCTGCTGCGCAACGAGTACAACCTGGGTTTTACCGGAACCGCAAATCGCGGCATGCAAATGTCGCGGGCCGATGTCGTGCTGCTTAATTCCGACACCCTCGTGACCCGTGGCTGGCTCGATGCGTTGCTGCATTGCGCGGCCACCGATGCCACCATCGGCACGATCACGCCGTTTTCCAACAACGCGGAGATTTGTTCCTTCCCGCGATTTTGCGTGGACAATCCGTGGCCGGAAAATCAGGATGCGGAGCCGATACGCGCGGCGCTGTTTGCCGCGGCCGTGCCCACTTACCCGGACCTGCCCACGGGCGTGGGCTTTTGCCTCTACCTGCGGCGGGCGATGCTCGATCAGGTCGGAATATTCGATCCCGCCTTTGGATTGGGCTATGGCGAAGAGAACGACCTGTGCCTGCGCGCAGCCGCCGCGGGCTGGCGCAATGTGCTCGCTGACAATGCGTTCGTCGTGCACACCGGTGGCCGTTCCTTCGTGGGACAAAAGGCCGAACTGGGCCCGCGCAACACTGCATTGCTGCTGGAACGTCATCCGCGCTATCTCGACATGGTCCACGCCTACATAGCCATCGATCCGTTGCGGCCGTTGCGCGAAGCGGCGGCGGCGCGGGCAGCGGTGGATGCCGCGCCGGGCCGCGGCGTGCTGCACGTCGTTCACCATCACGGAGGCGGCACCGAGACCCACGTGCGTGCATTGATCGCGGGCTCGCTGGGCCGCTGGCGGCATTACCTGGCCATCGCCGTCGACGATTCCTGGCAGGTTGAGGAACATCGCGCCGACGGCACGGTGGTCACGTTCGACTTCGTGCGCCGGGACCATGAGCTGTGGCACGATTTTCTGGGGGGCATCTGCGCGACATTGGGTATCGCGCTTGTCCACCTGCACAACATTTCCGCGTGCCGCGACGGAATCCTGACGGCACTCGTGGACTTTCCCGTGCCGTTTGGGTACACGGTGCACGACCTCAACTTTGCCTGCCCGACGATCACTTTCCTGGCGGCCGACGGAATTTACTGCGGCGGGGTGACGGACGTCGCCACCTGTTCGCGCTGCCTGGCCGCGCAGCCGTGGTTTCCCAATGCGGACATTGCGCAGTGGCGCGTTCGCCACCATCAACTGCTGCGGCGTGCAGTGTTCAGGATTGCGCCATCGCGTTGGGCCGCGGGCATGCTCGAACACTATTTTCCGGATTGTCCGGCCCAGGTCATCAGTCACGGCACGCCCGACGAAAATCGGGCACACCAACCGCTCGCAACAACTACGCGGACACTTGCACTCCCAGACGATGGGAGGCCGACGGTGGCCGTGCTGGGCGCTATCGGACCCGACAAGGGTTCACGACGCCTGGAGCGCTTGGTGGAATTGGCGCGCGCGCGCGGTGCGTGGGTGCGATTTGTGCTGATCGGCTACATGGACGTGCTGCATGGGCCGTGGCAGGCCAATGACGCCGTGTTCACGGTGCATGGCCGCTACGACCCGGAGCAGCTGCCGGAACTGCTGGCGCACTATCGAGTCGCACTCGTTCTCTATCCTTCAGCGGGGCCGGAGACATTCAGCTACACGTTGTCCGAAGCCTGGGCTGCCGGACTCCCCGTGCTGGTGCCTCCGATCGGCGCGTTGGACGAGCGGGTGCGCCATAGCGGCGCGGGATGGGTGTTGAACGATGATGAGTGGCGCGACGAAAAACGCATGCTCGAGCGCATTCTCGCGGTGCTCGGCACGGCGAGGGCCGGCGCGCGTGAAGCCGCGTCGAACGCCGCACGGGCCATACCCCACGCGTCGCTGGGCGCGATGACCGACGCGACGTTCAGATGCTACGACATCGCGGTGGCGCGAGCGCCGGTGAACGAATGGCATGCCCCGGAGCGTTCCCCACTTGGGTCCACGGTGCAGTCCTCATTGCGGCCCTCATTGCAGCCCTTTCCCGCCGCCCGCATCCGCGACGCGTTGGGATACCGTCCGTGGATGACGCTGCGACCAGCGCAGGTGGAGTCGGAAGTTCCGCCACAGGGTTTGAGTGCACGGATCGCTCATGCTGCATTGGGCATTCGCCATAAACTGCCCGGCCGTGTGCTGTATCGACTGGCGCCGGCCGCGCTGGTCGAGCGCCTCAAGAAACATCTCGGTTGATTGTGGCGAGCGATTACGCCGATTGGTTGCAACGTGGAGTCGCGCACCTGGAAGCCGGCCGGCCGATTGATGCCATGCTGTGTTTCCGTCGAGCGATAGCCATGAACGCCGATGCAGCCAACTTCGCTGCAGGCAAACCAGGCGCTTCCAATCCTGGTGCAGCGGTCGCCCGGTTTCGCCTGGGTGAAATGCTGTGGCAGCTTGGCCAGGCTGACGAAGCGATTCAATCATGGCGCGATGCGGCACGGGCGGATACGACAATGCTGGCGCCGAGACTCGCGCTGGCCGAAGGTCTCCTCGCGCGCGGCGACTATGCCGGCGCGCGGTCGATGGCGTCGGAAGCGTTGGCGCTGGCTCCCGGGGAATTTCGGGCACAATCCGCGCACAGCGCCGCTGCCGCAGCGATGGGCGACGGCGAGGAACTGGCGGCCCTCGCGCGGCAATTGTCGGTGCAGCCAAACCTCGCAATCCTCCCGGCCTATGCGCCTGCATTGGCGCGGGCAATAGAACTTGCGCCACAAGTCGAGGCGCGTCGTGCCGAAGACACCATGCGCGGGTTGGATTTGCTTCCGAATTCCCAGTCGAATCCTTTGCCGAATCACTCACTGACAGACCTCCTCACGCAATTGGTGCCCCTTGCAGCCAGCCTTCCTCCCGCATTGCTGGCGCAGGTCGTATCCGAGGCGTTTGCGCGTCACCAAGGCACTTTAGCGGGAGCGCTGCGCACGCGAACCTGGATGGGAAGCGACATCGAGTCACTGCGCCGGATCATCCTTGCGGTCCACGAGCACGATCCTGCGTTGGCCAGGCAATTGGCGGCTACCCATGCTGCGATGTGCCTTGCCGAGCCGCTGCTGGCGCCTTCCATGTGGCCTGCGCGCACCGGTGAATCTGCATTGCGCGTCGCATGGCTGATGCCGGCGCCCGACAATGCGTTGTTTGCCTCCGCTCGCGCGATCGTCACCGAAGTCGGGAAGGGACTCGAGGGCAGAGCCATCGTCATGTCCGCGCTTTGCTTCGGCAGCCCGGACGCGACACGTGCCGCGTTGTGGGCGCTACCTGGTGCGACGCTCGCGCTTTCCACAGACGCCTTGTCGAATCGATCCAGCCCAGTGGACAAATCGATATCGCTTTACCTTCGACTCCCACCTCAACCGGACGCAACCCATGCGCGCGGACTCGCGGGCAACGACCTGGACGTTCTGATCGACCTGGCCGGCATGCGTGCGTCTACGGGGCTTTTCCTCGCCGCGCGCCCCGCGCGGCACGTGTGGTCCCTGCACACAGTGCTGCCCGGCCACGCGCCCGCGCTGATCGAGAGAATTTTTGAGACAGCCGAGCAACTCGCGAGCGAACTGCGCGCATTGCGGACCGACGGCGCGCCTCCGGGACCTAGCGCGCAGGCGTTAAGCGGTTGGTGGGACGCCGCGGTGCGCGCCCATCAGCAAGCTGATACGACGTCGGCGCTCGCCGGATACGCGCGGGTATTGGAGGCGCAACCGGACTACGCGCCGGCGCATCGCCTCACCGCCGTGCTGGCGCGGGAGCGGGGCGACGTGGATGTGGCCGGGCGGGAATTTGAACGTGCCGTCGCGCTGGCGCCCGACGACTACGAAACGCGCATCGCCGCCGCTAGACTTGCAATTGCGGCGTATCGGCCCGACGAGGCATCGACACTGTTGCGCGAAGGCCTCGACCGCACGCCGTACCGCACCCCGCTTTGGCTCGCGCTGGGTGATGCGGAACTCGCGCGGCGCGACGGCGCGGCGGCGGCGTGGGCATTTGGCCAGGCGTTGCGCCTCGTGCCTGCCGAAGGCTCGATCTACTTCAATCTGGGCGTTGCGTTGCAATTGCAAGGCGACGTGGACGGGGCGGTACAGGCCTACCAGCGCGCGCTGATCCTGCAACCGGATTTCGCATCCGCCTGTTTCAATCTCGGCGTCGTCTTTCAGGAACAGGGTCGCGCCGGGGCCGCCAGCGCAGCCTATCGGCAGGCATTGGCATTGAATCCGCGCGATGCCGCGGCGTACAAGAATCTCGGCGAAATCCTCTATGCGTCGGGCAAGATCGACGCCTGGCTCGGCAATTTTCGTGCGTTCGAGGTGAACTGCCCGACCGCGTTGCCGCTCGCGGTACAGGCGCTTGAGGTCTGCCAGTTGACGGCGGACCATGCGCGGCTGGATCGCTATCTCGAGGGTCTTCAGCTTGAGAAGTTTCCCGCCTCCAACGAACGGGAACTGGTCGATTCGCTCGAGGAACTCTTGTTTCTGCTGCTCAATTTTGATGTGGAACCGCGGATGCTGCAGCGATTCGCTTCGACCTACGACGCCGCAGCAACGCATGTCTATGGCGTGCCCGGCTCGATGCCCGTATCGCGCCGGCCCGGCAAGCTCCGCCTGGGCTACTTGTCCGGTGACTTGCGTGATCACGTGATGGGCAAGCAAATTTGGCAGGCGATCGAGCACCATGACCGCGCTCGCTTCGATCTCTACTTCTACGCAACGACGATGGCGCGTGACGCGTGGACGGAAAAATTCGAAAGTATCGCCGAACGCTTCCAAGTCGTTGCGCGGGCGGGGGACGCGGAAGCCTCCGCCCTGATCAGGCGTGACGACCTCGACCTGCTCATCGACCTTTCAACGCATACCAAGGGCGCACGGCCGGGGATCCTCGCATTGAAGCCCGCGCGTGTGCAGATCACCCACATTGCAAGTTGCGGCACCATGGGTCTCAGGGCAATCGACTACAAGCTCACCGATCATTTCGCTGATCTCCCGGAAAGCCAGGAGTTCATGCTGGAAACGCTGCTGCCAATGGACGGCTGTGTCTATCCGTGGCGCGCGATTGCCCCGGCGGCGGCGCATCCGTTCACGCGCAGCGCGCTCGGCATCGCGACCGACACGTTCGTCATCGGTGCCTTCGTGGGTCCGCTCAAGCTGTCGCGGCGATGCCTGGCGCTATGGCGGGATGTGCTGGAACGGGTGCCGCGCGCCAAGCTTGCTTTCTCACCCAACAACGCAGCGCAACGACCCCTATATGCGCGCATGGCGGCGGCCGCCGGCATCACGGCGAATCGCCTGCTATTCCTTCCGCAGGGGCGCGGTGAGCACGAGAACCAGTCGCGCTATGAACTTGTGGATGTCGTGCTCGACACGATGCCCTATGGCGGCGTCAACGGAACTATCGAAGCGCTGGGAATGGGCGTGCCGGTGGTGACGCTGGTCGGCAAGCGGCACGGAGAACGCTCAAGTTACTCCATCCTGGCCAATCTTGGCGTGCTGGAGACGGTCGCGCAAGGCGGCCGCGAATATGCCGACATCGCCGTTCGCCTGGCAACGGACGCTAGGTTCATGACGCATGTGCGTGAGGCGATTCGCGCCAAGATTGGCCACTCGGTGCTGACGGATCGGAAGCTGCACACCCGCAACCTCGAGGCCGCGTACTTGCGGGCTATCACAGGCGCGGGCGCTCCCGGATAGTTTGCTTCGCTGCAAGCGCGGCAATCAGTGCAGTGCGCACCTCGGCAATCACGCTTGGCCAATCGCCCGCGTGCGGTTGCCGGAACAGGCGCGCGGAGGGATACCAGGCACTGTCGGAACGAGCGAGACCCCAGCGCCAATCGGGTGCGAAGCACAGCATGACCCACAGCGGCTTGCCGAGTGCGCCCGCTAAGTGCGCGTTGCTGGTGCAAACGCTGATCACCAGGTCGAGATGCTCGATCAGTGCAGCCTTTCCCGTGAAGCTGTTGCGTGCGGGCAGCGACCGGATGCGGGAGGCAGCGGGCACCTGCGCGATCTGTTCTTCGCCATCGCCACGTTGCAATGAAAACCAGGCGATGTCCGGCAGTTCAAGCAGCGGCGCGATGTGGGTGAGTGGGCATGACCTGCGGCGATCGTTGATCTGCTGCGGATTCCCCGCCCAGGACAGGCCGACCCGAAATTTCTCGGAACTCGCAGCGACCGGGATGGCAAGCTCGTCCACCAGCGCGCGACTGGCCGCGATATACGGAACCCGGCCGGGCAGCGAACTCTCGTCGACATGCAGCGCGCCTGCCACCGAAAGTAGCGGCAGCGCGAAATCATGTGGCGGCGTGTCAGCGCCGACCTGCACGGCCTCCGCCACCCCCGGCGCACTCGCGAGAATTTCGACGAGTGCATTGGGGGCCGTCACGATCACCCGTGCGCCGCGGGCCGCCAAAGGTTCGATGAAGCGTGCGAACTGCAGCGCGTCACCCATCCCTTGCTCGGTGGTGAGCAGGATTGCGCGGCTGTTAAGGTCCTCGCCCTGCCAGCGCGGTGCGGACGACGTTGTCGCTGCGCCGAACGTCTCGCCGCGATGCCGCCACTCGTATTCGCGCCAACCCTCGTCGTATTGTCCGAGCATGAGCAGCGCCAGGGACAGGTTCCAATGCGCCTGCGCGAAGTCCGGCAGCAATCGCAGCGCCTCGCGAAAGGCTGACACTGCCTCAGGTAGCGCGTTGGCCTCCTGCAACGCCAACCCCAGGTTATTCCAGGCGGTACTAAGACCCGGTTTCAGTTCGAGTGCCCTGCGATAGCGGGCGATGCCTTCGTCGACGCGATCGGCGGCAACCAGGGCCAACCCGAAGTTGTTGTGGAACTCGGGTTCGTGCGGGACCAGTGTGACTGCCCGTTCGAGGAGCGGCATGGCGTCGTCGACTCGGCGGTTCTGATAGTGGATCACACCCAGGTAGTGAAGCGCCGGTGCGTGGTCGGGCGCCGCAGCAAGCGCTGCGCGATAGTCGCGTTCGGCGGCGCTAAGGTCGCCGCGCTGGTGCGCCTGCATGCCGCGCGCGGTAAGGACATCCGGCGTCAGTATTGCGGGCGTTGCCTTGGTGGACGCCGAGCCAATGCTTGCACCATGGCAATGCTTGTAGCGCTTGCCACTGCCGCAGGGACAAGGGTCGTTGCGACCGATGCCAATGCCGCGCGCCGCATTGATCTCCGCCTGCGCGAGGAGGGCGCGCACGTCGTCGCGCGCCGGATCGGTCGCCACGATGCGGCGCGCGATCGCAATCGCGGGTGCCCATTGTCCGGCGGTCATGCAATTGCTGAGCAAGGCCCTCAGTTGCGGGGAACGCACGATGCTTCCGGAAAATGCCGGCACCAATGCCGCCAGTTCGTCAGGCGGCATCACCTGCCAGAAATTGAAGAGGCCATGGAAGCCGAAGGGTTTGCCAATCGGATAGGCCGCCTCGAAGGAAAACCGGTCCGCCATCGCCTCGCTGCCGAAGCGAACGCCATGTTCGCGCTCGAGCAGTGGCCGGAACGTGCGGCCGATGGTCGTGTCCTCGGCGTCGACAAGTGTGACGCGTGGGTCCTGCAAAGCGGTGAGCAGTCGACGCGAACGCAGGGAGAAGCCGCCATTGCCCACGCGCAGGCCATCCTCATGCCAGAACCACTTGGCGCCAAGATAGTCACATTCAAGAAACGCAGGATCCCATGCGTTGGTATTGATCACATAGCCGTCCCATTGCACAAGCAGGACGTGCTGTGTGTGCACGAAAGGCAGCAAGTCCTTCAGCACGAAGCCGGAGTACGCATCGCGTGATGCGAGTGTCGCAATGGAGGCAACGTCGATTCCAGCGGGAGCGGAGTTGGCTACACCGTCGGGCAAGGCATTCGTAAGGAACAGCACCTTGCCGAAATTGATACTTGCGCACGATTGCTTGAGCGCGCGCAGGGCGAGCGAGTGGTTCGCGGAGTCGATGCAGACCAGCGTTACGCCCGGCAGTTGCAGCATCAGGGTGCGATAAGCGGCGGTGGGGTTGTTGCCGGTAAGCTCGACAACGGTTCAATGACGCCTTGTGCCGGCAAAGACATGGGTACCGGCGGCGCGGGTAACGCGGTGGGCAGCGTTCGCGCCCAGGCCCGAAACACCACGAGCATCCAGACGACGACAACGGGCGCCATGTGCAGTGTCGCGCGATTGACCGTGCTCTGGTCGGAGACCCAATCGCGGGCATTGGTGAAAAGCAGAACGAACGCAAGGAAGATCACGCCCCCGACGACGACCGCCGTCAGTGGCGCGACCTGCGGCTTGAGAAGTTCGCGCCTTCCGAGCAGCGCGACCGCGATCGTGCCGTACCAGAGCAGGTGCCAGTTGTCGTATAGGAGAAAGCTGTTGGCCAGCGCTTCCCAGTCCGCGCTGAAATCCAGGTGCAGGTGATAGCCCATGATGACCGGACTTGTTTGCGCCAGCAGCAGGAACGCGAATACGGCAACGGCGTAGCCGATGGCGACGATGCGCGGTCCCCGCGTGGGCAACCAGGCAACGATCAATGCCGGCAGCGCAAGCAGGGCCCAGATGCGGCCAGGAATCTTGAGCAGCGGACAGGCGGCGAGCAGCAATACCGCCAATACAGCATCGCCGGGCTCGCGCGACTTGTGCCAACGCAGGCAGGCCAGTATGCCCGCGCAGAAATACATCGCGAGCGGCAAGTCCGCGTAGCCCGCGAGTGCAACGTGCGTGTTGGCCAGCGGCAACGAAGCGATCAGCCAGGTACCCGCCAACGCCGAAAGCGGAGAAAATTCCATGGCGCGCAATGCGCCGAAGATGGCGACGACAAAAGCGACGGAAAGCATCCAGAACGGCAGGTTCATCAACGTGTCGTCCCAGCGACCCAGGAAATTACTGGAGAGAACCTGGATCAATCCGACAGTGCCGGGATAATGCGGACCGGCGTCGAAATACGCACTGCCACCCGCGGCAAACCAGGCGTCCGCGCGCTCGAATGGAACGATGCGCCCCAGTTCATACCAGACGCGTCCCTTGGTTGCCCACTGTGTCCATGCGTCCCAAGGGAAGAGCGGGCGCGTCGTAACTTCCGAGAACAGCATTGCGTAGCGCAAAATGAGCCACGCCAACAGCAGGCGCCACAGGATCCGGCCCGTGCCCTCGAGCGTGCGTCCGGAAAGTTCGCCCAGGGCTTCGCGCACCGATGCCATCAGCGTGCCGCGAATACCAGAGCGATAGATGGCCCAGCCACCCAAAGCAAGCGTCGCAAGGAGTAGCGGCAGCGTGATGGCAACGACGCTGAAGCGTATTCCCGCCAGCGAAAGCACCCGCAACCAAAGCGTGGCCAGGAACAGTCCCGCCATGCCGCCGGCACCGATCATCCAGGTTGTGCCACCGGCCGCGGTCCATCGATTCATCCTGCTCGGCAATGCTTGCAGGCAGGCAATGCCGAACGCCCACAGCAGCAGCAATCCGAGCAGGAGTCCGATGATGTCCATCATTGGATGAGAAACAATGCGCCGCCTTCGACGCGCAGTTTGAGTTGCGCCGATACCGGCTCGCCGCCATCCCAGCGCAACTTGCCGGCGGCGGGGTCGAATTGCACGCCGCGCCGCTGAAAGACCAGCATCCAGTCACCTGGCTTCATGCTTGAGGCAGGCGGCAGTTCGTTGCGCCGCGGCTCGGCGAAGACGTTGTGCGGATAAAAATGATAGGCCGCGCGTTCGCGAAAGTAGTCCGGTTCGCTGGCGATGAATATGCGCGCCGGCGTCGCCGGCATCTCGGCGCGGGCGCGCTGCACGAAATCGAACAGCGCCGCGTCCTCGGCGGCCATGTGCTTGGCCACCCAGTCCTTGTGGCCATATTGCGCGGCGGTCGCCTGGATCTGCCGCGCGAGGTTCCATGTCCAACGCGCGTCGAGCACCAGCCAGCACGTCACGAACATGACGGCGATGGCGGTTGCGATATTGACCGCGTCGGTCGCGGGTCGATACCGCTGCCAAGCCCACATCGCCGCGAGGGCCACGGCCATCGATGCTGCCAGCAACAGCGGCAGGGGCAGCGACTGCACGTCGTCGCCGCCCGTGACGGCGTTGATGGACGTGCCGTTCCAGCGCTCGAATGCGAGCCACTCGCCCGCGCGATCCTGAAGGACACTGAAGGCGCCGGATGGCTTGGCCGCGACGCCGGAAATCGCGAATTGCTGCTGCAGGTTGCCGCGCATCGCCAGGCCGATTCCGGTCACATGACCAAGCCACCCCGGGTCCTTCGCCAGGACCACCGGCTGCAGTCGTCCCGCCTCGACCACGACCGGAATGCTGAAGATTTTCTTGGGCGCGTAGTCGGACCGCCACAGGAAATGCACCTTGGCATCCGCCGGCACGTTGCGCGCGTGCCACGTGATAGTGGCGTAGTCCCGCGCCTTGAGGTCCGTGACTACCGCGATGTACACCTGGCCGGCGGCGTCCGTGCCGGTGACGACAAGTTCGTTATTGACGACGGCGCCGGTCCCGCGCGGCATCGTCATGTCGCGCGCGCTCCATTCCAGCGGCGGCGATGATGGAAACCAGCTCGCGGGCACGGCAAAGGCCAGGTACCCGAGCAACACGACGAAAAGCGCGCTGGCGAGTATCCACAACGTGCGAACCGCCGAAAGCGTCGATGGCGCGCGTGGTGCCAACGCGTGTGCCGCAGGCGTTTCCAGCGCCGGCAGTGGAGCCTCGTCGCCGGTCAATGCGCGTTGCGGCTCGTCAGGATGTGCCAGAGGGTCAGACATAGAATTCTCAAGTCGAACAAGAGCGACCAATTGTCAATGTAGTAGAGATCGAATTCTATACGGCGGGTAAGGTCGGTGTCGCCGCGCAGGTCATTGACCTGCGCCCAGCCGGTGATTCCGGCCTTTACCAGGTGCTTTTGCATGTACCCGGGGATCTGCTGGCGGAACTGTTCGACGAACTCCGGCCGCTCCGGCCGCGGGCCGACCAGGGACATGTCGCCGGTCAACACGTTGATGAGCTGCGGCAGTTCGTCAAGGCTCGTCCGGCGCAGGAATGCGCCGAAAGCTGTCGCCCTCTGTTCACCGGGACGCGCCCACACCGGCCCTGTGGCCGCCTCGGCACCGACCGGCATGGTGCGGAATTTGCGCATCATGAAGTGACGCCCGTTCCATGTGACGCGTTCCTGGCGATAGAAAACCGGCCCCCGCGAAGTCAGGGCAATTCCCGCAGCAATGAACAGCATCACGGGCGCGGCGACGATGCCTAGCACGAGGGAAAAGACGAAATCCTCCAGGCTCTTCAACAGGTGATTGACCTCGGAGAGCGGCGATTCGGTGAGGTTGATCACGGGCAGGCCTGCTACTTCCGTCATCGAATGGTTGAGCAGCGCGAAGTTGAAGATGTCCGGAACGAGCCGCACTTCGACCGAATGCTGGCGTAGTTGCAGGAGCAGTTCGCGGATCCGCGCATCGGCCCGCAATGGAAGTGCAATCCAGACCTGGTCCACGGGACTGCGTTCAAGATCCGTTGCGAGGACATCGATCGTGCCCAGCACCTCGATGTCCTCGACCCGAGTTCCCGAAAGTGTGGCGTCATCGTCGTAGAAGCCGCGTACCGACAACCCACTCCAGGGCGTGCGCGCTAGCCTCCGCGCAATATCCTGCCCGAGGCGACCGGCACCGACGATCAGGACAAAGCGCTGGTTGTGGCCGCGCCTTCGCAGGCTGCGGAGGATGAGGCGGATGACAGCCCGGACCGCCAGATGCAGGCCCATGCCGAATGCAATCAGGTACAACGACCATCCGCGCGAAAAATCAGTACCCGATTTGGACAAGAACAGGTAACCAAACCAGGCCGCCGAGACCAGCAGCCAGACATTCACCAACCGTCCGGCCTCCGCGAACATTGTCACGCCACGCTGCGGGGAATAGAGTCGAAATAGTGGGAAGACCGCGAAGCTGAAGACGGCCATTCCGATCAGCGCCACCAGATAGCGCTCCGGTAGGTTCCAGGAGTCCAGGTACCAGCGATAGGCAAGCAGACCCGCGACGATAACAAGCAACGGATCGAACACGCGCAGCAGCCACTCGAACAGCGGCGCGTTGGCCTTGAGCAGGCTGCGCTTCATTGCGCGCGCTCACCCAAGTTGAATCGCGCCTGGTGTGTGGCCACAAATGCCGCAAATTCGCCGCGAAAGCGCCCGTCCGAAAAGCGTGCCGCATTGGCGCGGCAGGCCGCCACTGAAATACGTGCGGCATTGGCTTCGTATTCGCGGACGGCTGCGGCGATCGCCTCGGGCGTCTGCTCGGCAAAGTACACCCCCGTTGGTGCTACGGCATCAAGGGCAAGAATAGTCTCCAATGCCCCGCCACGACCGTAGGCGATCACCGGCGTCCCTCGCGCCTGGGCCTCCAGCGGCGCAATCCCGAAATCCTCATCGGCAGCGAACACGAACGCCCTTGCCTCGGCCAGCCATTGATCGCGGACTCCGTCGGATGTCCTGCCAAGCAGCCTGACGTTGGGACCGGCATTGGCTTCGACACGGGCGCGTTCGGGACCATCGCCAATCACCACCAGCTCCCGATCCGGCAACAGGCGGAACGCGGCCACGATGAGGTCGACGCGCTTGTACGGGACCAGGCGCGACACCGTGACATAGGCCTTGGTCCGGGCAGGTTCGCGTTCCTGTACCGGTGTGGCGACAGGGGGATAGATCACGGTCGACTCCCTGCCGTAACAACGACGGATGCGCTCGGCAATCGCGTGAGAGATCGCCACAAAATGGCTGACCCGCTTGCTCGCCCCGCGATCCCAGGCGCGCAGGCGTGCAAGCGAGCGGCGCACTACTCGGCCGCGCAGGCCGTGTGCGAGCCCGACTTGTGCCAGGTATTGATCCTGCAGGTCCCACGCATAGCGCATAGGGGTGTAGCAGTAGCAGATGTGCAGTTGCGCGGGTGTCGTGCGCACGCCCTTGGCGACCGCGTGCGAACTGGACAGCACGAGGTCATAGCCCGCAACGTCAAAGCGCTCGATCGCGCGGGGAAACAACGGCAGATAACGTCGGAACCCCGTGCGCGCGAATGGCAGTTGCTGGATAAAGGAAGTGTGTATGGACCTTGCCCCGAGACGCGCGCGATCGGCAGAGCTCATGAAGTCGACCAGCGTATAAAGCTCGGCAGCGGGGTAGAGCGAGAGCAACTGCTCCAGCGCCAGTTCGGCGCCGCCCCAGGTGTCGAGCCAGTCATGGACGATGGCAATGCGCATGCGGACGGAAAGCCTCAGTTTACGGACGTGTGAGCGAGCGAATGGGGTCCAAAATGCGATAATAAAGAGCTTTTCCGCGACAAAACACACGCACCGCAATCACCGGGACAGACTGCACGATGGGCAAAACCGCATTGATCACGGGCGTTACCGGCCAGGATGGCGCCTATCTGGCGAGCCTGCTCCTCGGCAAGGGATACACCGTTCATGGCTTCGTGGCGCGGCGCGCGACAGAGTCCAATTGGCGTTTGCGCGAAGTGGGCATCGAACAGGACGTGGTACTGGTGCACGGGGACCTGACTGACATGGCTTCGCTTTGCCGCGCGGTTGAATCCGCCCGGCCCGACGAAGTCTACAACCTCGCGGCGCAGAGCTTTGTCGGAACGTCATGGGCACAACCTCAAGTGACTGCCCAGGTAAACGGTGTCGGCGTCGTCAACATGCTGGAAGCGTTGCGCCGGCTGCAGCCCGGGGTCCGGTTCTACCAGGCCTCCACGAGTGAAATGTTCGGGCTGGTCCAGACCGACGCGCAGGACGAGAGGACGCCCTTCCACCCGCGCAGTCCCTACGGCGTGGCGAAGCTCTTCGGGCACTGGAGCACGATCAACTACCGCGAGAGCTACGGGATGCACGCCTCCAACGGCATCCTGTTCAATCACGAGTCGCCGCTGCGGGGCATCGAGTTCGTCACACGCAAGGTTACCGACGCCGCGGCACGCATCAAGCAGGGAAAGCAGAAGGAATTGCGCCTGGGGAACATCGACGCCAGGCGCGACTGGGGCTTTGCAGGCGACTACGTCGAGGCCATGTGGCTCATGTTGCAGCAGGACAAGCCCGACGACTATGTGATCGCCACGGGTGTCACGACTACCGTCCGCGACATGTGCCGCATCGCGTTCCAGCACGTAGGTCTCGACTACAACGACCATGTCGTCATCGACCCCAAATTCTTCCGGCCCGCCGAAGTGGAACTGCTGCTCGGCAACCCGGCCAAGGCAAAGCGGGTGCTGGGCTGGCAGGCCCGGACCGGCATCGACGCGCTCATCGGGATGATGGTCGACGCCGACATGCGCCGCGTCAGCAAGGAATAGTCCGTTGGCCGAACCAGGGGCCTTTGCACCGGCAAACGGTCGGTCTTCTCCTGAGGCCCCGCATCGGGGTCCGCTTGTTGCGCCCAATCTTCCAACTCGCTTTGCCTACTACTTTGACCTGGTAGTGGCGCTCACCGTCAAGGAAATCAAGGTCCGCTACAAGCGCACGGTTTTAGGCTATGGCTGGTCGCTGCTGAACCCGCTGGTATTCGCAGTGACCTATTGGATTGCGTTCAAGGCCATCCTCAACGTAAAGATCGAAGGCTATTTCATCTTCCTGCTGGCCGGCCTGTTCCCGTGGCAGTGGCTCAACAACTCGCTGCAACTCGCTCCCCGGGCCTTTACCAACAACGCGTCACTGGTCAAGAAGATCGCGTTCCCGCGCTATCTTATCGTCGCGTCGTCGGTGGCAACCGAGGGTCTCCACTTCCTGCTGTGCCTGCCGGTCCTGGCTGGACTTGCGTTGCTCTTCGGGCGCGGCACGATCTCCATGGCCTGGTTGTGGGGCGCGCCGATCCTGTTGATCGTTCAGGGTCTGATGATCTACGGCATCGCCCTGGCGGTTGCTTCCTGCAGCGTGTTCTTCCGCGACCTGGAGCGCCTGATCGGGCTCGGCATGACCGTCCTGTTCTACGTGACCCCCGTGATCTATGAGCGGCAAATGGTGCCGCCCCTGTTCCAGCCGCTGATTGCGTTGAACCCCTTCACCTATCTCATCGTGGCGTGGCGTTCGCTGTTGCTCGACGGCACGATGAACTGGCCAGCCCTCAGCGCGGCCGCGGTCATCGCGCTGGTGGCGGTCGTGGTGGGCCATGCCATATTCGATCGGCTGCAATGGAAATTCGCCGAGGCACTCTGATGTCCGGGACGGGCAGCGAACCCATGATCGAATTCGCCGGCGTCGGCAAGTCCTATGCGCTGGCGCTGCATCGCGGAGGCGGGATCAAGAACCTGATCCTCAATCCGCCGCGCGCACTGCGTAACATGCGCTCCGAAAACCGGGTGGTGCTGGAGGATTTTTCGTTGCGGATCGCGCACGGCGAGTCCATTGCCGTCATGGGCCGCAATGGCGCGGGCAAGAGCACGCTCCTGTCACTGATCGCTGGCGTCATCCGGCCGAGTTCGGGTGCCCTCGCGGTCAATGGCCGCGTGTCGCCGCTGCTCGAATTGGGCGCGGGCTTTCATCCCGATCTGACAGGGCGTGACAACGTGATGTTGAACGGCGTTCTCCTTGGAATGCGGCGTGCGCAGGTGGCTGCACGCATGGAGCGCATCGTCGAATTTGCTGAGCTGGAGGAGGCAATCGACGAACCCGTGCGCACGTTTTCCACTGGAATGGTGGCGCGCCTTGGGTTCTCGGTGGCGGCGCACCTCGACCCGGAAATCCTTCTGATCGATGAAGTGCTGGCCGTTGGCGATACGGCCTTCCAGGCCAAGTGCATTGCGAAGATCCACGAATTCAGGAATCGCGGCGTGACCATCGTGTTCGTCTCGCACGAGTTGAAACATATCCGCGAACTATGCGATCGCGCCGTCGTCGTAGCCGATCGCCGTGCCGCATTCGTCGGCGATATTCCTCCGGCGATCGCGTTCTACGACGGCGTGCGACAGGGTGCCAGCTGACATGGACATACCCGCACCGCTGCGCGTCGGCATCAGCGCCACGCCAACGGAGGGTTCGGCAATACCGGAGCGACCTGATGGCATCGGGGTCTACACCCGCGAACTGACGGCGGCGTATGCGCTGCGCGACGATGTGGTGCCGATTCCCGTCGTGATCGGCCCACGTGCCTTGCGGCATGCGCCACCGGGCGCGTTGGCGCTGCCGCAGCGTGCGGCCGTATCAGCAGCGGTGTCATGGGCAACCGGGGCGGTTGCGGTCGGCGCCCGTCAACTGGCCCGGCGCATCGATGTGTTTCACGCAAGCGATTATCGAATTCCGCGTCTGCGAGGCACGCCCGTCTGCGCGACGTTGTTCGACGCCATTCCGTTGAGTCATCCCGAATGGGCGAATCCGCGCATGCGTGGTCCCAAGAACTTCCTCCTTCGGCAATCGGCGCGATGGGCCGATCATGTCCTCGCGATTTCACACGCAATGGTGCCGGAGTTGGTCGAGCAGTACGGGATACCAGCTGCACGCATCTCAGTGACACCGCTCGGGGTTGACGCCCGCTGGTTCGAGCGCGAATCACCGCAGAGGGTCACGGCAGTATGTATGCGTTTCGACGTTGCTCGCGGCTATTTCCTGTGCGTTGGCACGTTGCAGCCACGCAAGAACGTCGAGCGCATCATCGAAGCCTATCGCCGATTGCCTGCGCGCATGCAGCAGGAGCGTCAGCTGGTCATCGTAGGCAAGGCCGGATGGCGCGCCGGTGAACTGGTCAAGACCCTGCGCGCGCTCGCCGTACATGGACGCGTGCGTTGGCTGGACTACGTTGAGGCGGATGAACTGCGCGCCCTCTACCAAGGCGCCAGCGCGTTCGTGTTTCCTTCCCTATACGAAGGCTTTGGGCTGCCCATGCTGGAGGCGTTCGCGTCAGGCATTCCGGTCGTCACGTCCACCACCACCTCTTTACCGGAAGTGGCGGGTGACGCCGCCTTGCTGGTCGACCCGACTGACACGGACGACATCGCAGCGGCTATGGCTCGCGTCATGGACGATCTCGCATTGGCGGACCGGTTGAAGGAGGCTGGATTGGCCCGCGCCAGGACCTACACCTGGGCGCGCTGTGCCGAAGAAACTGTGGCGGTCATGCGCGCACTCCTTTAGAAACAGGGAGTTCTGGACCGTTTTCAGGTTGGGAGCTCGATTCGGCGATGGAAACCCAAGAGATAGTCGAAGAAGGGGGTTGCAAGGCCACCGGAAAGATCCTATAATCGCGCTTCTTTGCTGCATCTTCTTCCAACCGCACTGCCCGCAAGACACCGCGGCATGATTTACGCGATGGAAATGATCCGCAGCCGCTCTTTAAAAATTGGCAACCGATAGGTGTGGGTGCTGGGGCTTGCGAGCCCTTGGCATGGCCGGCAACGGTCAGGTCAGGGAAACATGTTCCAAGACTTTGGTGCTCACACAACGCAGTAAGGCTTTT
>JBDTPJ010000047.1:0-26149 GCA_039932755.1 Betaproteobacteria bacterium
CCGCCGCCGCGAAACTCGGGCAGGACGTCAACCGCAGCCTGTCCGTCCAGCGCGCTGACGAGTCGATGGACAAGCTGAAGGCGAAAGGCATGATCGTTAATCCGATCGACAAGACCCAGTTCCTGAAAGCCGCCGGCCCGCTGCAGGACCAGTTGGCCAAGAACATCGGCGCCGAGGACCTGCTGAAGACCATCCGCGACACAAAGTAGGCGCGGTCCTGTCGTCCCCGCGCACGCGGGGCCCCAGTGTCGTTGCGCTTAGTTCGATCAATCAAAGTCGCTGGGTCCCCGCGTGCGCGGGGACGACGGCATCCGAATTTCCACCGGCACCTTGCTTCCTGACAGACCAGCCATGATCGCAACGCTCTTTCGCAGGATCGACCGCACGGTCGAATACACGCTGTTCCTGTTCTTTCTCGCCTTCACCCTGGTCGGTGGCCTGCAGGTGTTCAATCGTTTCGTGTTAGGCCTGCCCCTGTCGTGGAGCGAGGAATTCCAGAAATTCGGACACATCTGGATGGTGATGCTCGCCATTCCGGTCGCCTACCGGCGCGGCGCCCACCTCGGTATGGACATGCTGCTGCTCCTGCTGCCCAAGCCTGTGCAACGAGGCGTCGGCCTGCTCACCGAGGTGCTGTGGTTCATCCTCGCCTTCGCCATCGGCCGCTACACGCTGCTCATCATGGCGGTGGCGAAGAGCCAGGACAGTCCCGGTCTCGGCATCCCGATGAACTACGTCTATTCGATCATGGTGGTCGGCAGCGCGTACCTCGCGTTCGTCGCAGCGAGGCGCTTCGCCACCTACTTCGGCTGGCAGGATCTGCCGCCCGAATCGCTCGGGACGGGACACTGATGCTGATCGGCCTCTTCGTTCTGCTGCTGGCGCTGATCACGCTGGGCGTGCCCATCCTGCTGGTGATGGGCATCGTCGGCCTGGTCGGCATTCTCGAAACGCCTTCGCTGGTGCCAGCGCTGTTTCCGCAGAAGATGTTCGCGATGCTGGACAATTTCAGCCTGCTCGCGCTGCCTTACTTCATTCTCGCCGGAGAGCTCATTTCCGCTGGTGGCATCTCCAAGCGCCTGGTGGAGTTCGCGCAGACGGTGGTCGGCCACTGGCGCGGCGGCCTGGGACATGCGTCGGTCGTCGCCAGCATGGTGTTCGCCGGCGTTTCCGGTTCGTCGGTCGCAGACACCTCGGCGATCGGCTCGATCCTGGTGCCGGCGATGAAGGACCGCGGCTACAAGCCAGGATTCGCCGCGGCGCTGGTCGCGTGCGCGGGCACCATCGGCGCGATCATTCCGCCCTCGATGACTATGATCGTGTACGGCTCGATGGCCAACGTGTCCATCGGTGGACTGTTCCTGGGCGGCATCGTGCCTGGCATGCTTATCGGCCTGGGACTGATGGTGGTGATCAAGCTGTACTCGCTGCACATCGCGTTCCCCGAGTTGCGCTACACGAGCGGCGCCTTCGAGTTGCGCAAGGTGATGCGCGCCACCGTCAATGTCTGGCCGGCGCTGCTGGCGCCAATCCTAGTCGTCGGCGGCATCCTGACCGGCGCATTTACCGCGACCGAGGCCGGCGTGGTCGCGTGCTTCTACGGCTTCTTCGTCGGCTTTTTCATCTATCGCAAGCTGAAACTGCGCGACCTGCCCAACATCTTCATCCGCGCCGGCGTGACCACGGCAATGGTATCGGGGATCATCGGCGTCGCCGGCGCCTTGGGCTGGCTGCTCTCGTATCTCAACTTCAACGACATCGTTCTGGCGGGAATCACCGGCATCACAGGATCGAAGCTCGGCGTGATGCTGTTGCTGATGTCGGTGATGCTGGTGCTGACGATGTTCGTCGATTCGATGGCCATCCTGATCATCATGATCCCGGTCGCCGTCGTCGTCGGCCGCAATTTCGGCATCGACGAGTTCCAGCTCGGGCTGATGATGGTCATGGCCACGCAGATTGGCTCGACGACGCCTCCCGTGGCCGTGCTGCTGTTCGTAGCGACCAGCATTGCGGGCTGCAAGTACAGCGAGACGATCCGCTATTGCTGGGCGTTCATCCTTGCCGAACTCGTGGTGCTGCTGGCCGTCGTGTTCTGGCCCGATCTCGCGGCGTGGATTCCGCATCACTTCCTGGGTTGACGCGCCCCGGGCTTAAGCGTCATGCGGCGCGGGGACGCTCAGGCATCGCCGTACGGCATTCGGCCACTGCCTCGCGAATGGCGGCAATGGCGGCTGGCCGCGGAAAGCTGCGCCGGTAGGCCAATGCGATGCGCCGCGTGGGCACCGGTTTCGAGAACGGTACCGGCACGACCATGCTGCTGTGATATTTGGGTGTCAGCGCATCGCGCGGCAACACCGAGATGCCAAGCCCTGACGCCACCATGTTGCGGACCGTTTCCAGCGAATTGGTGCGGGGCATGTGCGCATTGGCGCGGTTCAGCTCTGGACATGACTCCAGCACCTGGTCGCGAAAGCAATGCCCGACGTTGAGCAGGATCGTGTTCTCGCCGGCCAGCTCCGAGGGCTGCACCGACTTGCGCTTCGCCCATTTGTGTCCGTTGGGCACCACGACCTGGAACGGTTCCTCGTACAAAAACTCCGCGACCACACCCGCCGGCGCAAAGGGCAGCGCGACGATGGCTGCGTCGACGCGGCCTGATCGGAGGCCCGCCTCGAGGTTCTCGGTCAGGTTTTCCTCGATGTCCAGCGGCATCTGCGGTGCGCGGTCATGCAGCACCGGAATCAGGTCGGGCAGCAGGTACGGCGCCACCGTGTAAATCACGCCCAACTTGAGCGCGCCGAACAGCTGGTTGCGGCCGGATTGCGCGATTTCGCGAATGCGAGAGGACTCTTCGAGCACGCGCTGCGCCTGTTCGACAATGCGCTCGCCGACCGGCGTCACCGTAACCTCGTTCTTCCCTCGTTCGAACACCTGCGTGCCCAGTTCCTCCTCGAGCTTCTGGATCGCGACCGACAGCGCGGGCTGGCTCACGAAGCACTTCTGCGCGGCGCGACCGAAGTTGCGCTCCTGGGCGACCGCTACCAGGTACCGGAGCTCGTTGAGCGTCATTGCCGGACTAGCGATTGCGCTCGGCCAGGAAGCGCGCGAATCCCGCACCCGTCTCCGGGTGCTTGAGTCCGAAGTCCACCGTAGCCTCGAGGTATCCCAGCTTGTTGCCGCAATCGTAGCGTCGACCTTCGAATGCATAGGAATACACGGCCTCTTCAGCGGCCAGGCGCGCAATGCCGTCGGTCAACTGGATCTCACCGCCCGCGCCGGCCGGCATCGTGCGCAAGTGGCGAAAGATCCGGGGCGAGAGGACGTAGCGGCCGATCACCGCGAGTGTCGACGTGGTCGTGCCCGGCTTGGGTTTCTCGACGATGCCCGTGATGCGCGCCATGCGGTCGGCGACTGCTCCGGTCTCGACGATGCCGTACTTGCCCGTTTCGCCCGCCGCGACATTCATGACGCCGATCGTCGACGCATTCACGCGCGAGGATACCTCAACCATCTGCTGCATGACCGGTATCCGTGCGTCGATCAGGTCGTCGGCCAGGATGACCGCAAAGGGGGCGTCGCCAATCACCGGTTCCGCGCACAAGACCGCGTGACCCAGCCCCAACGCTTCCGATTGCCGGATAAAGATGCAGTTGATGCCGGGAGGGGTCGCCGCCTGCACAGCTTCCAGCAATTCAGCCTTGTTGCGCAGCGCCAACTCCGTTTCGAGCTCGTACGCCTTGTCGAAATGGTCTTCGATGGCGCGCTTGTTGCGGCCGGTGATGAAGATCATGTCGGTGATGCCTGCCGCGGCGGCTTCCTCGACGGCATACTGGATGAGCGGCTTGTCCACGACCGGAAGCATTTCCTTCGGACTGGCCTTGGTGACAGGCAGGAACCGGCTGCCCAGGCCGGCGACCGGAAAAATGGCTTTGGTGATTTTTTGCATGGGTATCGATTTTTTCGCTGTTCACTCGGCCAACAGTTTCCGTAGCTGATCTTCGTCCAGGATCTTCAATCCTAGCGCTTCCGCCCGGGTTAACTTGGTACCGGCCTCGGTACCGGCCACGACATAGTCGGACTTCTTCGACACGCTGCCGGCAACCTTGCCACCGCGCGCCTCAATCATCGCCTTCGCGTCGTCGCGCGACAGCGTCGGCAAAGTGCCCGTCAACACAAACGTTCGACCGGACATCGCACCCGCGAGAACGCGCTGCGGTTCCGCGTCGGGCCAGTGTACGCCGGCCGCTCGCAACTGCTCGATGCCTTCGCGATTGTGGGGTTCGCGCAGAAAACCGCGAATCGACTCCGCCAGGACCGGCCCGACATCGTTGACCTTCAACAGCTCCTCTCCTGTCGCGTCGAGCAGCCCATCCAGGTTGCCGAAATGCCGCGCGAGATCCTTGGCGGTGGCTTCGCCCACGTGCCGGATTCCCAGCCCAAAGATAAATCGCGCGAGCGTGGTGTTCTTGCTCTTCTCGATGGCGGCGATCACGTTTCGAGCGCTCTTGTCGGCCATCCGATCCAGCGCGGAAAGCCTCGCCAGGCCAAGCTTGTAGATATCTGCCGGCGTGTGCACCAGTCCGGCATCGACCAGCTGGTCGACCAGCTTGTCCCCCATGCCCTCGATGTCGAGTGCCCGCCGGCCGGCAAAGTGCAGCAGCGATTGCTTGCGCTGTGCCGGGCATACGAGGCCGCCGGTGCAGCGCGCGATTGCCTCGTCCGGCAAGCGCTCGATCGCCGAGCCACATTCCGGGCATATCGTCGGCATCACGAACGCTGCCGCATCCTTCGACCGATACTCGAGCAGAACGCGCACCACTTCCGGGATGACATCACCGGCGCGGCGCACGATCACGGTGTCCCCCACGTGGATGTCCTTGCGCCGCACCTCGTCCTCATTGTGCAGGGTGGCGTTGGTGACGGTCACGCCGCCAACGAATACCGGGGCGAGGCGCGCGACCGGCGTGATGGCCCCGGTGCGGCCGACCTGGACCTCGATGGCCAGCACCTGCGTGGTCATCTCCTCGGCCGGAAATTTATGCGCAATGGCGAACCGGGGCGCGCGCGAAACGAAACCCAGCCGTTGCTGCTGCGCCAGGCTGTCGACTTTGTATACCACGCCGTCGATCTCGAAGGGCAGTTCCGCGCGTTGCGCGCCCATCTGTCCGTAATATTCAAGCAGCCCCGCGAGGCCACGCACTACGGCGCGGTGACGCGTCACCGGAAAGCGAATGTCCGCGAGCCATTGCATCATCGCGCTGTGCGTAGCCGGAGATTCGCGCGCGCCCCACTCCACCGCACCCAATCCGTACGCGAAGAACGCCAGTCGACGTGCCGCGGTAATTCGTGGGTCGAGCTGGCGCAATCCGCCAGCCGCTGCGTTGCGTGGATTCACAAAGATTTTTTCTCCCTTCTTTGCCTGCGCCTCGTTCAGCGCCTCGAAGTCACGCTTGAACATGAACACTTCTCCCCGCACTTCAAGCAGCGACGGCACGGACACTGCATCGATTTTCAGCGGAATCGATGTGACCGCGCGCAGATTGGCGGTGACATTCTCGCCGCTTGCGCCGTCACCACGCGTGGACCCGGAAACCAGGACCCCACTTTCATAGGTCAGGTTGATGGCGAGTCCGTCGAATTTCGGCTCGACTGCATACTGGATTTCCGAGACACCCAGCGCCTCGCGTACCCGCCGGTCAAACGCTTCGACCTCTACGTTGGCAAATGCGTTGTTCAGCGATAGCATCGGGACCCGGTGCGTGACCGCCTCGAACTCCTCGGACGGTGTGCCGCTGACCCGCTGCGTGGGCGAGTCGGGCGATACCAGCGACGGGTGGTTAGCCTCAAGCGCCTGCAACTCGCGAAAGAGCGAGTCGTACGCAGTGTCGCTTACGCTGGGTGCGTCCTGTACATAGTAGCTGTAGTCATGCGCTGCAATCTCGTGCCTCAGCGTCGCCGCCCGTGCCGCTGCATCGGCGGGCACCGGGGTTGGCAACTGGGATGGCAACTGAGGTGGCAACTGTGCAGCCACCTCGGCCGCAGCCGGTGCGGTTTTTCCCACGGTCAGGCGCCGAACAGCGCGTGCGCGCGCAGGCTTCCCGGATCGATTCGACAGGCCAGGAGGGCATCGGCGGCGCTTTGCACCTGTTTCCGGATGGCAGCGAGTGCGGCGTCATCCAGCGGTCGCCGGTTGTCATCGACGAGTTCGCCATCGAGCGTATGGGCAATTCGCTTGGCGGCAAGCTTCATGTGGTCGAAGGCGCGCAGCGGATCGGCTACCCGAGGCACATCGAGCACCAGGACCACACCGTTTGTCGCGGAGGTCCGCAGCGTGTCGACGGTGAACGGCTCATTGCGCACGTTTTGCATGGTGTAGAGGACCGCCCCGATGTCGTCCTGCGTCCATTCGAAGCGACCGCCTGGGGCAAGGCGGAATCCTGCTGCCTCGGCTACGCCGCGCAAGCGCGTTCCCGCAATGCTGGCCGGATCCTCCTTCAATATGGTCAGGCCGACCTGCACATCCACGTCCGCACACAGGCGGTCAAGCGCTTCGGCGCGATCCGCTTCGGAAGCGACGTCCGGAACGGAAAGCGCCGCCGGCAGCATGGGCGCGAGGTCGCTCATCACGCGAACAAAGGTTTCGAGTTGCGCATGGCTCGCCGCGCCATTGCGATCAGCCAGCAGCATGCACGCCGACAGTTCGACGAACTCACCAGGCGTGCCGGCGTTGAGCAGGACCCACGGCGACCCGGGCGCTGCCCTGCCGAACCAGCGCAGGCGCTTGCCTACGCGTGCATGCAATCCGGCGGCCAATGCGCCCGCCGCCAACGGCTTGGCGGGCTGCAGAACTACCATGCATTCGATGTCCCGGTCCGGCTGCGCGCCGGCAGAAGCGGCCGCTGGCGCGATGCGCGTTGCGACCGCGTCCGAAGCGGTTTCTAGAACGTCGCCTGCCTCGGGGTCATGCTCGATGATTTCCACGGGCGGCGACCAGGTCGCATCGTCCTCCGGCGGGATCGCCAAACGGGATGCCCGCATCATGGCCGCGTCGGTGCCGGCGTCGGGGTCGGGGTCGGCGTCCGGTTCATCGCCCTGCGCCGGGCGCATCGTGGGCTCGACCCGCGTCCCCGCGGTCACATGCTGCAAGGAATTGTCCGGCGCGCGAAATGCCTGGGCAATCCGGCGCTTGATGCGTCGCTCTTGCCACGCGTTGTAGATCAGCACGCCCACCACGAGCAGGACGCCGGCAACGATGAGGCCCAACTGAAGCGAACTCACGCGCATGGGCGGGTCCGGAATCCTCGAGAAATTTGCATGCGCACCATAAGCAAGAAGTATAGCGCGAAGCTCAGCGATAGCTCGGCGATGATCCTCTACGCCGCACTCTCGGCCAGCGAAAGCGCCTCCGCAATATCGACGGCGACCACCCGCGATATGCCCGCCTCGGGCATGGTGATGCCGATCAACTGGTTGGCCATCTCCATTGTGATCTTGTTGTGGGAGATGAACAGGAACTGCGTCTGGGCCGACATGGCGCGGACCATGGCGCAGAACCGGTCGGTGTTGGGGTCATCCAGCGGCGCGTCGACTTCGTCCAGCAGGCAAAACGGCGCCGGATTCAACTGGAACAGGGCGAACACGAGCGATATGGCCGTGAGCGCCTTTTCACCGCCAGACAACAGGTGAATGGACGTATTTTTCTTGCCTGGGGGCTGCGCGATCACCTGCACGCCGGAATCGAGAATTTCCTCCCCCGTGAGCACGAGCCGCGCCTGACCGCCACCGAACAGCGTGGGGAAGAGCTTGGCGAAATTGGCATTGACCGCCGCAAAGGTCTGCTGCAAGAGGTCGCGCGATTCCTTGTCGATCTGACGAATCGCGGACTCGAGCGTGATCATCGCCTCCGTCAAGTCAGCCGCCTGCGCGTCCAGATAGTTCTTGCGCTCGCTGGTCTGCGCCAGTTCGTCCAGCGCCGCCAGGTTGACCGCACCCAATTCAGCGATGGCCGTGCTCAGGCGTTCGATCTCGGCGGGCAACGTGCGTGCACTGCCCCATGCCTTGAGCGCTTCCGGCAACAGGGACACGTCCGCCTGCGCTTCACTGAGCTGTTCCGTGAACTGCTGTTCCGCAAGCAACGCGGCCTGCTCCTTCAACTGCATGTCCTGTATCCTGACGCGCGCCGGCTCCAGCTTCTGCTCGGCCACGAGGCGCGTCTCGTCGCCGGCACGCAGCTCCGCCGTGAGCGACTCGACCAAGTCGCGCGCCGTGGCCAACGCCTGCTCGGCTTCCCCACGCAGGGCCAGTTGCCGTTGCAAAGCCTCCTCGACCGGCGTCCAGTCGATGGCCGCCTGTTCTGTCGTGAATTGCGCCAGCAATGCCTTTTGTTGTACCGCCTGCGCCAACAACGACTCGCGACGCCGTTCGAGTTCGGCCAACCGTTCGCGACAACTGCGCTCGGCAAAGCCTGCCTCCTGTGCCACGCGCTCGGCAATGCGAACGCGCTCGCGGCCGCGGGCCAATTCCACTTCGGCCTCGTTACGGCTATGACGCGCGGCTTCACGCGCCGCGATCTCTTCATGCATGCGCGACTGCAAATCGGCAATCTGACCGATGAGAGTGTCTCGTTGCGCCCGCTCGCCGCTTTCCTGGGTGGCAAGGTCCGCCGTTTCCTGGACAATTTGCGCGCGGCGGCGTTCTGCGGCTTCGGCAGCCTGCTTTAGTTGCACCAATTCGAGCTCAAGGTCATGGACGCGGCGCTGTTGCGAACTGACTGCCTGGCTCTCGGCATGCGAGGTCTGCTGCTTGACCTTGAGCTCGGCTTCGACCGTATCGCGCACCTGGCGTGCCGCTTCGGCCGCAGCCGCGGCGGCGACGCTCAGCGTCGCCAGTTCGTCCAGTTCACGTTGCCGGGCGAGCACGCCATGTAGTTCGTTATCCGGCGCAAAAAAGGTCACACCCTGCGCGGTGACCAAATGTCCCGCAGGTGTGACGAAGGCCTCGCCCAGGCCCAGCGCGGCGCGGTCCGCAAGCGCCGTCGAAAGGTCGAGCCGGCAGCGGACGCCATGCAAACCATCCGCCAGCAATCGTCCGGCCTCGGGTAACTTGAGCTTCACTTTCGCGAGCAGCGCATCCTGTTCCTGATGAGGCACATGGCGCACGGGTGCCGGCGCAAAGGCGGAAATTCGTCGCGGCGGCTGCGCACCGTCGTCCACCCAGGCGGCGGCATCGTCCAGCCGGGAGAGTTCCAACGCGTTCAGCCGCTCGCGCAGGACGGCCTCGAGCGCATCTTCCCAACCGTGTTCGATATCGAGCGATTGCCACAAATGACGGGCATTGCGCAATCCATGCTTGGCCAGCCACTGGTCGATGTCCTGGCCATGGCCGATCCGCGCCTGCAACGCCGCGAGCGCCTGCGAGCGCGCTTCCAGTTCGCCCAGCCGCTTGGCGTCGCGCTGCCATGCGTCTGCGGTTTCGCGTTGCCGAGACTGCAGCAATTCGACCGACTGCTGCAAGGCCGACAGCGCCGTGTGCTTGCCGGCGAGATCATTGGTTTCCGCCGCGAGCTGCTCTTCGACCTCGCGCAGTGGATCGGTTGTCGGCGCGCGAATGCCAGTGAGTTCCTGTTGCAGGCGGTCCTTGCGCGCCGTCAGCTGCGTCAGTGTGACGCCAATGCTGTCGCGGCGTGTTTCGGCGACGCGCACATCCTGTTCGGTCAATGCAATCTGCTTTGCAAGTTCCGCAAGCGTCGCCGACGTGGCGGCGACGGTCTGTTCGAGTGCCGGCAACAATGCTTGGGCGGAACGCTCAGCTTCCGCCGCGGCTTCCCGCGACGTGAGCGCTGCCTCGAGCTCGCCGTCGGCGTTACTGCGATCGCCGGCCAGCGCGGTTTCCTGCCCCGCGATCGCGCCCAGCGCCTCAGTCAGCTGTGCGACCTGCTGGGTGATGCGCGTTTCCGATTCACGGGCGAAGGTGAGTTGCTGTTCCAGCCGCGTGACTTCGGCATTCGCCGCGTAAAACCCGCCTTGCTTGTCGTGCAATGCATCGCCAGCGGTGTAGTGATGGGTGCGCAGCGCTTCGAGCTTGGCTTCGGCCGCGCGCACTTCTGCCTGCAGCGACTCCAGTGCCACCTTCAGCGTGGTCATTTCCGTAGCGCACCGGTCGCGCGCGCGCACAGCATCCTGCTGCTTGGCAAACCACATGAGGTATTGCGACTGCTTGTGACGTCCTTCCAGTTCGCGGAATTCGGTGGCCACTTTGGCCTGCGTTTCGAGCCGGACGAGCTGGTTGCCCAACTCCAGGCGGATGTCCTCGACCCGCGCGAGATTCTCACGCGCATCGGAAAGGCGCCCTTCGGTTTCCTTGCGGCGCTCCTTGTATTTGGATACGCCTGCGGCTTCCTCAAGAAAAATGCGTAACTCTTCCGGTTTGGCCTCGATGACGCGCGAGATCATGCCCTGCTCGATGATCGCGTAAGCGCGCGGTCCCAAGCCTGTGCCGAGGAACAGGTCATGAATGTCGCGGCGGCGAACCGGGATGTTGTTGATGTAGTAGGTCGAGTCCCCGTCACGCGTGAGCACCCGCTTGATCGAAATCTCGGCGTACTGGCCCCACTGGCCGCCGATGCGGCCCTGGTCATTGTTGAAGTGCAGTTCGACCGACGCCCGTCCGACGGGCTTGCGCTCGCCGGCACCGTTGAAGATGACATCCTGCATCGACTCGCCGCGCAGGGCGGAAGCCTTGGACTCCCCCAATACCCAGCGCACGGCATCAATGACGTTCGATTTACCGCAGCCATTGGGGCCGACGATGCCGACCAATTGGCCGGGCGTGGCGATGGTAGTCGGGTCCACGAAGGACTTGAAACCGGAAAGCCTGATTTGCGTTAGGCGCAAGGGAAATCTCGCGAGATGCGTGCTGACAACCGGGGGTACAACCGGCGGGACGTGCGTCGCGAGGGACGCGCCAAAAGCTTGCAATTATAGCGGAAACGCAGCGCCGGCTAGCACCCCTCCGGACGTCAGGCCCGCGCGAGCGGCGCGTCGACCTCGTTGCGCAGCGGCAGGCGACCTTCCTCGACCGCGTGGCACGCAACCTGGGCGTCGTCGCTGGAGCTTGCCGCAGTGAGGACCGGAATCTCGCGGCGACAGCGCTCGTTCGCGAGCGGACATCGCGGATGGAACGTGCAACCCGGCGGCGGGTCGAGGGGATTGGGCACTTCCCCCGCCACGGCGATGCGGGACTTTCCCTCCAATTCGAGGTCCGGCACTGCGTCCAGCAGCATTCGCGTGTAGGGATGTCGGGGCCGTCCGAACAGCACGCGCGTGGGGGCCAATTCGACGATGCGGCCGAGATACATGACACCCACGCGGTCCGCGATGTGGTGCACGACTGCCAGGTTATGCGATATGAAGAGATACGTGAGCCCAAGCCCGCGCTGCAGGTCACGCATCAGGTTCAGCACCTGCGCCTGCACGGAGACATCGAGTGCGGATGTCGGTTCGTCGCAGACCAGGAACGAGGGATTCGTGGAAAGCGCGCGTGCAATGGAAATGCGCTGCCGCTGGCCTCCGGAGAACTGATGCGGAAATTTCGGTCCGTCGGCTGCGCTGAGGCCAACCTGCGCGAGCAGCGCCGCCACCTTGCCCATCACTTCCGCATTGGAAATTCCCGGCTGCAATGCTCGAATCGGCTCCGCCACGATATCGGCGACGCGCCAGCGCGGGTTGAGACTTGCGAACGGGTCCTGGAAGATCATCTGCATGCCCTGTCTGGCCCGCCGCTGCTGCGCGCCGTCGAGCGCGCCCGGACCAGCGATCACGACACCATCGTAGGCAATCGTTCCACGGGTTGGCGCGTAGAGGCCGACGATCAAGCGCGCAATGGTGGACTTGCCGCAACCCGATTCGCCCACCAGTCCAAGCGTCTCTCCTCGAGCGATGGTCAAGTCAACCCCGTCCACGGCCTTGACGCTCGCCCTCGCCCGGCGCTCGAGCACCCGGTTCAACCAGGGCGGCGAGACGTCGAAATGGCGTACCACGCCACGCATGTCGAGCAGCGTGTCGCTCATGCGGCGCCCGGCGTCGAATCCTCGGTACGCAGCCAGCATGCGGCGCGCGTGGCGCCCGCCGTGAGAAGTTCCGGTCGATCGACACGACAGCGGTCGAACGCCTGCGTGCAGCGCGGGTGAAACGTGCAGCCCGCGGGAATGGCCGTCAGTCGGGGCATCGCGCCATCGATCTGGGTCAGGCGCTCGCGCTCCTCGACGATCGAAGGAATGGAGCCCATCAGCCCGACGGTATAAGGATGCTTCGGCCGATGGATAACGTCTGCGACCGGACCGATTTCGACAATGCGTCCCGTATACATCACCGCGACCCGGTCGGCCGTTTCCGCAATCACGCCCATGTCGTGGGTCACCAGCATGACCGCCGTCCCGTGCTCGCGACACAGCCGCTTCAGCAATTGGATGATTTGCGCCTGGATCGATACATCGAGGGCCGTGGTGGGTTCATCGGCGACGATCAGCTTGGGATTGGCGGCCAGCGCCAGCGCGATGACCACGCGTTGGCGCATGCCGCCCGAAAAATGATGCGGATATTGGTCGACGCGGCGTGCGGCCGCGGGGATGCCCACTTCGTCCAACAGGTCGATGGCGCGCTTCTGCGCGGCGTCTTCATCGAGATCAAGATGCGTGCGTATCGTTTCGATCAATTGCCGGCCGACTGTGTAAAGCGGATTGAGCGAAGTGAGTGGGTCCTGAAACACGGCACCGATTTCGCGTCCGCGTATTGCGCGCATTGCCCCTTCCGGCAGGTTGTCGATGCGGCGGCCGGACAGCCGGATCTCGCCGCCGGCGATGCGCCCTGGCGGGTCGAGCAGCCCGATGATCGCCGCGCCGGTGAGCGACTTGCCCGCGCCGGATTCGCCCACCACGCCAAGTACTTCGCCGGGTGCGATATCGAACGAAATGTCGTGCACTGCCACCAAAGTGCCGTGACGAGTCGGAAACTCGACGCGCAGCCTGTTCACGGACAGGAGCGGCTCGCCGGATCCCGGACGCGAAGGCATGTTCATCGCAGGCGCGGGTTCAATGCATCCCGCAGCCAGTCGCCGAGCAGGTTGATCGACAGCACCATCGCCACCAGCGCGGCGCCGGGGAAAATCGTGATCCACCACTCACCGGAAAAAAGAAAGTCGTTACCTACGCGAATCAGCGTCCCAAGTGATGGCTCGGTCACCGGCATGCCGACGCCCAGGAACGACAAGGCCGCTTCGGTCAGGATGGCCGACGCGATGTTGATCGTCGCGATCACCATGACCGGACCGAGCACGTTCGGGAGCAGATGGCGGGCCATGATCTGGAGCGGCGAACGGCCGATCACCCGTGCGGCCTGCACGTACTCCTTGCTCTTTTCCACCATGGTCGAGCCGCGAACAGTCCTTGCGTATTGAACCCAGTTGGATAGGCCGATGGCCAGAATCAGGACCGGCAGCACCGCGCTCGAATGCGCGTCCCGGGGCAGCACGGCGCGCGCCACGCCGTCGATCAACAGCGCGATCAGTATCGCCGGAAAGGACAACTGGACGTCCGCCACGCGCATGATGAACGCGTCCAGGCGGCCACCCACGTAACCTGCAAGGAGACCGAGCGACACGCCCAGCACCATGGCCAGGGCCACCGAACCCAGCCCTACCAGTAGCGAAATGCGCGCGCCGAACATGATCGCTGACAGGAGGTCGCGGCCTTGGTCGTCGGTACCAAGGAGGAACCCGGGGAGTCCACCGGCAATCCAGCGCGGCGGCGACAACGCGTCGGAGAGATTGAGCGTTTTGAGGTCGAAGGGATCGTGTGGCGCAAATATCGGCGCCAGGAACGCCGCCGCCAGGCAGACGAACAGTACCGAAAACGCCCCGATGGCCACCGGCGAGCGTCTGAAACTCCACATCACGTCGCCATCCCACGCCGACGCAAGGCGCGACCGGATCGACGGTGGCGGTGGGACGGAAACGGGTTGCGTGGCCATGGTCTGCGCGTCGGATCTCAGGAATTCAGGATTTCAGGATTTCAGGACTGGAGGGTAGCGAGGTGCTGCACCGCGTTCAGTGCGGCAGAACGCGCCTGCGTGTAGACGGTCGTTTTCCAGGTGTCGTCATCGCCGTAGAACGCGTCGCGTACCTGTGCCTTGATCGTGGCGTGCAGCGAGGCGCTTGCGCCAGGGTGATTGGTCAGCCACTGGTCCGAGCGCAGTGCGTCGAGCATGGCGACAAGCGGCACCGTTCCATATTCGAGCGCTATGCCTGCGTAAGTCACACCGGGGCATTCGTCGTAGACGACGTTGTAGTTCACGCCGGTGAGCGTGGCTGAGGCCGACGTGCCGTCGTGGAACGAGGTCACGCTCTCTCCCCACCATGCGCGTGTGCGTGCCAGGTCCGCAGAAACTTCCCGGCCGGAAAAGATCATTTCACCATGCCCGCGCGGACCCAGGCCCGTATGAAAGTCGATCCAGCCCATCCGCTTGCGGCCCGCACCCCACTCGCGTGTCACCGAACGCAGGACGCTGTTGCTCCAAGCCGGTCGAATTCCCCCGTAGAACAGCCCGTTCGGAAACTCGCACTGTCCGCCGGTGATCGCCTGTTGCAGCGCGCGTTCGCCATGGCGTTTCACATAGTCCGCAATTTTCTCCACGACTTCGGGCGACGCGGGCCACGCGGCGGGAACGAGCCATTCATGGACTTCCGCATACGCTGCGTTGGCGGCAGGTGGCGCCGCAAAGTCCCTGAAATTGCGATTCAGGTCGACATTGTCTTCGTTGGTCCGGCGCAAGTGCGAGAAGCCGTAGGGATTCAACGCGTGCAGGAACACGACATTGACTCCCGACGCCTCTGCAGCCTCCAGAAATTCGGCGTCATTCAACAATGCTACCTGGCAACCGGAGCCGCAAAAGCCCTCTACGCCGTGGGTGGCGGAAAGCAAGAGCAACATTGCCGGCGCCGAAGCGTCGCCCAGCGATGCCACATCAATAGAGAGGACCTCACCAGACGCACCGCGCGCCACGGGATGGATATGGCGACTGATTGCCATTCCCCGGGCCTTGGCTGCCGCAAGGAATTTGTCGCGTGCGTCGGCATAAGTGCCGGCAAAGTGCGGTACTGGATTCAGGGGCTGCTCGCGATCGGCATGGCCTTTTCCGCAAGCGCCGCAAGATAGCCGGCGCCAAGCGGAATGACCGCATCATTGAAATCGTATTTGCTGTTGTGCAGGAAGCAGCCGCCCTCCGTCCCGCCCTGCCCCAGCCTTGCGAACGCGCCCGGCTTGACCTGCAGCATGAACGAAAAATCCTCGGAACCCATCGACGGATCCAGATTGCGCACCACATTTTCCGCACCCACGAGTGATTCGGCGACATCGCCGGCGAACAGCGCCTCGCGGTCATGATTGAGCGTGGCCGGATAGATTCGCTCGTATTTGAGCGTGGCCGTGGCACCAAGCGCGGCAGCGATGGACCCCACGAGTTGATGCAGGCGTTTCTCGATCATGTCCTGCGTGGCGGGACGAAAAGTTCGCACAGTACCCACCAGCTTGGCGTGCGACGGAATCACGCTCATCGCGCCTGGATGGCCCGCCTGCATGGCGCACAGGCTCACAACTGCCGTGTCGATCGGATTAACGTTGCGACTGACGATCGACTGCGCAGCGGTGATGATGTGCCCCGCCACCAGCACCGGATCGACCGCATTGTGTGGATGCGCACCATGGCCGCCACGACCATCGATTGTGATTTCGATGCGGTCCGCCGCCGCCATCGCGTAGCCGGGCGTGATGCCGAACTTTCCCGGCGGCAATCCCGGCCAGTTATGCAACGCAAAAACCTGCTCGGCAGGGAAGCGCTGGAACAGGCCATCCTCGATCATCGCCTTGGCGCCGGCGTAGCCTTCCTCGCCCGGCTGGAAGATGAGATAGGCGGTGCCGTCGAAATTGCGCGTTTCCTGCAGATAGCGCGCAGTAGCCAACAGCATCGTCGTATGGCCATCGTGCCCGCAGCCGTGCATGCGACCCTCATGGCGCGACTTGTGGGCAAACTCATTTTCTTCCTGCAATGGCAGGGCGTCCATATCCGCGCGCAAGCCTACGCTGCGGCCGCGGTCGTTGCGCCGACCGCGGATGACCGCGACGATGCCGGTCTTGCCGATGCCGATGTGATGCTCGATTCCCATGTGCACCAACTGCTCCTGCACGACGCGGGCGGTACGGTGTTCCTCGAATCCCAGCTCCGGGTGTGCGTGCAGGTCGCGCCGGATGACTGTGAATTCGTCGTGCCAGCGCCGGATGTATTCGTCGGGTCTCATAGAGCAGCAGTCGTCCTTTCAATGCGCAAACGGGGGTCGACCACGTAGTAAAGCAGGTCGACGGCGAGATTCAGCACCACGAATATCAGCGCGATGAAGCACAGGTAGGCAGCCATGACGGGAATATCCGAGAAATACACGGACTGGATGAAGAGCAAGCCCAGCCCGGGCCATTGAAACACGGTTTCGGTCACGATCGCGAAGGCGATGATCCCGCCTAATTGCAGGCCGGTGATCGTGATCACGGGCACCAGCGTGTTCTTGAGCGCGTGGCCGAAGTTGATTGCACGATTCGACAAGCCCCGCGCGCGCGCAAACTTGATGTAGTCCGTGCGCAGCACCTCGAGCATTTCCGAGCGCACGAGGCGCATGATCAGCGTCATCTGGAACAGTGACAAAGTGATCACCGGCAGTACCAGTGCTTTCAATCCGGATAGCGTCAAGAGGCCGGTGGTCCACCATCCCAGTGCCACGGTATCTCCCCGACCATAGGACGGAAGCCAGCCCAATTGCACGGCGAACACCAGGATGAGCAGGATCCCGATCAAGAATGACGGCAGGCTCACGCCGACGAGCGATGCGGTCAGCAGGGCCTGTGCGCCCCAGCTGCCGCGCTGCAATGCCGCGTAAACGCCCGCAGGAATACCGATGAGCAACGCCAGCAAGGCCGCCGCAAAGGACAGTTCGAGGGTTGCCGGCAGCCGTTCCTTGATCAGCGAGGCGACACTGCGCCCCTGCCTAAGCGATCGCCCGAAATCCCCCTGCACCGCATTGCGCGCAAAACGGAAAAACTGCACGACGACCGGCTGGTCCAGCCCAAGTTCGCTGCGCAGCTTGGCCTTTTCCTCCATCGTGGCGTCCTGCCCCACCATTGAAACCACCGGGTCGCCGACGAAATTGAACAGGCTGAAGGCAATCAGTGCGACGACCGCCATGACGACAATTGACTGCAGGACGCGCTGGAGGACGAAAGCGAGCATTGCTTAACTGTCGCCCCGGACTCGCGCAGCGTCAAGGGCGGGCACTTTCCAAACCATTTGCGTTCCCATCAGGAATTGAGCTCGGCGGCTCGGTGACAGGCAACCCGGGCTGTCCCGAGGGGCTCCAACACCGGCACTTCCGCCGCACAGCGGGCAATCGCATGGGGGCAGCGCTTGTGGAAGGCGCATCCGGAAGGCGGATTCAATGGCGACGGCAATTCGCCACCCAGGGCCACGCGCACGCCGCGTCCCGCCGCGGCGAGAGAAGGCGTGCTGGCCAGCAATGCGCGCGTATAAGGATGCGCGGGACGTGCGAATATCGTGGCCTTGGGCCCCTCCTCGACCGTCTTCCCCAGATACATCACGAGGACCGCGTCGGCAATGTGGCGTACCACCTGCAGGTTGTGCGAAACGAACAGATAAGCGACACCCATTTCCTGCTGCAGGTCCATGAGCAGGTTCAGCACCTGCGCCTGAATCGACACGTCGAGCGCCGACACTGGTTCATCGGCAACAACCAGGCGGGGACGCAGCATCAACGCGCGAGCAACCGCGATACGTTGCCGCTGCCCCCCGGAGAACATGTGCGGATAGCGGCCATAGTGTTCCGGCCGCAGACCCACCTTGGCCATCATCGCGCGCGCGGCGTCCTGCCGTTCCGCCGGCTTCAACGCCGAATTGATCGTGAGCGGCTCGGTCAGCAGGGTGCCGACCTGCTTGCGCGGATTGAGTGACGCGTAGGGATTCTGGAACACCATCTGCACCAGCGGACGCAGGCGCTTGCGCAACGCGGCGTCGGCCGTACCCGCGTCGTTGCCGTCGAGCAGCAATTGACCGGACGTCGGGCGCTCGATCATCGTCACCTGCCGGGCAAGCGTGGACTTGCCGCAGCCGGATTCGCCGACGACCGCCAGCGTCTCGCCTTCGCGCACCGTGAATGAGACGCCATCTAGCGCACGCACGAGGCCCTTGGGCCGAAACAATCCGCGCGACACTGAATAGTGGCGTGAGAGCGAACGCGCTTCGAGTAGCGCAACCGTCATGCCGAATGCTCCGTCGGCATGGCAACGGATTCCGGTGCCCATCCGCCCGTCGGCCGCCCTTCGGAATCCAGCGGAAAGTGACATCGCGAAAGTCGGCCCGCTTCCCCCGCCAACGGCGGCGCCTCGCGGCGGCAGCGCGCCACCGCGTACACGCAGCGCGGCGACAGCAGGCAGCCGGTGGGCCGGTCGTGCTGACCCGGGACCATGCCTGGAATAGCCTTGAGGCGGGCGGCGTCCTCGTTGCGCTCCGGCAACGCCGCGAGCAACGCCTGCGTATACGGGTGACGCGGCGTCTCGAACACCCCGGGTACCGGACCGGTCTCCACCTCCTGTCCCGCATACATCACCACCACGCGTTGCGCCGTCTCGGCCACCAGCGCAAGGTCGTGCGTGATCAGGATCAGCGCCATGTGACGTTCGCGCTGCAGGCGCGCCAGCAGCGCCAGCACCTGCGCCTGCACGGTGACGTCCAGCGCCGTGGTCGGCTCGTCGGCGATCAGCAAGCGCGGATTGCAGGCGATGGCCATCGCGATCATCACGCGCTGCGCCATGCCGCCGGACAATTGGTGCGGATAGGCATCCAGGCGCGCGCCGGCATCCGGTATCTCGACTTGCTCGAGCAATTCCAGCGCGCGCGCGCGGCGCGTGGCACGATTCCTCCGCTCCAAATCGCTGCCATGAATGCGCAGCGTCTCCATCAACTGGAATGCCACCGTGAAACACGGATTGAGGCTCGCCAGGGGATCCTGGAAGATCATCGCGATGTCCTTGCCGACCAGCTTGCGACGCTCCCGATCCGAGATCGTGGCGAGGTCACGGCCGTTGAACACCATGGACTTCGCGTGCACGCGTCCGGGAAAGTCGATGAGTCCCATCAACGCGAGCGCGGTCACCGTCTTACCGGAGCCGGATTCCCCGACGACGCCGACGATCTCCCCCGTGTCGATGGAGAAGTCCACACCGTCCACCGCCTTGAACGGCGCCTTCTCCGTGCCGAACTCAACGGTCAGGCCCTGTATGTCGAGGAGCGCCATTGCCGGCTATCGCTTGAGGCGCGGATCGAGCGCATCGCGCAATCCGTCGCCCATCAGGTTGAACGCAAGCACGGTGATCAGGATCGCCAGTCCGGGAAAGGTGACGACCCACGGCGCGCGCTGGATGAACTCGAGCGCACTGGCCAGCATCGACCCCCATTCTGGTGTCGGCGGTTGCGCACCGAGGCCCAGGAAGCCGAGCGCTGCCGCGTCAAGGATCGCCGTGGAAAACCCCAACGTGGCCTGCACGATCAGCGGCGCAGTGCAGTTCGGAAGGATGGTGCTGAACATGAGCCTGAGCGTTCCGGCGCCCGCGATGCGCGACGAGGCGACGTACTCCTTGCCGGCTTCGCCGATCACGGCGGCGCGAGTCAAGCGGACATAGTGTGGCAGCAGGACGATGGCAATGGCGTACATGGCATTGGCTAAACCGGGACCCAGGATCGCGACGACCGCGATGGCCAGCAGCAGGCTCGGCAGCGCCAGCATCACGTCCATCAGCCGCATGATCACGGTTTCGGTCAGACCACGGAAATAGCCTGCCACCAGTCCCAGCACGACGCCAAGACTCAGGGAAATCACCACTGAAATGAGCCCGATCATGAGCGACAGGCGTGTGCCGAAGATGAGCCGCGACAGGATGTCACGACCGACGGGGTCGGTTCCCAGCAGGAAGCGCATGGAGCCGCCGTCTGTCCAGGCGGGTGGCGTCAGAAAGGACTCGCGATACTGCTCATTGGGCGGATGCGGCGCGACCACTTCGGCGAAAATGGCCAGCAGGATCAGCGCAATGACCAGACCCAAGCCGATCATCGCGCCGCGGCTACGGGAGAACGATTGCCAGAACTCCCGCCAGGGCCCCGGGGGCGCAGCCATCTGTCCCGGTGCCAATGCCTGCGTCAGGTCAGGCATGACGGATTCGGGGATTGATGACGCCGTACAGCAGATCGACGATCAGGTTGACCGAGATCACGATCGTCGCGATCAGCAGGATGCCGCCCTGCACGACCGGATAGTCGCGCGACTGCACGCCGTGGATCAGCCAGTTGCCGATGCCGGGCCAGGAAAAGATGGTCTCAGTGAGGATGGCGCCGGACAGCAGCAGGCCGACCTGCAAGCCGATGACAGTGATCACCGGGATCAGCGCATTGCGCAACGCGTGGATCAGCACTACCTGCAGCCGCGGCAGGCCCTTGGCGCGGGCCGTGCGGACGTAGTCCTCGCGCAACACTTCGAGCATCGACGAGCGCGTCATGCGCGCGATCACGGCAAGCGGAATCGTTCCCAGCGCGATCATCGGCAGGACGAGATGCGACAGCGCCGAGCGGAATGCCCCGGCATCGCCGCTGCGCAGCGTGTCGATCAACATGAATCCGGTGGCCGCCTGCACGTCATACTGGACGGCAATACGGCCGGACACCGGGGTCCATCCCAGCTGCACGGAAAAAAGCAGGATCAACAGCAGCGCCCACCAGAAGATGGGCATCGAGTAGCCAGTGAGTGAAACTCCCATAACGGCATAGTCTGCGATGGTGTTGCGCTTGATCGCGGCGAGGATTCCCGCGGGAAGCCCGATGCATACGGCAAATATCAGCGCAAAAAACGCGAGCTCGAACGTGGCGGGGAACAGCGTCAGGAATTCCTGGAGCACCGGCTCGTGCGTGGTCAGGGACGTGCCCAGGTCGCCGCGCAGCACATTCCCGATGTAGTCGAAGTACTGCGCGTACAACGGCTGGTCGAGACCGAACTGGTGCAATAGCCGCAACCGCCGCTCCGGATCCATGCCGCGCTCTCCGGACAGGTTCTCGACCGGATCGCCGGGAATCAGCCGGATCAGCGCGAACGCCAGCAGGGTCACGCCGAAAAACGTCGGCACGATCAGCGCGACGCGGCGAAGGAGGAAGGCGAACATCCGTTACGGCACCACTATGGATCTACTACCGATTTCGACGACGGTAATATTTCCGTTGTCTCCGCGAAAGCGGGGACACTACTCACGCGTCGTTCTCGCGAAAGCGGGGACACTACTCACACGTCGTTCCCGCGAAAGCGGGAACCCAGTGTCATCCATCGAAAGTCGCTGGATCCCCGGTCGCACGCCACGTGCGCGCCGGGGATGACATATCCGTTTCCAATCGCTTCGACGCTTTTGCGTCTTGCTCTTGGACGGATATGTCACTTGGCCAGGTCGACGGTATTGAAGTAGTGGTGCGACGTGGCGTCCATCTTGTACCCCTGCACTTCCTTGCGAATGGGGTCGAAGCGGACCGAATGCGCCACCGTGATCCACGGCGCCTCTTCCTTGAAGATCACCTGCGCCTGTTCATAGAGCTTGGCGCGGTCGGCCTGCTTGGGCGTCTGCGCGGCCTTGATGATCAGGTCCTCGAACGCCTTGTTGCACCATCGCGCGACGTTGCCGCCGCCCTTGACTGCTTCGCAACCCAGCAGTGGCACGAAGAAATTGTCCGGATCGCCATTGTCGCCGGACCAGCCGAACATCATCACGGCCTGCTCCCCGGTCTTGCTGCGCTTCCGATACTCGGCCCATTCGTAGGTGATCAGCTTGGTCTTGACGCCGATCTTCTCCCAGTCGGCCTGGATCACTTCAGCCATGCGCTTGCCGTCCGGGTTGTAGGGACGGGTTACCGGCAGGTACCAGAGTTCAACCTCGAAGCCGTTCGGATAACCCGCCTGCGCCAGCAGTTCCTTGGCCTTGGCCGGATCGTACGGATAGTCCTTGATGCTGTTGTTGTATCCCCACAGGATCGGCGGGATCGGATTCTTGGCGATCTGCCCCTGGCCCTGATAGACCGCCTTCAGGATCGCTTCCTTGTTGGTCGCGAGGTTCAGTGCCTGCCGCACGAGCTTGTTGTCGAAAGGCTTCTTTTCCGTATTGAAAGCGATGTACCCGACGTTCAATCCTTCCTTCTGCAAGACATTGAGATTGGCATCGGCCTTCATCTCCACCAGGTCGGCGGGCTTGGGGAACGCCATGACGTGGCATTCGCCGGTCTTGAGCTTGGCGTAGCGTGCCGTAGCATCGCGCGTGATCGAGTAGACCAGGTTGTCGATCTTCGGCTTCCCGGCCCAATGCTGGTCAAACGCCTTGTAGCGGATCGTCGCGTCCTTCTGATACGACACGAATTCGAACGGCCCGGTGCCGATCGGGAAAATGTCCGCAGAGTTGGGCGTGCCCTTCTTGGCCATCGTCTCGAAATACTCGAGGGACAGGATCGACGCAAAGTCCATGGCCATGTCGGCCAGGAACGGCGCCTCGGGGCGCTTCAGCGTGAAGCGCACGGTCATCGGATCAACCTTTTCGACCTTTTCGACAATATTCTTCATGCCCATGTCGTCGAAGTACGCGTAGGTCTGCCCGCCGGTGCCGCCATGGAAAGCATTCTTGTCGTTCGCCATCCGGTCCCAGCTGAAGATCACGTCGTCGGCATTCATGTCCCGCGTCGGCTTGAAGTTGGCGTTGCTGTGGAACTTCACGCCACGGCGCAGCTTGAACGTGAAGACCTTGCCGTCGGGCGAGATGGTCCAGGATTCCGCCAGTGCCGGAACGATGTTGGTCGTACCGATCTCGAACTGCACCAGGCGATTGAACATGGGCACCGAAACGGCATCGAAAGTCGTGCCGGTGGAAAAGAATTGCGGCTGGAAGCCCTCGGGGCTGCCCTCGGAGCAATAGACCAGCGTGCCCTTGGCCTGCACGGCCGAGGCGGTCAGTGCCAGCGCGGCAATCAGCGCGAGACGTTTCCAGGTTTGGGACGAAACAGCGGCAACGTTCATTCGTGTCCTCTTTGAAATTGATTCGCTCGTGGCCTGCAGGGGGCCCACGCCGGCGAAAAGTCCGTCCATGCTAGACGTACCGCAAGCCCAAGGCAACGGGAACCGCCGGGAATGCCCTAGCCTTCGCGCGACCTCGCCGCCTGCGTGGCGTAGAGGCATATACCCGCCGCGACCGAGACGTTGAGGCTCTCCACGCTGCCACCCAATGGAATGCCGACGATCCGGTCGCAGGATTCGCGAGTCAGGCGACGCAGGCCCGTGCCTTCGGCACCGAGAACCCAGGCCACCGGTCCGCTCAAGTCCGCGGAGTACAGGCTTTCGCCGCCGGCGTCTGCCCCGAGAATCCAAACGCCGCGATCTTTCATTTCCCGCAATGCCCGTGACAGGTTGGTGACCGCCACCACGGGCACGGTGTCCGCCGCCCCGCAGGCGGCCTTGGCCACCGTGGCGTTGACGCCGACGGCGCGGTCCTTGGGCACGATAATCGCCTGCGCACCAAAAGCATCGGCGCTGCGCAGGCATGCGCCAAGATTGTGGGGATCCGTTACGCCGTCCAGAACCAGCAGCAGAGCGAGCGCGGTACCGGGCTCCAGGACGTCGTCCAGGGTCACGTGCGGCAACGCGTCATCCACGACGGCCACCACGCCCTGGTGCTGGCCGTGTCCTGCCAGCGCGTCCAGTCGCGCGCCGTCCACCGAGTGCACCTTCACGCTCGCGGCTTCGGCCCGGGAGACCAGGTCCCGTACTCGCACGTCCTGCCGTCCGTTCAGCACATAGAGGTCATGCACGGCGTCAGCGCGAAGACGCAGGCGTGCGGTGATGGCATGGAATCCGAACAGGGAGCGCGTGGCGGGCATGGAAAGGGAGTTGCAGGGACAATCCGTCAGGGCAAATGAGCAGCAGGCAAGTGGCAAATCCGCAACTGCAAACCAGGTGGCATACACCGCAAGGCGCTATGGTAGTGTAATCGCATGCTCTCTGAAGACCTGCAGCAGTTGTTGCGCGTTATCCTGCTGGTGGTGGGTGCCATCCTACCCATCGTCAACCCCGTCGGCAGCGCACCAATGTTCCTGGCCATGACCCACGGCGCGGACAGCTCGACCCGTCGCACGCTGGCCGGTCTCGTCGCCGTCAATTCCTTCGTGCTGCTGCTGGGCTCGCTCATTTTCGGCAACTTTGTCCTGCGGCTCTTCGGCTTGTCGGTGCCAGTCGTGCAACTGGCGGGGGGCCTGGTCCTGTGTTCGCTTGGATGGCGCATGTTGACCGACGACGCGACCGCGGCGCCAACTTCTGTCGCTCCCATTGATGCCAATTTCATCTCCCGCGCCTTCTATCCGCTGACGCTGCCGCTTACCGTCGATCCGGGGGCCATCTCGGTCGCGGTCACCATAGGCGCCAACCACTCGTCAAGCATCACCAAGATCCTGATCGCGTTGGTCGGCGCGATCGTTGGCGTCACAATCATCTCGGGGACCGTGTGGCTGACCTATCGCTACGCGGAGCACGTCGCCAAGTGGCTGGGGCACTCGCGACTGATGGTCGTGCTTAGGCTTTCGGCGTTCATCGTGCTGTGCATTGGCGTCCAGATTGCCTGGAACGGCGTCCGGGCGCTGTATGGCGAGCTGGGCACTCCCCTCGCCGCGACGGCCCCAGGGTTGCCGGATGGCACAGCAACTCCGAAATCCGCACCGTGACCATCGATCCCCGCCATTTCGCCGAAGGCGTGTTCCTCGTCTATGCGGCGTTGCTGCCGATCGTGAATCCGCTGGGCGCCATGCCGGTATTCCTGGCCATGACGCGCTATTCGAATGACTCGACGCGCACGATCCTCGCGCGCAAGGTCACGTTCAATTCATTCATCCTGTTGATGGCGTCGCTGTTCATCGGCACCTATGTTCTGGAATTCTTCGGCATATCGATTCCTGTGGTGCAAGTCGCGGGCGGACTCGTTGTCTGCTCCGTGGCGTGGGACTTGTTGCGCAAGGCGGATGTTTCGACTAAAGCCGGCGCCGAGGATCTGCACGATCCGGACACCATCGCCACCGAGGCGTTTTATCCGTTGACCTTGCCGCTGACCATCGGGCCGGGCGCGATTTCCGTGGCCATCACCATCGGCGCCAACCACCCGCGGACCGTTCGCTCGTTCGTCGAGGCCTCGCTATCGTCGCTCTTGGGCGTGATCCTGATGTGCGTAACCGTGTATTTCTGCTATCGCCACGCCAAAAGGTTGTCTACCTGGCTGGGAGCGACGGGCACCGCCGTCGTGGTGCGCCTGTCCGCATTCATCCTTCTGTGCATCGGTGTACAGATCATGTGGAACGGCGTGGATACGTTGGCCGGCATCACCGGTCACCCGCACGTTTCCCCGCCCTAGGGTCGCTTGGCAGCAGGCTGATGGGTCGGCTATAATGTTGGGCTTCGCGTCAAGCGCGCGGGTAACAAAAACGCGAGCAACGGATAGCAGCAACAGGCAACACACGCCGGCGTAGCTCAGTTGGTAGAGCAGCGCATTCGTAATGCGAAGGTCGGGAGTTCGACTCTCTTCGCCGGCACCAATAAATCAAGCAGTTACGTCGACTATCTCAAAGCGCGGTTTGGCCGTAACAGCGGGGTAACAGCAGATCGGGATGTCATTTCGGGCCTGCAAACACGGGCTGTTTTTTGCGTAATGTGAGATCAGCGATGCCTATGCTTTCAGAACGGGACAAGCTTCGATTTTACGAAATGAAATCCCAAACGCTGCGACTAACAAGCCCGAACTGCCCCGCCGCCCATGTACTGCAAAAGCAAACCGCCTAGATCAAATGCCGTGACGTCCTCCGATAGGGTACGGGTGCTACGCAATTCCCACCTTCTCAAGATCGTCGTTCTTGCTCCCCTTTCGCAGCTCGAGCGGATGCCGCGCGGGCAAATGCAAGCGCCGCGTCCAGCGCATCCATGAACCGGT
>JBDTPJ010000048.1:0-25758 GCA_039932755.1 Betaproteobacteria bacterium
TCGTCCAGCAGTTCCCAGAACATGTCGACGTAGCGGCGCGTCGTGTCCGACATGGCTTCCGCCCGCCCTTGATTGCCGATCATGAGACCAGTGACGACCATGGCGAGCGGGCCAGACACGTGCAGGTGACTGGCCAGCGCGTATCCGCCGACTACCGCAGCAAGGGTCAGCAGTACTTCGACCTGGTAATTATCGATGCTCTTCAGCAGCCAGTAGGTGACGTATCCAAGCGCCAGGCCGAAAGCAATGCCGCCACCGCCTTCGCGGAGCAGCGACGTCAGCGCCCCGGCCGCTGTAGGCGCTTCACCGCTCGCCAGCATCCCGGCCAGGAGCGCGAATATCACGACGCCAACGCCGTCGTTGAAGAGCGACTCGCCTGCGATGACCAATTCGAGATTTTTCGGCGCCCCTGCGGACTTGACGATGCCCATCACTGCGATTGGGTCCGTTGGCGAAATGAGCGCGCCGAACAACAGGCATTCGAGCAATCCGAGTGGCAACCCTACCCACGGCAGTGCCCACCACAGCCCGAATCCGACCAGGAGCGTGGACAGGATCGTGCCCACAAAAGCGAGCGCACCGACGGTCCAGCGCTGCGCCTTGAGCTCACGAAGGTCGACGTGCAACGCGCCGGCGAAAAGCAGCAGGGACAGCATGCCCTGCATCAGGACGTCGGTGAACTGGATGGAGCGAAGCAGCGACTCCTCGTAGTCACGAAGCGCATGGCTCCATCCCACGGTGTCGATGGCCACGATGGCCAACGACAGGCAAAGCGCGATGACCATCACACCGATTGTCGTCGGCAGATGCACGAAGCGATGATTCAGATAGGCCAGCAAGGCCGTGATCACGAGGCAGACGGCGGCGATATCCAGCATGTCTTATAGTCAGTCGAGATACAAAGTGAACGTAGTCCATCGCCTTCAAATAGGCCGCGCGTCCGAAGAGCGTTCAACTGCTCTTAAGCGAACTTGGCGTACGCCATGTTATCTTGACCGCCCCGCTGCCAAGGTCAGCCCGTGAATCATCTTAAATCAACTTGGATTGGTATTCGCTCCAGCTTGTGGTTTGTGCCCGCCGTAATCGTTTGCCTCTCCATCATTTTGGCGTTAGCGCTGGTGGAACTGGACAAACAGTATCAATTCAAATGGGTCGAGCAGTATCCGCTCCTGTTCGGTGCAGGGGCGGAAGGCTCACGTGGCATGCTTTCCACCATTGCCGCGTCGATGATCACCGTGGCCGGACTTACGTTCTCTCTGACGATCGCGGCGCTGGTCACCGCGTCAGCCCAGTACACTTCGCGGATCTTGCGCAACTTCATGCGCGACCGGCGCAATCAATTCGTGTTGGGTTGCTTCGTCGGCATATTCACGTATTGCCTCGTGGTCTTGCGAACTATCCGGAGTACAGACGAAGGCAACTTCGTCCCGGCGCTCGCCGTCGTTTCTGGCTTGCTGCTTGCGTTATTCGGGATCGCCATCCTGGTGTTCTTCATCCATCACATCGCCACATCCATTCAGGCGTCGACCATCATTGCGGCGATTACCGACGAGACCATCGCCGCGGTCCATAAAATGTTCCCCGAGGGTGCCGGGGCGGGCGCATTGGACCTCGATGTTCGCGAAGCGAACCAGCGAAGGGGCAATGGCCAGACCTTTCAGGTACGCGCGGCCACGCGGGGATACGTTCAGACCATCGCCGGGCAGCGCCTGGTGGATATTGCGGCAACCCACGACGTCGTGGTGAGCATGGAGGTAAGTCCCGGAGACTTTGTCACGATCGATATGCCGCTGCTTACGATCAACGGCGAAATCGAACTGTCAGAGGAATTAGCTGGCGCATTTCGCGACGCCATTGCGATACAACGCTATCGAACAATTGACCAGGAGGCGGGTTTCGGTTTGCGCCAATTGGTCGATATCGCCCTCAAGGCACTGTCGCCTGGCATCAACGACACTACAACCGCGGTCATGTGTATCGATCACCTTTCGGCGATTCTGGCGCGTCTCGCCGGAAGGGTCATCCCATCGAGGCACCGGTCCGAAGACGGGCAGGTGCGCTTGGTCGTCATTGGAACGCGCTTTCCCGACATGCTGAACCTGGCATTCGATCAGATCCGCTGCAACGCGGCGAGAAACGTCGAGGTGATAGCACACTTGCTGCGCGCCATCGGCACGATCTCTCAGGGCACGGAGAACGCTGACTACCTTGCCTCGCTGCGGCATCACCTCGGGCTGGTTGCGGATCTCGCGAATGACGTACCGGTCGAGCATGACCGCGCCAGGATCTTCAAGCATCTTCAGCAGGCCGAGGTGGCGGTCGACCGATACGGTCGTCGAACATGATCTCACCCGCAGCCCGGCGGCGCCTCACCAGGCCGCTCGTCGAACCATCGAGGAAACGCCAAAGGCGCTTCCGCTAAATTGCATCTTAGCGTGAAGGCATCGTGGCGGCGACAAGCCAATCGACGACCGAATGCATCGCCTTTGCCGGCGTATCGCCGCGCTGAATAAAGGCGTGATAGAGCTTGGTTTGGACGTGCGCGCTCGTGCCTTCGGCAAAGAGGACGGGAATGCGCGCAAGCTCACCTACGCAGCCCAATGCGTCGGCATCCTCTGATACCTGCTCCAGCAACTCGTCCACGACCGCCTTACACGGACGGGCCGGACTGCCGTCGAGCGAAATGAATTCGGCCTGCAGTCCGAGGCGCTTGGCTCGCCAGCGATTCTCATCGATGAGGCGGCGCGTGAACGGTGTCCACTCTGCGACTTGGTCGGGGTGCCGGCACAGCATGCGAATCAGGCAGCGATACAGCGAGGCGATGGCGAGCGTATCTTCGATCCGCGTACAGGCATCGCAGATTCGAAGCTCCAGGGTCGGGTAACGCAACGCGGGTCGTATGGCCCACCACAGATAACTTGCATCGCCCACCGCTCCCCCGGCGGCCAGCAGTTCCACGAACCTTGCGTACTCCGCTTCATCGATGAAGTGGTCGGGAACACCTGTGCGCGGCCATTCGTCGTACGCGGCCTGGCGATAACTCAGAAGTCCGGTGTCGCTGCGGTTCCAGAAGGGGGACGATGTGGACAGTGCGAGGAATACCGGAAGCCACGGCATCACACGATTCATGAGCTTTACGCGGTCCATCTCCGGCGGCACGGCCACATGGATGTGAAGTCCGCAAAGCACGTTGCGCCGAGCGATGATCTGGAAATCCACCATGATGTCGCGGTAGCGCTTTTTCGGGGTCTCAACCTGCTCACCCCACGCGCAAATCGGATGCGTGCCGGCCGCCAGCAGGCGCAGGTTCTTGTCGATGGCGATCTCCGCGACACCGTGGCGCAAGCGAGTCAGCTCCTCCTCCGCCTGCGCGGGCCGCTCGAACACGGGCGAGACGATCTCGATTTGCGACCACAGCAGTTCTGCTGCGATTGCACTGCCGAAGCGCCGGCGACACGCGCTCATGAACGAACGCGGCACCTCGACCGCGAGCGACCGCGACTTTGGATGCGTGAGGAAGAATTCCTCCTCGATCCCGAATGTAAACGGAAACTGCAGGATATCCCCCACCATTTTTCGCCCGCGTTTACCGACCGTGCACCTCCGATCGAACCCATGCACTATACATATCTTGGGGAGCGGCTGCTTGCCCGGAAATGGGCGACAGGGCGTGGGCCGAGAGGATACAATTGGTGCCGGAGTAGCCATTGGGGTCGCGCCGCATGCATGGCGATCCATGGCGTAATTCAAGGAGCTTGGCGTCATGAAATTGCGTATCGCGTGGACGGCATTTATCGCATGCTTCATTGCCATTCCGGCGCTGGCTGCCCTCAAGCCCGGCGACGCCGCACCCGACTTCAAGACCGAGGCTTCGCTGGGCGGAAATGTGTTCACATACTCGCTGGCGGAGGCATTGAAGAAGGGGCCGGTGGTGTTGTACTTCTTCCCTGCCGCATTCACGACCGGATGCACGCTGGAGGCGCATGATTTTGCCGACGCCGTCGAGGCGTATCGCGCGCTCGGGGCAACGGTCATCGGCGTGTCGCACGATGACATCGCTACGCTCAACAAGTTTTCCGTCAGCGAATGCCGCAGCAAATTCGCGGTCGCTGCAGACGGGGACCAGCGTGTCATGAAGTCCTACGACGCCGTCCTGGCGATCAAGCCCGAGTACGCGGACCGCGTGTCCTACGTGATTTCGCCGGATGGACACATCATCTACGCGTTCTCGTCGCTGAATCCCGAGAAGCACGTGGCGAATACGCTTGGCGCGTTGAAGAAATGGTCGGCGCAGCAGAAGAAGTAGCAGCCAACCTCAGCAGCATTTGCCGCGCAGGAACTCGCCGACGACCTTGTCGAGGAACACGCTGTCCTCGGGCTTCGCGTTGGCGGCCGCGGCGTGACCCTGCAGCGACGGGATCTCCACAAATCGTGCGCCGGGAATGCATTGCGCAGCTTCGCGCGCGGCAGGCGCCGGATTCAACAGATCCAGCGGTGGCGCCAGCAGCAGCGCGCGGGCCTTGATAGAGCGCAGCGCCGCATCGGTATCGCCACCAAACCCGGTGGTGGTGCCCACGTCATGCCGCTCGTAGGCAAGTGACTGGTACAGGTAATCGTGGGGATCGAGGCCGACGGCGTGCTGTTGAGTGACAAGTCCTTCAAACCATCGGTGGGCTTCAACCGTTCCGGCGAGGAATTCCATGGCGTCGGGCGTGCGCATGACCAGCGCATTCATGAGGCCCGCATAGGCGCGCCAGCCGCGTTCAGGCGACGCGTCGAAGCCGTCCCCGGTCCACGCGGGATCGGCCATGAGACAGGCGCGAGCGGTAGACGTGACGAGCACCGACCAGGGCGTAGTCTTGGCCATGGGCGTCATGGCGACGATGGCGTCCGCGAATTGTGGATGCCGCACAGCCCATTGCAGCGCCTGCATGCCCCCCATCGAAGCGCCGATCACGGCGTGTAGGTGGTTGATTCGCAAATGCTCGGTGAGAAGGCGATATTGGGCAGTGACCATGTCGCGCAACGCATAGTGTGGAAAGCGCATCCGCGGTTGGGCAACACTGTTGGACGGCGACGTCGACAGGCCGTTGCCAATGGCATCCGTGCCGATGATGAACCACTTCTGCGTGTCCAGGGCCTTGCCCGGGCCAATCAGGAAATCCAGGCGATGATGCGTGCCCGACAATGACGCGCAAACGAGAATGGCATTGGAACGGTCGCTGTTGAGCGTGCCGTGCGTGACGAACGACTGGGAGAAGTCGACGATCTGCTCACCTGTTTCGAGCTGCAGGTTGCCCATCGCATACGCCTGATGCGGCGTATCGACGTGCCACGCGGCCAGGGGAGGGTGCTTCATGCCATTTCGATGACGGTGCGAATGCCCTCGCCGCGGGCGAGCGTGGCAAAGCCTTCGTTGATTTCCTCGAGCTTGATGCGCTGGGTGATGAGTTCGTCGAGCATGAGCCTGCCTTCGAGATATTGCTCGACCAGCCACGGAAAGTCGCGCTTGGGCACTGCCTCGCCGTAGCTCGAGCGGACGATCCGCTTTTCGCCCATCAGCGATCCCCAACGAAACGCCACGTCTTCGTTGACGTTGATCTTGCCCAGCCACACCAACTCGCCGGCCGGGCGCACCGCTTCCACGGACAGGCGAAACGCGGATTTATTGCCCGCCGCTTCAAACACGTAGTCCGCGCCGCGACCGCCGGTCAACGCGCGGATCTGTTCCAGCGCGTCAGGTGCGGAGCCATCGACCACGTCGGTGGCGCCAAATTGGGCCGCGCGCGCGAGCTGGGTCGCGCCGACATCGACGGCGATGATCCGCCCGGCGACGCTAATTCGCGCGCCCTGGATCGCATTGAGTCCAACGGCGCCGCAGCCGATCACGACGACACTTGCGCCAGGCGTCGCCTTGGCCTTACGTACAACAGCGCCGACACCGGTCATCACCCCGCACCCGATGATGCAGGCGCGATCGAAGGGAATGTCCTTTGAGATAGCGATGGCACCCGATTGCGGCACCACCGTGTACTCCGCGTGGGTGGAGGTCACGAAATAGTGATGGACGCGCTGGCCATCGCGGGCCATCCGCGACGTGCCGTCGAGCAGCTGGCCCTTCGGTTGTGTACGCGTCAGGACCTCGCACAGGATGCGCACGCCGCGATCGCAGTAAAAGCAGTGCCCACAGTACGGGTTCCACGAGCAGATGACGTGGTCGCCGACTTTGACCTCGGTAACTGCGCTGCCTACGGCCGCCACCACGCCGGCGCCTTCGTGTCCCAGCACGATGGGCAGCGGATACGCGAGCTGGCCCTGGATGACTTCGAGGTCCGTGTGGCACAGCCCGCTGGCGTGGACACGGACCAGCACATCGCCAGGCTCGAGTTGCGCCATATCGAGCGTGTCGATGGTCATGGGCTCCTTGACGCGGTTCAACACCGCGGCGCGAAATTTCATTTCCGCGCTGTCTGTCGTTGGAACAGCCGTTTATTGGAACAATCCATTGGCTTCTGGATATGGAATCGCGTCGGCGTGGAAAGTCGTGTAGGTGCCTTTGTCCAGCAACTCGCGTGCAATGCGCCGGGTCAGCATCATCGTGGCGCGCATCGGCCCGGAGCCTTCGCTGACTCGGCGCACACCGAGCGCCTGCAACTCGGCAATCGGCGGGCATCCGGGGACGGTGAGGATGTTGATCGGTCCGGCGATCTCCTTGACCAACGTTCGGATCGTTTCAGAGTTGGTGGCGGCGGGCACGAAAAGGCAATCGGCGCCGGCTTCGCGATAGTGGTTTGCGCGCTCGATGCTGTCACGCAGGCGCTGCGCGTCGTTGCCCAACTTGAGCCAGAAACTGTCGGTCCGCGCGTTGACCACGATGGGAACGCCCGCGTCGCGCGCGGCCTGGCGCACTGCGCGAATCTTCTCCACCTGGAACGACGCGTCCGCGAGGTGAGGGCCGCCGGTGTCCGAGCCATCCTCTATGTTGACACCCACCGCACCGAGTGCGATGACGTCCTTGATCGTGTTGGCCACCTTCTCGATGGTATCCCCAAGTCCGGAGAGAATGTCTGCTGTCACTGGCACGTCGACAGCCGCGACGATCTCCCGGATGGCGGCAAGCATCACGTCGCGGGGAATGAACTCGTCGTCGGGATAGCCATGGCTGAACGCCACGCCGGCGCTGCCGGTACCGACGGCGACAACGCCCGCTTGCTCGAACACCCGTGCGCTCGCCGCGTCCCAGGCGTTGGCGATGACCAGAATGTCCGGCCCCAGGTGTAGCTTCTGGAACAGCATTGCTTTGGCGGCGATATCCATTGGAGCCTCAGCCGGGCAGGGCCGGATTCAAGCGCGACGCTCCGGCAATGCCGTCGGATCATTGTAGGTCTTGACGTCGGTGCCGCGATAGAGGATTTGCGCGTTGCGCTCGGCAATTTCCTTGTGCAACCTCACGAACTCCGGGTCCATGTCACGGGTCGGGCGCGGCTCCAGGTCGAAATGGTGAAACTCGTCCACGCCGCGTACCAGCGTAGCGCTGTCGCGGCCGGCAATTTGCGACACGCTGGTGGGAATGTAGCGGATTGCAAAGCCGATGCGGCGATCATTGGAAGGGTTGGCGGGCGACCCATGCACCAGCCGCACATGGTGCAACGAAATCTCGCCGGGTTCCAGGGTAATTGTCACCGCCTTTGACTGGTCCACATCGACCGCAACCTCCTGGCCACGGGTGAGGAGGTTGTCCTTGGCAAAGGTGTCGCGGTGCGGAATCTGCTCGGCCTTGTGGGTGCCCGGAATAAAACCCATCGCACCGTTGGTCGCATTGCTGGGCGTGAACGCCACCCACGCCGTCACCACGTCGGGCTTGTTGAGCCCCCAATAGGTTGAGTCCTGGTGCCACGAGACGAAAGCCGGATTGGAGGCTTCCTTGATGAAGAAATTGGTGCTCCAGCACAGGAGATTGGGGCCGTAGAGGTCCTCGATGGCGTCGACGATGTTGGTGTCGTGTGCGAGATCGTTGAGCCATGGGAACAGAAGGTGTGTCTTGTGGCGAAGATCACCCTTGAGGGGACCACCCGTCGATTTTTCGAAAGCTTCCAGGTGCTGGCGAATTTCCAGTGCCTTTTCGGCGGTCATCACACGAATCGGAAAGACGCAGCCATCGCGCCAAAATGCGTCGATTTGGGACTGGGTCAATATCTTGGCCATGTGCAATCTCCTGTTCAGGCGGCGCCGCTGATGACACGCATGACGGATGGGGGATAGGTTTCCCCCGGTTTGCCGTTGTAAATGATCTCGCCACGCTCGAGTACGTACAAGCTGTCGGCGTAGTCCGGAATATGGTGGATGTTGGATTCGGCCATGAGGATGCCGTGGCCTAGTTTGCGGATGGACGCGATACCTTTGCTGATGCTGGGGATAATGGCGGGCGACAGGCCCTCGAACGGTTCATCGAGCAGCAGCATTTGCGGATCGAGCGCCAGCGCCCGTGCGATGGACACCATCTTGCGCTCGCCCCCTGACAACTGGTTGCCGCCGCGCTTGGCATATTGCAGCAAATTTGGAAAAATCGAATACGCGAGGTCGATGCGCGTTTGCGCGCTTCGCCCCTGCGGACGCGTCCATGTGGGCAGTTCGATGTTCTCGGCCACGGTGAGATCGCCGAAGACCTGGCTTTCCTCGGGCGAATAGCCCACACCAAGTTGCGCGATATGGTTGGTGGCCATGCCCACCAGGGGCGTGCCTTGGAACACGATGCTACCGCTCTCGGGCTTCAGCATGCCCATGATGGTTCGGAACGTCGTGGTCTTGCCGGCACCGTTACGCCCCACGAGGCAAATCAATTCGCCTGCCGCAACCCGCAGCGATATACCCCGGAGGATGCGACTCGACTGGATGTCCACCGTGAGCTGGGTGATGGCGAGCATCAGTTGGCATCCTTGGCGAGCTTGCCGACCATTTTTCCCACCACGGCCGCGATGATTTCCGGATCGCTGAAAAACGCCGCCGGCGGCCGGTCGGCGAGGACGCGGCCGGACTGCAGCGCGACGATGCGCGTCGAATACTCGGCCACCAGGTCCATATCGTGCTCGACCAGGATGATGGCCTTCACTCCCGCGCGCTTGGCGGCGTCGATGAGGGTTGTCATGATGCCGTGCTTGTCACCGCTGGATACGCCGCTGGTCGGCTCGTCCAGAAGGATGACCTCGGGCACTAGCGCAAAGGCACTCGCGATGTCGAGCAACTTCTTTTCACCTTGCGACAGCAATCGCGATTCCGTGTCGAGCTTGCCGTCGAGGCCGAAGATGGCCGCGACCTCGCGCACCTTCTGTCGCAGTCCGTCCTCCATCCTGACCGAGCGCAGGAAGCTCATGCTGACGCTGGTTTGCGATACCACCGCGACGGCGATGGTCTGGGCGACGGTGAGAGTGGGAAAGACATGCACGAGCTGGAAGGCCCGCGCCATGCCGCGCTTGGCTAGCAACACCGGGCCGATGCCCGCAATGTCCTGTCCCTTGAAGCGGACCACGCCGGCCGTGGGCTTGAGCAATCCCGTCAATACGTTGACGAGCGTGGTCTTGCCGGCGCCGTTGGGCCCGACGATGGACACCATCTCGCCTTCGGCCACAGTCAGGGACACGTCGTCCAGCGCAACGAAGCTGCCGTAGGCCTTGCGCACGCCGATGGTTTCGATCAGCGTGGTCATGCGCGCCTTGTCTTTTTCCAAGCGTCCCGCACCAAGCCCATGAGGCCGCGCGGAAACACAATCACGATCACGAGTAGCGTAAGGCCGAGACAGAAGCGCCAGTACTGTGTCGCGCCCATGAGTTCCGATTTCAGGAAAATGAACGTGAAGGCGCCCACGACGGGACCGAAGAAATTGGAAAAGCCACCCAATACAGTCATGAACACGAGCTCGCCCGAGTGGGTCCAGTAGGCGAGTTCCGGATCGGCCTGGCCGGTATTGATGGCCAGGATTACGCCACCGACCGCGCAGTAGAACGCGGAGATCAGGAACGCGATCATTCGGAAGAGGCGCACGCGCACGCCCAGGTATTCGGCCTTGCGCGAATTCTCGCGAATGGCCGTGAGATGCAGGCCGAATGGCGAATGCACAATGCGCCACATCAGGAAGCCCAGGCCGACCAGGAGTGCAAGGCAGTAGTAGTAGAAGGGGCCGATGAGGAACGCGGTCTTGTCGAGTTCGGTGAAGTTCATGCCAAGCAGAGAAGGGCGCAGCACGCGAATGCCGGTATCGCCGCCCGTGAGGTTGTAGAACTTGAAGAGGAAGGAGTGAAAGAGCATCCCGAAGGCCAGGGTGAGGATGCCGAAAAAGATGCGCACGTAACGCACCGACAATAGTGCGACCGGGATGGCGACAAGGACGGAAGCTATGCCGGAGATGAGGACGATCAACTCGAAGCTCTTCACGCCCAACTTGCTGGACAATACCGCGGCGGAATAGGCTCCGGTAGCGACAAACAGCGCGTGTCCAAAGGAAAGCAGCCCGGTGTATCCGAAGAGCAGGTTGAAGCCGAGCAGGGCAATGGCATAGGCAAAGGCGGGCAGCACCAGCGTGATGTAGTACGGCTCCGCGAACTTTGGAAATGTTGCCAGCACCACCAGTGCCGCGAGGACAAACGCCACCAGCGCCGAATTCCCGCGCATCGCGCTCATTCGATGGGCTTCCCGAATAGGCCCGCGGGACGTGCGATCAAGACGGCGATGACGATCATGTAGATCGCGAGCACTTCCAGCTCGGCATAGAACGAGATGGCCAATGCGCGCGTGAGTCCGACGATCAGCGCGCCGACCATGGCGCCGCGCATGCTGCCCAGTCCGCCGATCACGACGACGGCAAAGGCCTCGACCACCAGCTCCACCGGCATGTCGAGGGAAGCGGCCGCGGTGGGCACGACCAAGGCGCCACCGACGGTACCGAGCATGGTGCCCAGCGTGAACACGCTGGCATAGATCCAGCGCACGTTGGCGCCCAGCGCCTGGGCCATTTCCCGGTTCTCCGCCGTGGCGCGCAGGATGCGGCCATAGCGGGTGCGCTGAAGGAAGAGGCCGAGGCCCACGGCAATGGCCAGGCTGGCGAGCATCACCAGCACGTTGTAAGTGGGAAAATTGACCTCGCCCAAGGCAATCTTGCCGTAGGTCATCGAGAGGTTGCCGAGCTGCTTGGGATTGGCGCCCCAGAAAAAGCGCAGCACGTCCTGGAACATGAGCACCAGCGCAAAGGTGAGCAGCAGCTGGAACGCTTCGTCGCGATGGTATACGGGCCGCAACAGCAACTCGATGAACGGACCGATGGCAGCGACGAGGATGCCGGAGGCGATGAGCACCGGCAGGAATGACCACACCGGTGCGCCGTTGGCGATCGCCCAGTTCACGGCGGTGATGCCGAAATAGGCGCCCAGCGCATAAAACGAGCCGCAGGCGAGATTAACGATGCGCTGCACACCGAACACGAGCTGCAGCCCGGCGGCGACAAGAAACAGCACGGAGGCGTGGAATACGCCTCCGAGCAGTACGTCGAAAAAGGAAGTCAACGGATCAGAGCTTGATCTGGGCCGTGTCGATCCATTGCCAGAAATCCATTCCCTTGGGCTTTTGTAGCTGGTCCGTGTACATGGTGGTGACGTCGGTCAGCGTCGGGAAGTCGTAGCGGTTCTTGTGGGTGGTGAGGCCCTGGTAGAACGTCTGTTCCGCAATGTGATCCACGCGCATCTGTCCGGGACCGCCCAGCGATTCCACCTTCAGGCCTTCCATGGCATTGATGATGTCCTCGGTGGAGGGCCAGGCATTCTTGGCCTTGTACGCCTTTTCGACGCCGCCCTTGTAGACCTCCATCGCAAAGTAGGCGCGGTCGGCCTCCCAATGTGGATAGTCCTTGTACTTGGCCTCGTATTCCTCCACGAACTTCTTTTGCAGCGGCGTGGGATTCTCGGCGGCGAAATAGAGGGTGTTGTGCCCGAAGATCATGCCTTCCGGCGTGAACTCCTTCTTGAGCAACGTGTGCTGGAAGCCGGCGGCCGGAAACACGAACTTGGTCTTGCCGTCCATCAGGCCCGCGCCATACGCCGTCTTCATGAAGATCGGAAGATCGGCAAACAGCAGCGACGAGTACACGAGATCGGGCTTGGCGGCCTTCAATGCGGCGACATGGGAGGTGAGGTCCATCGTGCCCACCTTGGGCCACTGGTCGGCCACCACCGTGTGCTCCACTTTGAACTTCTTCATCAGCGCCTGGAATGCGGCGAAGTTGTTGCGACCGTAGGAATAGTCGGGATTGATGCCGGCCACCGTCCTGAACTGACCCTTGCCCCAATGCTTGATGGCGAGCAGCGAGCCCATCACCGCTTCGCACTCGTTGTCGGTGCTGCGGAACACGTAGCGCGGATTGGGCATGGTTTCCTTGACACCATCCTGCGTCGTGCCGTCCCAGAAAATCACCAGCGCTTTCATTTCCTCGGCGACCGCACCCATGGCGAGGCTCACGCCGGACGAGACGATGCCCTGCACGCAGTCGACCTTGTCCTGGAGCACCAATTTGCGCAGGCGCTCGATGGAGTCCTTGGGATTGGTCTCTTCCTCGACGATGAGTTCAACTTTGCGCCCGGCGATGCCCCCGGCCGCGTTGATGCGTTCGACGGCGAACAACGTGCCGCGCAGCCCCACCTCGCCGATAGTGCCGGCAATACCTGCCTTGGGCGCGATGATGCCGATCTTCAGCGGCGTGTTTTGCGCGAGCGCGGGAAAACTCAAATAGGGCTGCGCGGCAACGACTGCGCCGGCGCCGGCGATGGCTTTAACGACCTTTCTGCGATTGCTGTTCATGTGGTTCCTCCTGGTTTTGATTTGGTACTCGTTTGCCATTCCGCTCTGGTGGCGGCGCGCGTCGGGATTCCGGTGCTTGGTTCTATGCAGGGCTTACGGTGCCGCGGGTGAAGCTTTCGATGACGTTCAGTAACTTGTCGGTGGCCTTGGCCGCGCGGTCTTCGTCGCCATTGGCAATGGCCCGCGCGATATTGGCATGCAGCTTGGCCGTAAGGGGCATATCCGCGGCCTCCTTATAGTGGATATACCAGAATCGGCGCGAAAGGGAATGCATGAGACTCATGGCGCCGGCCGCAAATTCGTTGTGCGACGCGGTCGAGCACAGGACATTGAAGTCACGGTCCGTGCGCATGAATGTGACGTCATCATTGACCTCGGCAGATTTCTCGAACCGGGCGGCGAGCTTCAGGAATTGAGCGCGTTCAGCGTCGTTGGCCCGGCGCGCAGCGCTGCGCGCCACCAGTCGCTCCAGTTCACGGCGCACCTCGAGGAGCCGCAGCTGGCTGGCGACATTGATCTCCGAGACCACGATTCCCCGCCGGGGAAAAATAGAGATGAGCCGTTCCCGGGCAAGTCGCTGAAGCGCCTCGCGAATGGGCGTGCGGCCGATGCCCAGGTGCGTGGATAGCTCTGCTTCCGACACCGCGCAGCCCGGAGCGAGCTTGAGCGTGACGATCATTTCCTCCAGGTCGGCGTAGGCGCGGTCAGTGAGACTTTGCGCGGGTGTAAATTCCTGTACGGAGGCGCGCTTGTTCATCGATGCGGCATATCCGGTGTGTAGTCGAGCGCGCGGTCGACACTCGGTTTGCTGAGCCTGCAATTGACATACGAATGATCGACAACTAATATATCAGCGGCCGCACCTCGAGGCAAGGATACATCATGATGACCGATCGCCAGCGCAGGTTCCGCGAGAAATATCTCGCCGCAGTCAGCCCCTGGTACAGCGGCCTGGTGCACGTCGGGGTGATGTACGCGGCAGGGATCGCGGCCATCGTTTGGTGCGTCAGCCGGATGCACAATGCAACCTGGGAATGGCTGCTGGTCATACCCGTGGCCATCGGCGGCAACTTCGTCGAGTGGGGCATGCACAAATACGTGATGCACCGCCTGGTCGACGTGTTTGCACTGCGTGCGATCTACGACCGCCACACGCGCCAGCATCACCAGTACTTCACCGACAACGACCACATCATCAATACGGTGCAGGAGTTTCGCATCGTGTTCTTCCCATGGCGCGTGTTGATCGTGCTTGCGGTGATGGGCAGCCTCTTCGGGTTCATCGCGGCCCAGCTCATCAATCCCAATGCGGGCTACGTCGTCTTCATCACCATGATCGGCCACTACATGGTGTACGAGACGTTTCATTTCTGTTGCCATGTGCCAGAAAACTCGATAGTGCGCGGCCTCCCGCTGGTCAACACGATTCGCCGACACCATGCAGCGCACCACAATCTGGGGATCATGATGCATTGCAATATGAACCTCACGTTTCCTGTGGCCGATTGGGCGTTGAATACGAGCGACTTGCGCCGCGGACTTCTGGGTCACCTGTTCAACGGCTATAGCGACAAGTACGTCAAGGAAGAATTGAAGCCGGTCATGGCGCGTTTTCGAACTTCGGAAACACAGGAGCAGCGGTGCACGCTGGACGGGCCCAAACTGACACAGGATGAAGTGCGCACGCTCGGCCAGGCAGTCAGCCACGCCTGATCGCGATCAAAGGATGAGCTTTCCGCCGATCACGACCAGGATCACCGCCAGCCCTGAGCGCAGTACACCGTCCGGTACCCGTGACGACAAGGAGCTGCCGAGCCAGATCCCCGGCAGCGACCCGACCAGCAGCGCACCCAGCAATCCCCAGTTGACGGTGCCAAGGTGCGCGTGGCCCAGTCCGGCTACGAGGGTAAGCGGAACCGCGTGCGCGATGTCGCTGCCGACGATTCGAACCGTCGGCAACTTGGGGTAGAGAAAAAAGAGCACGGCCACGCCCAGCGCGCCCGCACCCACGGACGACAACGTCACCAGCACGCCGAGAACGACCCCCGTGACGACAGTGAGCGGTTTGATCCAGTGTTCGCGCCAGGCGCCGGTCGAGTTGCGTCCCAGGCGCGCGATAGCGTCGCGACCGATGATCGCCATGGCGGTGAGAATCAAGGCGACGCCGAGGCTGGTGGTAATCACATGCGAAAACGCCGCATGTTCGAACGGAAACAGGGTCAGCACCGCGATGGTTGCGAGCGCACCGGGAATGCTTCCTGCGGCCAGCCGCAGCACGATGGGCCAGTCGATGTTGTTGCGCCGCGAATGCACCACCACGCCACCCGCCTTGGTGATTGCCGCGTAGAGAAGGTCGGTGCCCACCGCCGTTGCGGGCGCCACGCCGAACAGCAGCACCATGAGGGGTGTCATCAGCGAGCCGCCGCCAACGCCCGTCAAGCCGACGATGGCGCCAACGACAAAACCGGACAGGGTGTAGGCCAGATCCAAGGTGTTCCACGACGCGAAGTGGGGCAGGGACAATTCCCAGTGCCGAACCGAGCCCGAATGGTAGCAACGTCGCGTCCGAACCCCTAAGAACGAATTGAACTGACGTCAGTGCTGGCCGGAACTGGCGCCGGCCGGGGCGATCAGGCCGGCAGGTTGAGCCTGCGCATCTGCGCCTGGAAACGCTTGTCGCGGCGCATCGCTTCCAGGCGAGGAACGGCGGCGCAATTCTGTACGCCGCCTTCGTGATGGTCGATGGCCAGTTCGAGATGGCGCGTGGCCGCGTCAGCGTCATCCAGCACCGCATCCAGTTGGACCACATGGTACCAATCGCCGGTACCGTTACTGGCGGCGGCGATCAGGTCGTCGCGCGCACGGTGGATGTTCGTGGTATCGCCGCTCGCGACAGCGATGCAGGCGTCGAGGTACGGTCGATTCCGGTCGCGCTGGACGGGGTCCATCATCGCGATGGTGGCCCTGGTCAGAACCTCGTCGCGGACATCGAATCCCAGCGCGTCCGCGCGGAAGTACAACGCCAGCGGATGCTTCGGTTCAACTCTCAGCATCCGGTCCACCACGGCGAGCAACGGCGCGACGTCGCCGCGGAGGTGATGCAGCGCCAATTCGCTTTGCAGCGCGGCAAGCGATCCTTCGAGATCGCGCGTGACATCGAGCATTTGCCGTGCTTCGGCGAAGCGACGGCGCACCATGAGGTTGATGGCCAGATTACCCCGAGATTTCACGTCGGAGGGCAGCGCCGCCAGCACCTGGCGATAGGCCGCGTCCGACCGGTCCCAATCGTGATCGTGCCCGGACGCGAACACGCCGTTGGCGTATTGGGTTGCCGCGAGTTGGGGACCCTCAAGAACGCAGTGGTCGATCATTGCCTTGATCTCGGCCGGATCACGGTCCGCACCACTGCGCAGATGGAATTGGAAGAAGTATCGGCCCAACGCCAATGCCGCGCGTGCCGGCAGGAATCCCGGCTCGATGGCGCAGGATTCCGTCAGCAATCCAATCGCCTGCGTCAGGTTCTCCGGTGACGGCGCCGAATGAAGTTGTATCGCGCGGACATACGCAAGGAACGCGTCCGGCGCGACGATTTTTTGCCAGAAGGGTTCAACCAGGCGACCGGCAAGATGCAATTCGAGGTGTCCGCCGACCGACTCCGCCATGGTGGTCTGCAGCGAAAGAATCTCGCGTCCGTTTGCGCCGAAGCGATCTGAGAACACGATGCGATCCTCCGCGGCATCGACCAGCCTGACGTCGACTTGCCAGCGCGAGCCCGCGTCCAGCACTGCGCCTTCCACCAGGTAGCGAATGCCCAGGTCACGGGCCAATTCATCGGCGCGCCGCGGATTGGCATTGAACGAGCGCGCGGTGGTCCATGACAAGACGCGCAAGTCGGCGAGCGGGGTGACCGTCAAGCGCTGCAGCAACTCCTGAGCAATTGCCCCGCCAATGAATGCGCGGTCGCTGCCGCCTGGCCCCTGGTAGTCGAAAGGCAGCACCAGAAGTCCGGGCGCGCGGGTCTGAATGGACAGCGGGGAAATGGCCAGCGCGGAGGAAGAACCCGCGGTTCCATTCGCACCTTGCTGCAACCAGCGTTGCAGATCACCTACGTACGCGAACACCGATTGGCCCGGTCCGCCCGGAATGCGCTGAACCGGTAAGCCGCGCTCGCGCTCCCACAATTGTAGGGTACGAACATTGCGACCGAGAAACCGACTGATCGACTTCCAACCGTCAAGTCGTTCGCCATTGCTCAACAGCATGCCGGTGTCGGTTTTCATAGGTGGGGCGGATGACTTGATTCTAGTTGACGCACGGTCGATTTCGCAAGATTTCGCACTTTTTCGCAGGGTACCTCAAGCGCGTCCCGCTTACTCTTTGGACAGATGCGCAAATACCGGCCGAACGGCTTTCGGCGTAAAGCATTGCCTCGAGAGGGGTAGGGATGGCCAGGAACGGTTCCGGATTGCGAAATTGGCTTCCCATTGCGATGGTGACGGCCCTGTCACTGACTGCGGTCACTGACCTGTACGCCGCCGAGCATCGCTTTTCGGTACTGCTCGACACCGACAACAATGCAGTGACGGGTTGCACGGTGCCCAGCTCCAATGGTCCCGTGCCCGGTGTCGACGTGGTATCGACAACCGTCGTCAGCACATCCACCACTGCGGTAACTGTCGCGCGGCTCGAGCGGCAGGTCTGTGCCGCAGGAATCTTGAGCGCACCGGTGACCTACGATGCCGGAGGCTGGAACGTCGGTCTCGGCAATGGAACGAGTGGCACCGCGGTAATCGAATCGTCGATCCCGTTGGCCAGCCTGCCGGCAGGCGGGACCATGAAGGCCGTTGTCACCGCCAACAATGCCACCGGCGGCCAGGATGCGACCGCGGCATTCTTCATTGCGCTCGCGGCGCCTCCACCCGGCAGCGGCACGGTCACGCCCGTCCCGCTCTCGCCCTGGTTGGTATTGCCATTGTCGCTGCTGCTGATGGCGGTCACGTTCTGGTGGCGCCGCCGGTATCCCGGCCAATCCGGACTCATGCTGTTGGTCGTGTTCCTTGCCGTATCGGGGTTGGTATGGGCCGCGACCGTGGTCCGCGACGGCGCCATCGGTGACTGGGGTGGTGTGGGTCCCGCGGTGACCGACGCAACAAGCGATGCGCCGTTGGATGCCGACATTGCGGCGGTGTTTTATCAGAAGGACGGCTCGAATCTCTTCTTCCGCATCGACGCGGATGTGCGCAAGGATTCTGCGGCCAATCAGGCGCCTGTGGTCAGCGCGGGTGCGAACCAGACGATCTCGCTGCCAAATTTTGCGTTGCTGATCGGAACCGCTACCGACGACGGCCTTCCCAATCCGCCCGCGGTGCTCACGTTTGGATGGGCAAAAATTTCCGGTCCCGGCACCGTGACTTTTGCAGCGCCATCGAGCTTGACGACGACCGCAACGTTCGGTGTTGCCGGTGTGTACGTGCTGAGTTTTACTGCCAACGACAGCGCGTTGGCGACCAGTGCAAGTGTGACGATCACCGTGAATCCGGCGGGTCCGGGCAATCAACCGCCGGCAGTCAACGCTGGCGCCGATCAGTCGATCACGCTGCCGGCGACCGCAACGCTCAACGGCACCGCCACTGACGATGGATTGCCCAATCCGCCTGCTGCGCTGACGATCGGATGGACCATGGTCACCGGGCCCGCACCCGTTACGTTCGCCAACGCTGCGGTGGCAGTCACGACCGCGTACTTTGTTCAGGCCGGCATCTACACCTTGCGCCTGAGCGCCAGTGACAGCCTGCTCAGCGTCTCCAGCGACACGGTTGTCACCGTCAACGCCGTCGCGCCTGCAGGCCCCCAATTCCTGCCCATTCCGGACCAGACAATTCCGTTGGGCGCGCGCTTTCAGCAGGTGCTCGCCGCCAATAGCGGCAACGCTGGCCCGCTTACGTACGCGCTGATCGCAACGCCCTCTGGAGCGACGCTCAACCCGTCACCGCTTGTCGACTGGACGCCGACTGCGGCGCAGCTCGGCTCGAACACGTTTACCGTCAAGGTCACGGACAGCGGCGGCCTGACGGCGACTGCGACGTTTCATGTCACCGTAGTCTTCGTCAATCATCCGCCGCAACTTGGGCCACAACCCGATGCTTCGCTACTCGTGGGCGCTTCGTTCAGTCGCACGTTGAGCGCTACGGATCCGGATGTCGGCGACACGTTGACGTTTGCGCTGGTCTCGGGCCCACCGGGGTTGACGTTGAGTGGTTCGGCGATGAATTGGTCGACGACGGGGGTGGCGCCCGGACCGCATTCAGTGACGGTGAAAGTGACCGACGCCGGCGGTCAAAGCGACACCCGAACTTTCGTCATCATGCTGGCGCCGACCAGTCCACCGGTCGCCAATGACGACAGCTACCAGACCCGCCTTGGCCAGTCACTGAGCGTTTCGGCTCCCGGTGTGCTCGACAACGACGTCGATCCGAACGCTCGTCCGCTCAGCGCCGCCAAGCTCAGCAATCCCGACAAGGGCACCCTGACCGCGTTCAATGCTGACGGCTCATTCAATTACCAGGCGCCGCCAACGCTGCCGGTACCGGTATTCACTCCAGTGGTCAGGTACAGCACCGACGAGACGGCAGCTCAGTCACATCAACCGCTCGTCATCGATGTCGACGGCGATGGAGTACCGGAAATCATCGGCAACAGCAACGTACCTGGCGGCAACGGCCTCAAGGCGTTCCATGTAAAGAACGGAACGATCGAAGTTCTGTGGGACCGCGGTGATGTATCGGTCTTCGCGGAAACGGTCGACTGCACCAACTTCTACTCGAGTGGCGAGCCCATGCGGTTCGCCGCCGGTGACATCGACGACAGTGGCCAGATTTCCATCGTCTTCGCGGTAGCCTGCAAGCGCGACATTCCATTGGTGCCGAGTTTTACGGTGGCGCGGTACATGGCGGTCAATGCGCGCGACGGCACGTTCAAGTGGCTGTCGCCGAGCCTGGGCGGCACACGTCCCGAGCCGATCTGGGGTGGCACGTCGGAAGATGGCGTGGCGTTGAACACGGTCCCGGCCATCACGCGCATGCATGTCGGAGAATCGCCGTCCATCGTGTTCGCCGGCGAATACGCCAACGACCAATGGGGCCCGCTCAAGCGCTGCGAGCGCTTCTCTCCCGGCTTTGTCGGGTCCTACTGCCGCGCCGCGATCATTCTCGATGGTCGCGACGGCACGATTCGCCAGACGATGGCAGCACTCGCCACGGACAGCATCTTCCCGCCAACCGTCGGCACCACCAGCACGCAGCCTGCCGCGGTGGTTGCCGACCTCGAAGGTACGGGCAACATGAACATCGTATTCGGCGCCACGGTCTGGAACGCCGACGGCAGCGTGAAGTGGAACCTGTCCGACTCCCACATCACCAATCCCAATACGCACGTCTACACGTTTTGGAACGGCCTGGGCAATTTCGACGAAACGCCGGACATCGAGATCGTGAGGCTCGACAAAACGCCAAGCACCGGCCCGGGACCCGTGCGCCTTGCCGTGTTCAAGGCCGATGGCCGGATGCTGTGGTCGACGACGTTATCGGGTGATCCGTTGACCGGCATACCCACGATCGCCGACGTCGATGGCAGCGGCCGACCGTCGGTGATCCTTTTCGACAGCCAGCGCGTCTGTGCCATCGACTATCGCGGGTCGTATAAGTGGTGTCATGACGAAGGCAATTCCCCGCTCTTTGTCACGCCATACCTGCAAACCGGCAACCGGGTCGCCGTCTATGACCTCGATGGCGACGGCATTCCCGAGGTCATCGTGCCGCTGTTCGGCGAGCGGCTTCTCTTCCTCGATGGCGCCACTGGAGCGGTCAAGTTCGACTACGACATGGCGGCGGGCCGGCCGCCATTTCAGGCGTACCCATACCTTCGCGGTCCGTTTCTGGTCGGTTCGCCGATCGTTGCCGATTTCGAGAACAATGGTCACGCATCGATACTCTCCGCGTGGGTCGGCGCGATTGGGCGTTTGGACATCATCGCCTCGCAGAACGATGACTGGCGACCGGCGCGCAAGATCTTCAACCAGACCACTTATCATGTCGGCAACGTCAACGACAACGGCTCGATTCCGCAGACCTTTGTCAACAACTTCGCCACGCCCGCAACCAACGTCTTCGGCACGCAGGCGCAGGTGCTGACACCGGTCGATCCGCGGCTGAAATCGCAAACGTCATTCACTTACACGGCGGGCAATGGCACGCAGACGTCGCAGCCGGCCAAGGTGACCATCGACATCCTGCCGCAGAATCGCCCGCCGCGTTTCGTATCGGTCCCGCCGACGCGATGGAACGGCGTGCGCTTTTCGACTTTTGACTACATTGCCCACGCCGTCGACCCGGATGTCGGCGACACGACTGCGTATTCCATCCTGCTGGCCATCGGCGGCGGAGCGAGCAACTGTACGATCGGCAGCGCGACGGGCGCGTTCCATTGCGCCGTGATGGACTCTGGCGACTATGGCTTCGTCATCGTCGCGACCGACAGCCAGGGGGACAAGGCGTACCAGACCATCAGCCTGACGCCGGCAGCCGGCTCAGCCACGGTTCCCAATGTCGTCGGACTGTTGCAGTCCGCGGCCGCCACGACGATCACTGGTGCTGGCTTTGCGGTCGGCGATGTGACGCAGGTATTCAACTCAGCACCCGTGGGACGCGTCTTGTCGCAATCGCCGTCGGCGGGATTGAGCGCGCTCCTGGGTGAACTGGTTGCACTGTCGGTTTCGCAGGGACCTTCGCCGGTGGCTGTTCCTTTCGTTGTGGGCAAGCAGTTGACGAGCGCGAATGCGCAACTTGTCGGCCTCGGATTTACCGTGACAGTGACACTCGTGCCCTCGGCCACAATTCCCGTAGGCGAGGTGCTGACGCAGTCACCTGTTGCGGGGACGATTCTCTCGCCGACGCCGGCAAATCCGGTTGCGCTGACCGTCTCATCAGGCACGCCGCCAACGCAGGTCAACCTTGCGAGCATCAAGGTCAAGCCCGCGACGGCTGCGCGCATCGTCGGAGAGTCGGCGCCGTTCACCGCCACTGGGATTTATAACAACGGCACCAGCGCCGACTTCACGCTCAATGTGACCTGGGCCTCGTCAGTACCGAGTGTGGCCAGTGTCGACGTAAATGGTGTCGCGCACGCGGTAGCGCCGGGTTTGACCACGATCAGCGCAACGATCGGAGCATTTTCCGGATCGGCGACGTTGACGTCCACCGCGCGCGCGCCTGGTGACAATACGCTCCCGCTGGCGGCCATCACGCAACCCGTGAATGGCGCCACGGTGACGGGCATTACACAGGTCATCGGAACTGCGACCGATGCGAATTTCCTGCGCTACGAGCTTTCGCTTGCGGCCTCGGACGATACGAACTTCACGCTGATCGGGCAGGGGACGACGCAAGTCACCAACGGCGTCCTCGGATCGCTCGATCCGACGCTCTTGTTGAACGGCGCGTACACGCTGCAGCTCACCGTCTTCGATGCCAATGGCAACTCGAGCGTGGCGCAGGTGCCGCTCGTGTTCGACGGCAATCAGAAGGTTGGCAACTTCACGCTGAGCTACAACGACCTCACCATTCCCCTCGCCGGAATACCAATCCAGATCTCGCGGATGTACGACAGCAGGGACAAGCAATCGGGCGACTTCGGTGTTGGCTGGAGCTTGGGATTGAAGGCGTTGCGAGTTTCATCCGGCGGCGTTCAGGGCATAGGCTGGCGGGTGGACAAGGTGGGCCAGAATTTCCTGCTGGTGCCAGGGCGAGATCATTTCGTCAGCGTGACGCTCCCCTCCGGAAAGGTCGAGTCCTTCGATCTGCAAATGACCCCGACATCCTCGTTCCTGGTTCCTTTCGTCACGCTCCAGGCCACGTTCGTTCCGCGCGCGGGCACGCTCGGGTCGATACAGACACTTGATAACATCAACATCCTCGTTGTCGATCCCCAGCCCGGACCAGTCACTCTCCTTGATGACACTACGCTCGACGCCTTCAATCCAGACCGCTTTCTCTACAGGCAGACCGACGGGACTCAATTTATCGTTACCCGGACGCATGGCGTCGAGAGTGTCAAGGACCTGAATGGCAATGAAATCACGATAAGCGCTGGCGGGATTTCGCATTCCACGGGCGCAAGTGTGGCATTTTCGCGGGATGCCAACGGTCGAGTCACTGGCATAACCGACCCGAAGGGACAAACGCAAAATTACGCCTACACGCTGAGTGGCGACCTCGCTTCGCATTCGGATGCGACGGGTGGTACGTCGCGATATTTCTACAATGCCGTGCATGGCCTGACAAAGGTCGAAGACCCATTGAATCAGGCGGCCACTCGCACCGAGTATGACGACTTGGGGAGACTACTTTCAATTACCGACGCGGCCGGGAGCGTCGTCAAGTTCGCGCATGACCTGCCGGGCCGGCAGGAACAGGTGGAAGATGCTCGCGGTCACATCACACTCTACAACTACGACGATCGCGGCAACGTGCTCGCCATCACGGACGCGCTCGGCCAAACGACGCTCTCCACATATGACGGCCTGGACAACGAGACGTCTCGAATCGATTCCGACGGCAGGAAAAGCGTAACAACCTACAGCGGGATTTTACCGTTGTCCGTAACGGTCGATCCGGGCGGTCTCAACCTGACTACCGCCAACACCTTCAATGGTCAGAACGATCCGATATCGGTGACGGATCCAGCAGGGCGGGTCTTCTCCATCGCGTATGACGCCAATCGCAACGTCACCCAGATCAGCACACCGTTCGCCGGATCGGTCAGTGCAGTCCTGAGTAGCCAGGGTTTGCCTTTGAGCGCCACGGACGCGCTCGGGATCAAGCGGGTATCGACGCGCGACGTGCAGGGAAATGTGACGCGTGAGGAAGTTTTTGACGCCACCTCAGCTTTGCTGCGGCGCATGGAATTTACGTACGACGCCAACGGCAAGAAGCTGACGGAGACTCTTTACCGGACAATATCGGGGGTGCTTACGCCGGTCACAACTACGTACGGGTACGACACAGCGGGGCGAAACACGACCGTGACCGACGCGGCGGGCGGAATCACGAGTATCGAATACGATGTCCTCGGCCGGCAGACAGCGCTGGTCGATAGTCCAGGGCGCCGGACGACCTTTGGATATGATGTCGCCGGTCATCGTATCCGGACGACGTTCGCCGACGGCACGTCAAAGGGCTTTGGGTACGACACCGCGGGCAATATCATTTCTGAAACCGACCAGGCCGGGCGGACAACACTTCACACGTATGACGTGCTCAATCAACGCGTGCAAACCACGCTGCCTGACGGTGCGGTCAGGCAGACGATATATCTATCCGGCGGGCGCATCGGAGCCACCATCGATGCGAAGGGCAACCGGACTGACCATGCGTATGACACCGTCGGTCGGCGCACTGCCACGACGCTGCCGGCAGTGGCCAACGGCGCCGGCGGTCCGATGGTGCGTCCACAGGTTTCGACGGCTTTCGATGCTCTGGGTGCGCCAACAACCATTGTCGATCCGAATGCGCGGCAGACGACATTTCAATATGATGCTTTGGGACGGTTGACACAGACGACGTTCGCCGACGGCAGCTTCGTACGCCAGGGATTCGACGCGCTCGGACGACGGACAAGCGCCACCAACGAAGAAGGTCAGACAACGAGCTTTGCCTTTGATGGTTTGGGGCGCGTTGTCTCGGTCTTCGGACTCGCGGGCTCCGCGACCTATACCTACGACGAGGCCGGAAATCGGCTCACGCAGTCCGATGCGCTGGGTCGAACCACGACATTTCGCTACGACCTGCTGAACAGGCTGGTCAAGAGGGTGTATCCCGGCGGGGAAACGGAACAATTCGTGTACGACTCCGCCAGCAACGTGGTCGCGACCATCGACCCCAAGGGCCAGACATCGGCGCTGACCTACGACTCGCTGAACCGGCTGACACGGAAGGACTATCCGGACGGATCGAATGTCAAGTACACCTATGCTCCGGATGGACAACGCGCCACAGTGACCGACGCCCGTGGCACGACACGATACAGTTTCGATGCTCGTGGTGGCTTGTCTGCCGTGCTCCATCCTGGCGGCGAGACGGTCAGCTACACGCGCGACGCCAACGGTAACCTCGCGACATTGGCAACACCCGCGGCCTTAGTGAATTACGGTTACGACGCGCTCGATCGCCTGGCCCAGGCAAGTGGACCCGAAGGCTCCAGTCAGTACCACTACGATCTCTACGGCAATCGCGTTCGCCTGGTCGCGCCGACCGGAGTCCGGACGGACTCGATCTACGACTCACGCAACCGGCCGACACTCGTGACGCACACGACCAGCGCCGGAAACAAGCTGCAGTCCTTTGCCAATGCTTACTCGCCAGCTAGTCGGCGCACGCAGGTCACGGAACTGGATGGCTCGCACGAAACCTATGCCTACGATGCCAATGGCAGGCTCGTCGCGGAGACGCGGACGGGCGCCGCCCCGCATGCGATCACTCACAGCTACGACACGGTCGGCAATCGAATTCAGCGGGTCAATGGTGGCACGCCGACAACCTATTCCTATGACCTCGACGACCGACTCCTGAGCGACGGTACCGCGAACTACACGCACGACGCCAACGGGAACCTTACAGCCAAGACCGGTGGGGCGGCCAACACCTCTTACGGGTACGATTCCGAGAATCGTCTGGTGACGATTGTCGATCCCGCCGGAGTTACGCGTTACTCCTATGATGCGGACGGGAATCGAGTGGCGGCAATTGCACCGGGCGGCACGACGCGCTATCTGGTTGACAATCAAAACAACTCTGGACTGTCGCAGGTTCTGGAGGAACGGGACGGCAATGGCACCCTGCAGGCGCGTTACACCTATGGACGCGA
>JBDTPJ010000049.1:0-25258 GCA_039932755.1 Betaproteobacteria bacterium
TGATGTTGAGGAAATAGCCTTCCGCCTCGGAAGGATGAAGCTCGATCGCCCAGTCCGGAAAACGCCACAACGTGCCTGCCGCATCGTCCCGGACGCAAAGCGCTTGGCCGACCTTGGCGGGACTTGTTCCAGTGTCGAGTTTTCCGACGGGAATCACGGCCGCCGGTCGCCATTGCTCGCTGACCCAGCGATTGACGAGGGGAACGCGTTCCATCATGACGTCGACAGAAAAGTACAATGGCAACATGGTTATTCGATCACGTTCCGACTCGGCCGGAATGTAGCTACTCAACCGAACGATGATACACCTGCGCACCATCGCGCCCTGAGGTTCAAGGCACAGGGTCTGCTACCATTTGCGACGTCATGGCCAAGTTTATTCCACTCGTACCAATGCCCGACATGGGCCAAGCGCCGGCTGTCGAAAACACGTTCCTGCGCGCCGCAGCCGCGGCGGTCGATGCCGGAGTCTTGCATGATTCGCAGTCATCGGCAGGAATCACGATCGATACACTTGGCCGCGCGCTGTCGGACCTGCGCATTTCAGTCACCGACCGCTGCAATTTCCGTTGCGTCTATTGCATGCCCAAGGGTGTGTTCGGCCGCGACTATCAGTTTCTGCCCCAGGCGGATCTCCTGAGCTTCGAGGAGATCACGCGCGTCGCCAAGGTGTTCGTCGGCCTGGGCGTGCGCAAGATTCGCCTCACCGGCGGAGAGCCATTGTTGCGCCGAAACCTTGAACGCCTGGTTGAGATGCTTGCACGCCTGGGCGATCTTGACCTCACGCTGACCACCAATGGGGCTTTGCTCGCAAAAAAAGCGCGGAGCCTGCGCGATGCGGGACTGACCCGGGTGACGGTCAGCCTCGATTCGCTCGACGACGCGAGCTTTCGCGCAATGAACGACGTCGACTTTCCCGTGAGCGCCGTGCTCGAAGGCATCGATGCAGCTGAGGCAGTCGGCCTGTCGCCGCTCAAGGTCAATATGGTGGTGAAGGCCGGCATGAGCGAGGACTCGATCGTGCCGATGGCCCGCCACTTCAAGGGCTCAGGCCATATCGTCCGCTTTATCGAATACATGGACGTTGGCGCGACCAACGGGTGGCGCATGAACGATGTGGTGCCGGCCGCGCAAATCGTGCGCATGATCCACGCGCAAATGCCGCTGGTGGCTGCCGATCCGAATTACGAGGGCGAGGTGGCGCAACGCTGGCGTTACGAGGATGGCAGCGGCGAGATCGGTGTCATCGCCTCGGTGACCCAGGCGTTCTGTCGCGATTGCACCCGCGCGCGCCTATCGACCGAGGGCAAGCTCTACACCTGCCTGTTCGCCACACAGGGCCATGATCTGCGCGACTTGTTGCGCAGCGGCTTTTCCGATGCGCAAATCCGCAGCGGGATTGCGGCCGCCTGGGGCCAGCGCGCCGACCGCTATTCGGAAGTGCGCACGGCCAACACGGCACGCGCGCCAAAGGTCGAGATGAGTTACATCGGCGGATGAGACGGGACTTTCGTTGAACGCGCCGAACCTACCCTTTCGACCATTGCTGACCGATGCCGCGCGGCCGACCACGTTTGCGGTGACGGCGGTCGATGAGCACGGTGAAACGCGCGACGTTTCCGTGGCCGGTGAGCATCCGCTTACCCTCTATATCGACAAGCAGGAACTCATCACGCTGATGACGCTCGGCGCAGCGCCCGAGGCACTGGCCATCGGTTACCTGCGCAATCAACGACTCGTGGAGTCCATCGACGACATCATCGCGGTGCAGGTGGATTGGGAAACGGATTCCTGTGCGATCGTCACGCGCAATGGACTCGTCGACATCGAGGGCAAGACCGCGCGCCGCACCAAGACCTCGGGTTGCGGCCAAGGCACGATGTTCGGCGACCTGATGGACGAAATCGACGACGTGCGCCTGCCGCCGGGTGCCACCCTGACGCAGGCAACACTCTATGACCTGCTCGATCGCGTTCGGGTGCACGAAACCATCTATAAGCAAGCAGGCGCCGTGCACGGTTGCGCGCTCGCGGCCAATCGTCCCGATCAATCCGAAATCCTCATGTTTGTCGAGGATGTGGGCCGCCACAACGCAGTGGATGCCATCGCCGGCAAGATGTGGCTCGATCGACTCGATGGTGCCGACAAGATCTTCTACACCACGGGACGCCTGACCTCCGAAATGGTGATCAAGGCGGCGCAGATGGGCATTCCGTTTCTGGTCTCGCGCTCGGGCCTGACCCAGATGGGCTACGAGATCGCGGAGAAGGTCGGCATCACGATGATCGGCCGCGCAACCAACCGGCATTATTTGCTGTTCACGGGCGCGCAACGCTTCACCAACGCATGAGTATTGCGCTTGCCGATGTCACCGGCATTGTCTTGGCGGGCGGAATGGGCCGGCGCATGGGCGGTGTCGACAAGGGGTTGGTCGAGCTTTCCGGAGCACCGATGGTGGCGCAAGTCCTGGCACGACTCGCGCCACAGGTCGGGTCCATACTGATCAACGCCAACCAGAATGCGCAACGCTACGCGGCGTTCGGCTTTCCCGTCGTCGCTGACGCTGTCGGCGGATTTGCGGGTCCACTCGCGGGATTGCACGCCGGCATGTCGCAGGCAACGACACCTTTCGTGGTCACGGTGCCATGCGATTCACCGTTCCTGCCGGAGGATCTCGTCGCAAGGCTTGGCGTTGCGATGGCGAAGGACAGCGTGCAGCTGGCGGTCGCAAAAACCGGCGACCAGCCCCATCCGGTATTCGCCCTGGTGCGGCGCGACGTGCTGCCGCACCTCGCCGCATTCCTTGAAGGGGGCGGGCGCAAGATCGACGCGTGGTACGGCACATTGCGGGTCGCCGAAGTCGCGTTCGATGACGAGGAGTCCGCCTTCCGCAACATCAACACGGCCGACGAACTCGCCGCAGCGGCGGGCAGCCGCACTTGACGCTGCGACTTGCGGCGTTGGCCCACGGCCGCGACAATAATTTCCAGCTCATCCGGTTGCTGTCGGCGGCCGCTGTCGTTTTGTTCCACAGCTATGCGCTGACCAATCACTGGACCGACGAACCGCTATGGAAGCGCGTTCCGGACCTGAACCTTGGTGCGCTCGGCGTGGCTGGCTTTTTCCTGATCTCGGGCTTTCTCGTGACCAAGAGTTGGCTCTCGCGGGAACGCGTCCTGCCATTCGTAGCCGCGCGCGCCTTGCGCATCTATCCGGCCCTTCTGGCCGCAGTGGTTTTGACGCTGGTTCTCGCCGGCGCGTCCAGCGCGCTCGACTGGGGCGCTTTCCTGGGTGATCCTCAGACGATCGACTACGTGCTGCATGTCGCGCCGGCATGGGAGATGAAGCATCGCCTGCCCGGCGCATTTCCGACGAACCCCATACCCCACGACGTGAATGGTTCGTTGTGGACATTGCCGGTGGAATTGCGGCTGTATGTCGCTGTGCTGGTGGTGGGTGCCGCTGGACTGCTTGCGCGCAGGAGGGCGGGGATCGCGGCACTGTGCGTGCTGACTGCGCTTTACATCTGGCGTCCGGTCTGGATGCCGATGCCGGCATTCGACATCGCCACCCGGGATCTCGTGGTTCTGTTCGTGCTGGGGTCGCTTGCCTACGCCTGGCGCGACGCCATTCCCGTTTCGCTGCCCCTCGCTGCCGGCGTCTTGCTCTTCCTGATCGTCAACCCAGCCGAACTGGCGCGCGGCACATTCTTCGCTCCAATGCTTACCTATCTCGTGCTGGTACTGGCCTATCATCCGCGGCTGCAATGGCGCGCGTTCAATCACTTCGGCGACTATTCCTATGGTGTTTACGTATATTCCTTTCCGATTCAGCAGACACTGGTGGAACGCCTGCCCGGCATCAACCCGATGCCGCTGTTCAGCCTGGCCATGCTGTTGACGCTGGCGTTGGCCGCGTTGTCGTGGCATGGCCTGGAAGCGCCCGCGCTTCGCCTAAAATCACGATTCACGAGTCAGGAAACGATCCCATGAACGCTCCCCAAACGCTGCGTGAAGCCTCCTGTGCCGACGACTACGATCCCAATTCGATGGCGGTGGATCGCGCCCGCGCGCTGATCCGGCAATTTCTTGCGCCGGTTTGCGCGACAGAGCGGCTGCATATCCGCATGGCACTTGATCGCATTCTGGCTCAGGAAATCGTCTCGCCGATCGCGGTGCCCGGCAACGACAATTCCGCCATGGATGGATGGGCGGTGCGGTTTGCGGATCTCTTGCCCGGGGCCGACACGGAATTGCAGCGCGCCGGCGAATCCTTCGCCGGCAAACCGTATGGCGCTGCGTTGGGTGCGGGCGAGGCCGTGCGCATCTTCACCGGCGGGATCATGCCGCCCGGCAGCGATGCGGTGGTCATGCAGGAGCGCGCGACTGAAGTTCCAGGCGGCGTGCGCATTCCCGCCGGCGCGATCACCAAGTCCGGCCAGAACCGCCGTTACGCCGGCGAGGACTTGAAGCGGGGGCAAGTCGTGTTCAAGGTCGGCCAGCCGATACGACCCGCCGAACTCGGCATGCTCGCGTCGCTGGGCATCAACGAGGTCACGGTCTATCGCAAGTTGCGCGTCGCGTTCTTCTCAACCGGTGACGAATTGAAATCGATCGGGACGCCACTTGCCGAAGGACAGATCTACGACAGCAACCGCTATACGCTCTTCGGAATGTTGACGCGCTTGAACTGCGACATCCTCGACATGGGCGTCGTGCCGGACGTGCCGGAGGATCTTGAGCGCGCGTTTGCAACCGCCGCGGCCGCGGCGGATGTGGTGATCACCTCCGGGGGCGTGTCGGTCGGCGAGGCCGACTTCGTGCGGAAACTCCTGGATAAACTGGGCGAGGTGCTGTTCTGGAAGATCGCGATGAAGCCGGGACGCCCGCTCGCCTACGGCAAGATCGGCAACGCGCATTTCTTCGGCCTGCCGGGCAATCCGGTGGCGGTCATGGTCACGTTCTACGCGTTCGTCCGGGATGCCCTGTTGGTGCTGTCGGGACGCCGTGACGTCGGCCCCATGCCCATGTTCAAGGCAGCACTGTCCGCGCCGATTCGCAAGATGCCGGGCCGCACCGAATATCAGCGCGGGATTCTGGCCCATGATGACGCGATCGGATGGACGGTCCGCAGCACTGGGGACCAGGGCTCGGGCATCCTGTCCTCGATGTCACAGGCCAACTGCTTCATCGTGCTACCGACCCCCACCGGCAATGTGGCTGCCGGCGAGCAGGTCGATGTCCTGCCGTTGGAAGGGCTGATCTAGCCGTTCCCCGCGAACGCGGACGCCTACTCCTTGAAGTACGGACCCCGTTCGAGGTGACGGATTCGCGCTTCCAGGTCGAAAATATCCGTTGCCGTGGCCAGGTAGGCCTCGCGCGCTTTGAGCTGCTGGCGATAGAAACAGTCGTCAAGCCTGGAAAACAGCGTCGGATTCTGGGCCGAGCGCCCAGCTGGAGCGCCCGCGGGCGGGGAATTTGACTTCGAATCCGCCTCGGACGGCATGACATCGGAAAACGTCGATTGGGCCATCTGTATGCAAAGGGTGATGAAACCGGGCTCGGATGGGGGGTGAGTGGTTGCTCTCATTGGTAGCTCCTTGGCGCCTTGTGGGCGGGTTGTGCAATATTGGTGCATCGCACCATAACAAGATAGGGGCGGCCGGCAGAATCGTCTAATCACTCTTTTAAATCAACGCTATTCGTTTATCTTATGACTAATTTACGATTTTGGTGCAACGCAACAAATATGCTATAATCCGGCTTTGGCAGACAGTATCGGAGTCCAATGGAGCTCTATCAGCTCAGGAGCTTCGCGGCGGTCGCCGAGTCGGGACATCTGACCCGCGCAGCCGATCGGCTTCACATCAGTCAACCGGCGCTAAGCGCCCAGATCAAGGCGCTCGAGGACGAACTCGGCGTAGCCCTGTTCGAGCGGCACCCCAGCGGCATGGAACTCACCCCTGCCGGCAGGCGGCTGTTGCCGGAAGCGCACAAGGTCGTTGCCGCGGCGCAAGTCCTGCGCAGCCATGCGAGCGCCTTCAAGGGCGAGGTCGCGGGTCGCGTCCGCGTCGGCACCGTGTCCGATCCCGACTTCATCCGCGTCGGGGAACTGCTCACGCATGCCGTCGACACCTTTCCGCTCCTTGAAATCGAGCTGCATACCGAAGTTTCCGGCGCCGCTTTCGAGAAAGTGCGCGACGGCGCGCTCGACGCAAGCTTTTACTACGGCAACCTGACCCATCCCATGGTGGCGACGCTGCCGCTGCGCAGTGTTGCCTATCGCGTGGTGGCTCCCGACGCCTGGCGCGAACGCGTCGTCGATGCGCCCTGGGACGACATCGTGGCGATGCCGTGGGTGATGACACCGCCGATCAGCACGCACAGCGCACTGGCCGGCGAATTGTTCCGGGAACAGGGTGTATCGCCAGCCCGCCGGGTTGAAGCCGATCACGAGGCGGTCATCAGTTCGCTGGTAGTGGCGGGACTTGGCGTCTCACTCATGCGCGAAGACTTGGCGACCGTTGCGTCAGCCGCAGGCGACGTGGTCCTCTGGGGCGACCAGCGCCTCGAGACGACGCTCTCGTTCATACACCTCGCCGAACGCGAGAACGAGCCCGTCGTGCATGCGCTACGGGAAATCCTGGGCCGCGTCTGGACGCCGGCCAGGGAAATCCGCACCGCCTAGGGCATTTTTGATTGCCGGCACGCCCGACGGCCCGCATTTTCCCATCGCGGGAGCCATTCAACGTAGGCAGCGTCCATGGCGGCGCGCGTGTTGCCATGCGTTAATCTTGCGCCATGGTATTCGCGTCGTCCGTACCCGCCGTGCTTAGCCTTTGCGCCGTCAACAAGACGTTTGCCGGGCCGCGGCGACTGAGCGTACTGCGCGAACTGTCGCTCGACGTTGCCTCAGGCGCGTTCGTCGCCATCATGGGCGAGTCGGGGGTCGGCAAGTCGACGCTCCTCAATCTCATCGCAGGCCTCGATCGGCCCGACAGCGGTTCGGTCGCGGTTGACGGCATCGATCTCGCCTCCCTCGACGACGATGCGCTGACCCGCCTTCGCCGGGAGCGCATGGGATTTGTGTTCCAGGCGTTCCATGTGCTGCCCTATCTCTCGGTGGCGCAAAACGTCGCGCTGCCGCTGGCGCTCAAGGGCATGCATGGAAAGCAAGCGGATGCGCGCGTGGCCGAGATGCTGGACGCGATAGGGATGGTGACCCGCGGTGCGGCCATGCCGCGCGAACTATCCGGCGGCGAGTTGCAGCGCGTCGCCATCGCCCGTGCGCTCGTCCATCGTCCGGCCATCGTTCTCGCCGATGAACCGACCGGCAATCTCGATGCAGAAAACGCTGCCAGCGTCATTGCGCTCCTGCGCGGGCAACTGAAGGCACAGGGAGCGACGGGCGTGCTGGTCACGCACTCGCACGCGGCCGCAGCCCTCGCCGATCGCGTATTGAGACTGGATGCCGATGGCCTGCACCCAATGGCCGCACAGCAGGAAAATGCGGCCCCACGCGAAACATCCCCACCCGTACCATGAGCAACAGGAGCGCTTCGCGCGTCAGCGTCTTGCACGCGACCTTGGGCGGCGCGCTTGGCGGCAATCGCGGGCGGCTGGCATTGTCGACGCTTGCCATCGCGCTTGGCGTCGCACTGGGATTCGCCGTGCAACTCATCAACCAGGCCGCCCTCGGCGAATTCAACGGCAGCATGGCGACGCTGTCGGGGAGTGCGGATCTCGAAGTGCGCGGGCCGCGCTCAGGTTTTGCCGAGACCTTGTTCGCGACGCTAGCCAATGACGCTGATGTTGCCGTCGCAAGTCCCGTGGTCGAGGTCGATGCGCGAATCAAGGGTCGCGATGATTCCCTGACTTTGTTGGGCATCGACGCGTTTCGTGCCGGCGCGGTAACCCCCGCCCTGCTCCCCGAAACCAGCGACCCGCTCGATGTGCTGCGTGCGGACCGGATATTCCTGAGCCCCGCGGCCACCCGATGGCTCGACGCTCGCCCCGGCGACACCGTGACCTTGCAGGCGGGACTGCGCGACCTGCCGCTGATCGTGGCGGGACTTACGCATGCCGCGCCGGACCAGCGCTATGCGGTCATGGACATTGCCGCGGCGCAGGAACACTTCGACCGCATCGGCCGACTCACCCGCATCGACCTGCGCGTACGACCCGGCGTCGATGTCGACCTCCTGCGTGCGCGCATCCAGGCCACGTTGCCGCCGGGCGTCGCCATCGTGCCCCCGCAGGCGCGCGCGGACGCGACCACGCGCATGTCGCGCGCGTACCGGGTCAACCTCAACGTGCTGGCACTGGTAGCGCTATTTACGGGCGGATTGCTCGTATTCTCTTCGCAAGCATTGTCTATTGCACGTCGACGCGCGCAATTCGCGCTGTTGCGCACGCTGGGTCTGTCGCGTCGGCGGCTGGTCGCGCTATTGCTTGTCGAAGGCGCGGGTATCGGTGCTGTGGGATCGCTGTTCGGGCTACTGGCCGGATTCCTGCTCGCGCTCACCCTGCTGCGCATGTTTGGTGGCGACATGGGTGCAGGTTTTTTCCGTGGTGTGGCACCGCAAGTCGTCATCGAGCCCACCGCCGTGTTGTTCTTCGGCGCGATCGGGGTCCTGGCGGCTATACTGGGCGGTCTCGTGCCGTCGCTCGAAGCTGCACGCGCGGCTCCTGCCGCCGCGCTGAAATCCGGTGATGAGCAGGCGACGTTTCACCCGCTGCGCCACCCGGGACCAGGCATTGCATTGCTTGCAGCGGGTGTGCTGTCGGCGCTGCTGCCACCGGTCGCAGCGTTGCCACTGTTCGGCTATCTGGCCATCGCGTTGTTGCTCTTCGGTACCTTACTGCTGATGCCGCGGTTGACGACATTCGTCCTTGCGCACCTGCCAACGCCGCGTTGCGTTCCCATGGCACTCGCTCTACAGCAGCTTCGTGGCGCGCCTGGACAGGCCGCGGTGAGCCTGACCACCATCGTCGCCAGCGTTTCGCTGATGGTCGCGATGGCCATCATGGTCGGCTCGTTTCGCCAATCGCTCGATGGCTGGCTGGGGCGCATCCTGCCAGCGGAACTCTATGTCCGATCCGGCATGGCGGGCGATAGCGCGTGGTTCAGTGCCGACGACCAGCGCATGTTCGCGGGTCTTGCCGGCGTGCGGCGCGTCGAGTTCCAGCGCACCCAAAGTTTGCTCCTCGATTCAGCGCAGGCGCGAGTCGTGCTGCTTGCGCGTGACTTGCCGTCGGATGATCCGGCGCGCGCGTTACCGTTGCTCGCGGAAGGACCCGTGCGCTCGGCGGAGGACCCGCCACCTATTTGGGTGAGCGAGGCGGTTGCCGACCTGTACGGATTCACACCGGGCAAGCGCGTCGCCTTGCCATTGGCCGGACACGAGTTTCCATTTGTCGTCGCGGGAGTCTGGCGCGATTACGCGCGACAACAGGGTGCCATCGCAATGGATCGGACACTGTATGCGCGCCTGACTGGCGACAGGACCGCAAATGATGCCGCACTCTGGCTCGATGCCGGCGCTCGTGTCGAGGACGTGCGGCGCGAGCTTGAAGCGCGCCTTGGCATTGACGGAAAGCTGACGTTTGCCGCCCCTGGGGAAATTCGCAATATTTCCATGCGCGTGTTCGATCGTACGTTCGCGGTGACCTACGCGCTCGAAGCGGCCGCGGTCGGCATTGGGTTGGTCGGCCTCTCATCGTCGTTCGGCGCGCTGGTGTACGCACGTCGGCGCGAGTTCGGCATGTTGCGACACATCGGGCTTACGAGGCGACAGGTAGCGGGCATGTTGGCAACGGAAGGACTCCTCGTGAGCGGCGTGGGACTAGGCGTCGGACTGATGCTGGGTTGGATCATGAGCCTCATCCTGATATTCGTCGTCAACCGGCAGTCGTTTCACTGGAGCATGGACCTGCATGTACCGTGGGGACCCTTGCTGGCGCTCGCGCTTTCGCTGTTGGCGCTTGCCATCGCGACGACGCTTGTCAGCGCGCGCGGCGCAATGGCCGGCGACGCCATCCGCGCGGTCAAGGACGACTGGTGAAGCGGCGTTCGTTCCTGCTGGCGCCGCTTGCGCTCGTCTCTACGCGCGCCAGCGCAGACATTCGCTATCCCGAGGTGACTCCCGCTACGACGCTCGAATTTCCACGCGACCACGGCAGCCATCCGAACTTTCGCACCGAGTGGTGGTATCTCACCGCATGGGTGCGGCATGCGGAAGGAAATTCCCATCCGGCGACAGACACGAAGGAACCGGACCTGGGTGTGCAGATCACGTTCTTCCGCAATCGCCCTGGAGTTGCAGAAGGAGGGACCAGCCGTTTCGCGGCGCGGCAATTGCTGTTCGCCCACGCCGCCGTCGCCGACCCGCATCATGGTCGCTTGTGGCACGACCAGCGCGCCGCGCGCGCCGGATTTGGGTTGGCGGAGGCGTCTGAATCCACCACCACGGTGCACATCGGCGATTGGTCGCTCGGGCTATCCGGCAATACATACAAGGCGCGTATCGTGGCACCGGAATTTGCGCTGGACCTCACGTTCACGGCCGATCGGCCGCCACTACGCCAGGGCGCGCAAGGCTTCAGTCGCAAGGGGCCGGCGGCGCGACAGGCGAGTTTCTACTACAGCCGGCCGCAACTCAGCGTCAACGGCACGCTGACCTTGGAGGGACGTGTTGTATCCGTGCGCGGCACCGCCTGGCTTGATCACGAATGGTCGAGCGACTACCTGGCGCCCGAAGCACGCGGCTGGGACTGGATCGGCGTGAATTTCGACGACGGCTCGGCATTGATGGCATTCCGCATTCGCGATGCCCAAGGCAATGCCTATTGGGCAGGCGGTGCAATGCAGGACGGCGTGGGCGGCGTGGGCGGCGTGCGCAACCTGCAACCCGGCGATGTAAGCTTTACGCCGGTGCGCAAGTGGCGTTCACCGCGCACGGACATCGAGTATCCAGTGGCCTTCATCGTCAAGGCCGGGAATGTCGAGATCAAGCTGGAACCGCTCATGGACGATTCCGAGCTCGATTCGCGCGCGAGCGTGGGCACGGTGTATTGGGAAGGCGCGGTGCGCGCATTCGCCGGCGGGAGAGAAATCGGCCGCGGCTATCTCGAACTCACGGGCTACGGAAGCCCGCTGAAACTCTAGTGGACGCCGATGGGGAGCGGACTCGCTCGTGAACAGCTCTCCCTTCATTGATCGCGATCAATTCCATTTGCCTGCGGGTTGTCCTATGCTTGCTCCATGAACAATCTATTTGTTGCCATCGTCGCCGGTGCGTTTGGAATGGCGTACTTCGTCTACGGAAAACGACAAAGCAAGTTCGTTCCGGTCATTTGCGGCGTGCTGCTGTGCATCTTTCCCTACTTCACGGAGAACCTGTACGCGCAGGGCGTCATTGCCGCGGTACTGCTTGCGGCCCCATTCATAATCGACTACTGATTCAAAGTCATGTCCACGCGCTTGCGGCTCGCGGCCACCATTGCCGTGGCGATCGGCATGGTCCAGGTGGCCGCCGTGGTCCCGGCCGCGGCGGTCGAACCGGCCCACGCGGAATTTGCAATCCGATGGTATGCGCGTGACGGCGGACCGGCGACCGCGGAGGCCGCAATGGCCCTCCTTGACGTTCGCGCACGAAACGCAAGGCACTTTCAAGTCGACTACTACGACCTGCCGCTGACCCTTGCCGCGCCGCCCGGATTCGCCGCCATACTGCGTCGGCGCGAAATTGATGGCGGTGGGAAGCATGCGGAGTTGACGTTCAAGCTGCGCGGCGACCGCACACTGGCGCAGTGGGCGTGTCCCTGGCGCAATGCGGACTCGACCAAAGCGGAAGTGGACTTCACCTTCGGCGCGGCCGGCTCAGTCGGCCGAGCCTATTCCTACAGTTGTTCGCGCGGCGACGCTGACACCGCGGCGGCCGCGCTTTCGGCGACACGCAAGGCATGCAGCGCCATGGTTCGGCGCTGGGAAAGCGGACAACTGAAGGTGGAGGAATGGCAACTGCCAGGCGGGGCCCTCATGATCGAAGTCTCCGGCAATGGCCGGAACGCTGCGAAGGCGGTGGAGAAATTTCGCCGCAGGGTTGCGGCACCCTTGCTTGCGGCAGGTGCCATACCTTCAACCAGCAGCAAGACCGAAATTGGTGGCCGCTGCGAGTAGCGATTGGGCCGGTTACTTGTGCCGCGAGGCGCCCGTGACACCAGAAACGTCAGAGACCAACGCCAGCGCACGCTTCAGCACGGCGATGCTCTGCACCTCGACCGTGAACGCCATCCGCGTCTGCATGTTGCGCGTCAGCGTATTGGCCGCCGTGACATTGATTTTTTCGCGCGACAATATCTCGGAAATGTCGCGTAACAGGCCTTGCCGGTCCATCGCCTCCACGACGATATCCACCGGAAACACCTCGTCGCACGGCGCGCCCCAGTCCGCGGTGATCAGGCGCTCGGGCTGCGTTGCGCGCATCCGCAGCACATTGGGACAACTGGCGCGATGGATGGTCACGCCCCTGCCTCGCGTGACATATCCCGCAATGGGATCCGGTGGCGCGGGCTTGCAGCAGCGTGCGAGGCCCGTGAGCAGCCGGTCGACACCGACCACCAGGATGCCACCGCCGGAACCAGTGGCCTTGCTTTGGCGCATCTGCAATTCCGGTTCCGGCGCCGGCTGCGCGGGCGCCAGCGGCAGGACGAGCGCCTGGATTGCAACCTGCACTTGCCGGGTGTTGATTTCGTCACGCGCGAACGCCGCAAAGAACTCGGCGGTTGTGCCAAAGCCCGCCTTCGATGCAAGCGCGTCGAGTTTAAGCGCCGTATGACCCATGCGCGCGAGCTCGCGTTCCACCAACGCACGACCTTGCACTACCGTTTGCTCGAGTTGCTGCGCCCGGAACCACTGCCGGACCTTGGTGCGCGCGCGGTGGCTCAACACGTAGCCCAGGTCCGCGTTGAGCCAATCGCGCGACGGCCCACCCTGCTTCACGGTCACCACTTCGACCTGCTGGCCGTTCTTCAGTGTGTAGTGCAGCGGCACCATGACGCCATCCACCGTTGCGCCGCGACAGCGGTGTCCAAGGTTGGTGTGCACGGCGTAGGCAAAGTCGACTGGCGTGGAACCGCGCTGCAGGTCGACGACCTTGCCTTGCGGTGTCAGCACATAGATCGAGTCGGTGAAGAGGCTCTCTTTGAACGCCGAGAGCAGTTCACCTGAGTCCGCGACCGCGTCCTTCCAGTCCAGCACCTGCCTTAGCCACGCAATCTTGTCGTCGAAAGTAGGGTCGTGCCGCACACCCTTCAACGCGCCTTCCTTGTAACGCCAATGCGCGGCGACGCCGTATTCCGAATGCTGGTGCATCTCCCAGGTGCGGATCTGCACTTCGAGGGGCTTGCCTTCTGGTCCGATCACCGCCGTGTGCAGTGAGCGATAATTGTTGGCCTTCGGCTTCGCGATGTAGTCGTCGAATTCACGTGCGAGCGGCGTCCACAGGTGATGCACCAGTCCCAGCGCTGCGTAGCAGTCCTTGACCGAGTCCACGACGACGCGCACAGCCCGGATGTCGTACAGGGCGTCGATGCCCGTCTCTTTGCGGCGCATCTTGTCCCAGATGCTGTAGATGTGTTTCGGGCGTCCCGTCACGTCCGCCGCGACGCCGGCCGCCTTGAGTTCGCCCTGCAGCGTCGCCAGCACATCCTCGATATGGCGTTGCCGGTCGAGCCGTCGTTCGTCCAGGGACTTCGCGATCGACTTGTAGGCGTCCGGTTCGAGCGCGCGCAGGCAGAGGTCTTCCAGTTCCCATTTCAGCTGCCAGACGCCAAGTCGATTGGCGAGCGGCGCGAAAAGATCGAGCACTTCGCGGGCGACCTGGCCGCCTAAGATGGTGTCGCGGTTCATGAGCGACCGCAATGCCTGCGTGCGCTCGGCGAGCTTGATCAGCACGACACGGATGTCCTCGACCATCGAGAGAAGCATCTTGCGCAGGTTTTCCGCCTGCGCCGCGCGTTCTTCGCGGTCTCCGGTTGCCGGCGTGATGCGGATGGCGCCCATGCGCGTGACACCCCCGACGAGCGTTGTGACTTCGGGGCCGAACTTCGCGGTGACTTGGTCGGCATCGAATGCGCCCGCGACCGGCAAGGCCAGCAGCAGCGCTGCGCGGATCGAATCGGGATCGAGCTTGAGACCGGCCAGGATCGTGGCCGTACCCAACGCGCGATCGAGCGCAGCTTCGCCGTCGGGCATCGCTGCGTCGGCGCAAACCGCGCGGGCATGTTCGAACGCTGCCGCGAACGAAGCGCGTTCATCGGCAGAATATTCGCGAGTGAGGGTGTCGAGCCACGCGGCGACCGCGAACGGCGCGGCGGTCTGCGGCGCGGCATGCAGCACGGCGACCATGCCGCAATTATACGCGGCGAAAATGGCAGAACTTGTGTCGCGCCTTGCGCTTTGCAGCAATATGCAAATTGCCGGCTATGCCGACTCGGTGACCGAATGCGGCGCGCGCGGCGCGACGCCGAACATTCGCCCCAGCACCGGCAGGAGCACGTTGGGCGAAAAGAGCGCAAAGGGACTGCGCGTCAAATGCATGACCTCGAGGAAGGTGGTGAGCACCCGCGGGTCGTCGCCTGACAGTTCGAGCACATGGGCGTTGTACCAGGCGAGCACGCCGTTTCCCACGGGTCGCTTTCCGACGGCGCCGGGATACATGAAGTCCGATGCGGTCGCGAGCAGCCACGGACCGTCGACGATCCGTGACGCGCGGCGGAAATAGCGGCGCGGCAGACCAGCGAGCCCAGGCTCGTCCCGCAAGCATTGGTCGAGTGCCGATGCCTCTTGCGCCGCCACGCTCATGCCCTGGCCATAGAGCGGATTGAAGCTGCACATGGCGTCGCCCAAGACCACCAGGCCATCGGGAAACCGGCGCATGCGCTGAAAGTGACGCCGCCTTTGCGCGGGGAAGCGGATGGTGGTGATCGGCGTCAATGGTGTTGCGAGCTTGATCGCCTCATGGATGTCGGGACGCTCGAGACTGCGCGCAAATTCGAGGAAGCCTGCATCATCGGACGGCGGATAGTCCTTGAGGCATCCCGACAGCGTGACAATCCAGCGATCGCCTTCGATAGGGGACACGATGCCGGTGCGCGTGCCGTGTGGCGGCTTGGCATAGACCAGCAGCATCCGCCAGTCGTGGTCCGATTTCGGCGGGCGCTGGTAGATGCGGGTCGAATAGCCCAGGTCGATCACCACCGTTTCTTCCGGTGGCCGCTCATATCCCAATGCTTCCAGCCATTGCGGAACGTGACTTCCCCGTCCACCCGTTTCCACCACCAGGTCGGCGTCGACGTCGATATCCGCCGCGGAACCATCACGCAACTTCACCCGCACGCCACTCACGCGCTGCCGGTCGGCACCCGCCAGGAGTTCGCTCGCGTCGCCCGCGAGAAAGGCAACGTTGGGCATGGCGGCCAGTCGTCGCCGAACGTGCCATTCGAGGAAAGGGCGGCTTTGCGCAAGCAGCGGCACGCCCGAACGTTCGCGAACCTTCCAGACGCCATGGTGGAACCAGCGGGCATCGCTGCCGCAATCGAAGGTCTCGGCACCGGCTGCGACGAGTTCTTCCGTCAGCCCGGGGAAAAATTGCTCGAGAATCGCGGCGCCGGAACAGAGCAGGACATGAATGTGCTGATCCTGCGGTACGCCCTTGCGATGTTCGGGGGAGGAAGGCGGCGTGTCGCGTTCGACGACCGTCACGCGGCAGAAGTGGCGTGCGAGGGCAGCCGCGGCCAGCAATCCCGACATGCTGCCGCCGAGTACCGCAGCATGGCCAGGTTGGGGAAAGTCTGGGGAGACGTAGTCGGTCATCGGCTCGTTCGGCAGCGGGGCATGGATACGGGAGATAGCCCAGGCGTTCGCATCGAAACGCAAACGCGACGATGATGCCGCGCGCTGACGCGTGTTGTTTGTGGCAAACAACGGATATCATACCGCGGTCCGCGCGCGCCTTGCGTGTGCAGAAGGTCCTGCAACAGCCCAACAGCGGTACCTGAAAGCCACTTTCCACAATGCAATGCCTGCAATGCCAATCTGAAAACCGCGACGGGCAGCGGTTCTGCAGCGAATGCGGAACGGGCCTGCCCCAACGCTGCCCCGACTGCGGCTTCGCCTATGTCGCTACCGCAAAATTCTGCGGCAATTGCGGTCGCTCGCTCGCCGCTGGAAGTGTGGCCGGCGCCGGCATGGCGACGGCGGCCACGGCAGCTTCGCGAGATGATGGGTCGGAGCGACGCCAACTGACCGTCATGTTCTGTGACCTTGTGGATTCGACCGGACTATCCGAACGCCTCGATCCGGAGGACATGAGGGAAGTCATCCGCCTCTACCAGGAGACGGCGACCCGCGTCATTGCCGATTTCGACGGCTTCATCGCACGCTTCATGGGTGACGGCATCCTGGCGTATTTCGGCTGGCCGCGTGCCTACGAAAACTCACCGGAGCGCGCCATTCACGCCGGGCTCAGACTGGTTTCCGCGGTTGCGGCGCTGGAGCCGATCTCGGGCCAGAAACTCCGCGTGCGCGTGGGCATCGCCACCGGGCTGGTAGTCGTCGGCGACACCATCGGCCCGGGATGGGCGTCCGAGCGGCACGTCGTTGGCGATGCACCCAACCTTGCCGCACGGCTGCAGAACCTCGCGACGCCAAACTCGGTGATCATCGCCCCGTCAACCCAGCGACTGGCGAGCGGCCAGTTCGACTTCGAGGACCTGGGCGAACACACGCTGAAGGGCATCGCCCAGCCGGTGCGCACCTGGCGCGTAATTGGCGCCCGCCACGTGGAAAGCCGCTTCCAGGCAGCGCGCGTCGCGCCGCTGACACCATTGGTGGGACGCGATGCCGAATGCAACGTGCTGCGCGACCGGTGGCAGAAGGTGATTGCGGGACAAGGACAGGTGATCGGCATCGGCGGCGAGGCGGGCATCGGCAAGTCGCGCCTTGCGCGGGTCATCATCGACGAAACGCGCCAGGACAATTCGCAATGGACGATCGAGCTGCAATGCTCCGCCTTCCATACGCAAAGTTCGCTCTATCCCGTGGCCGATCAATTGCGGCAACAGATCTTCGGGGACGCGCGGCAACAGGACGACGGCGCGCGCTGGGCGGCCATCGAGTCGTATCTGCGGACCACTTCGCTCAACGTCGACGACGCGCTGCCGCTCTTCGCCAACCTGTTGTCGGTACCGGCGCCCGCCGACCGGCCGCCGTCAACGCTCACTCCGGAACGGGCACGGCTTCTCACCCGGCACTACGTGGTCACGCTCATCATCGACCTGGCCAAGACCAGTCCGGGTATCTTCATCCTGGAAGACCTGCATTGGGCGGACCCGTCCACGCTCGACCTCGTCGATTTCTTCATCGAGCGGATGCGCGATGCCCGGATTCTCGTGCTGCTCACGCATCGGCCCGAATTCGACCATCCATTGCCTCCGCAAGCCCATGTCACCAGCCTCGCACTGTCGCGCCTGCGCGGCGCCGATGCGACGGAGCTGGTTCGCCTGGCATTCCGCGAGCAGGAATTCGAACCCGATGTGCTGCGGAAGGTTTTCGAGAAGACGGACGGCGTTCCGCTCTATATCGAGGAATTCACCAAGGCAGTGGTCGAATCCCGGCTCGCGGCGATCACCGCGGCGACTTCGCAGATCGTCATTCCCGCCAGCCTGCACGATTCGCTGCTCGCGCGACTCGACCTGCTCGGCGAGGCCAAGGGTGTTGCGCAATTGGCGTCGATGCTGGGGCGCGAGTTCGGCCGCGACGTTCTTGCCGCTGTCTGGACGGGGAGCAATGAGGCGCTGGCTACCGGACTCGAGCGGCTCATCCAAGCGGAATTCATTTATCCGGCAGGTGAAGGTCCGCGCGTGCGCTATCTCTTCAAGCATGCACTGATCCAGGACGCAGCCTATGAATCGCTGCTGAAAAGCAGTCGTGTCGCGCATCACCGGCGCATCGCGGAGGTGCTGGAGAATCGGTTCGCCGATACCGTGACAGAACAACCTGAAGTGCTCGCCCATCATTTTGCCGCGGGCAAACTCCCGGAGCGGGCAGCCAAGCTCTGGTTCGATGCGGGACAGCGCTCGTTGCGGCGCAATGCGCACGTCGAGGCGGCGGCGTACCTGCGCGGCGCGCTCGGCACGCTCTCGGAGCTTCCGGACCGGCCGCAGCGTTCATTGGCTGAACTGGACATGCAGATCACGCTCGGTACCGCACTGGTCGCTGCCAAAGGCTACGCCTCGGCGGATGTCGAGGCTACGTGGGCGCGCGCGCAGCAACTGTGCGCGATCGTCGGCGACGTGCCCCAGCAGTTTCCCGCGCTGTTCGGCCTGTGGATGTACGAGTGCGTGCGCGCAAATCATCGTGCCGCGCTGGAACTGGCGAGCAACGTCCTGCAAAGGGCAGAGGACGTGCAAAGCGACGACCTGCTGATCGAGGCGCACCTGGCCATGGGGATCTCGAATTTTTTCCTGGGCAGGTTCGTTGACGCGCAAACGCACTTCGAGCGGGTCGGCTCGATGTACGATCCGCAGCGCCACGGCGGACATCGCTTCCAATTTGGACAGGACCCTTCCACGGTAGCGCTTAACTACCTGTCGTGGATCTATTGGCTGCGAGGGGATTCCCGACGGGCACGCGATACGAGCGTTGAGGCCGTGGCGTTCGCCCGATCCCTCGAGCATCCCTTCACGCTGTCCTTCGCACTGGCCTTTGCCGGATGGCATGGACTCTACGCGCGGGATATTGCGGGCGCCGACGTTACAACGGAGGAAGTCATCCGGCTCTGCACCAACGAAAACATTCCGGTGTTCCTGGCGCAGGGTCACGTGCTCGCCGCGTGGTCGCAGTGTGAAAAAGGCAACGCCGCCGGACCCGACGCGATGCAATCAGCACTCGACGAATTCCGTGCGACGGGGTCGCGCTGTTTCCTCGTGTATTGGGACGCGTTCCACGCCGACGCCTTGTCTGCCCATGGAGATTTCACACGGGCGCTGGCACTGCTTGACCACGCCTTTGCCCAGATGGAAGCGACCCACGAGCGCTGGGCAGAGCCGGAGCTGCATCGCATTCGCGGCATGGTGCTGCAACGCCAGGGGAAGGACATAGCCACTGTCGTGGCGTGCCATCGGCGCGCGCTCGCCAGCGCGAAAGAACTCGGCGCGAAGGCCTGGGAGTTGCAGGCCGCGACAAGCCTGGCGGCATGCCTGCGCGCGCAGGGGCAAGACGGTGCGGCGCGGCAGACGCTGGAAGCCGCACTGAGCGATTTGCCCGAACTGGCGGAAGCCGACGAGTTCGCACGCGCGCTGCTGCAGCTTCAAGCCATACCGATTTGACTACCTAGCCGACCACCCAAGGGAGCAGACATGGCAGCCACCCCGTCCCGCGCGGGCCCTTTTCCCGACCTGTCAATCGACGACTTTCTCTATGGCCATGAGGGGCCGTGGCCGCAACCCAGTCGCGACCACCCCTTTGGACAGGCGCCCGGCATCTACCAGATACCCAAGGAGGAATGGGCCGACTGGAGCAAGTACGTGGGCAACTACTACCTCGAGAAGGCGGCGCCCTTTGGCGTAAAGGCGGCCGAGATCGCCGTGCACGACTCGCGTGAGAGCGCGCTCGAATATGCAGAAATCACGGACGCCGATTTCAATGTGGTGGTTTGCGAGGGCTTGTACAGCAAATTCCTGTCGGATCTCGACCCCCGCGACAAGGTTGTATTCAAGGACTTCATCAAGGACACGGATCGCTTTAACTACCTCAAGTCCGACTATTCCTGCATGCGCGTCGTGAAGGAAACGCACCCGGGCGAATCCGCGGCAGCGTCAGTGGCGCTCATACGGCGTCCGAAGAATGACGCAGGTTTCAACTATGAAGTCATGGCAATCAAGCTGCAGCACTGGGACAAGAAAGCCAAGGTCTTTGTCGAGTCGCCGGTGTTCACCAGCGCGGACGGCGAGGCCTGGCGCATCGCGCGCTACTTCCTGCTGCAAGGCGCGATCCAGCGCATCAACCTGATCGACCATACCGAGGTGCATTTCCCGCCGGACGCCATCAACGCGATCACCAAGACGGTGCTGCCGAAGGACAACCTCGTGTTGCGCCTCCTGCGCCCGCACATGTGGCTGTCGATGTGCGTCAACAACACCGTGCTGGAGGGCCAGCGCTCGTTGATCAATCGCAACACCTGGTATCCCTGGAGTCCGTTCGTCGCCGCGGGCGACGAGGTGCGCAAGCTGCTTCCCTTTGGATGGTACGGATCGGAATACTATTCGGCCAAATTGTCGCCGGACGATCCGTCAAAGGATTCCTATTTCGACGACAGCAACGGTTCGTATCCCGCCTACCGCTATGACCCCGTCCCCCCTCTGATTCCGTCACGCTATGGCGAGTTCCTCAACGCGTACTTCGCACCCGTGCGCAAATTCGTGCGCGGCGTCGTCGACGAGCTGAGCGAGACCGAGTGGAAGGAAGTTCGCTACTGGGCGAACCACATCGGAATCTGGATCCCCGGATTTCCGTCGGGCGAGGACCTGCTCGGTCCGGGGGCCGATGGCGTCGCCCCCAACAAGGAACTCCTGGCCGATACGCTTGCGCATTTCATCTGGAACGCCACCGTACGCCACTCGGCGGATCACCAATCGCTGCATGAAATGATGGATGGGCGTCGTGATGCGAACGGCAAGCTGGTCGCGCCGCCGCCGCCCGTGCCGTTCATCCTGCGCGTCGCGCCCCCGCTCACCAAGGATTACAAGCTCACGCCAGCCCCCGTGGAAACGTCGGGCCTGCATTTCACGGAGAAGCTCGAGGAGCTCTGGGATCACCTGACGCGCACGACGCCGCTATGCTGGCCGACGGACCTCCAGCATGCGCACTGGGCCGACCTGCTCTTCTACATGCCGCACAATTCGCGGCTGCTGATGGACCTGACTGCCACCATGGACGGCGATCCCAACCAGAATTACGCGTTCGACACGCCGGCCTTGAAGGGCCTCGTGGCGCAGTTCCAAATGGATCTTCGCGCGCTCGACGCCGACCTGGCCAAGGACCCGAAACTCCACTTCGTACCGCTTTCGGAAATCGCCAGCAGCATCCAGTACTAGCGCCGGGTCCTACTTGCTCGCGACGAGTTCCAGGTAAAGCCGTTGCGTGCCTGGCTGCAACACGTTGCGGCGCTCGAGCAGCATCACGCAACGCAACGCGAGATCAAATGATCCATAGCAATGATGGGCGATGAGCGCGAGGTGCTTGAGTTGTTCGTCGCTCATCAGGTCGGGACGCGAAAAGTCGCGCACGTACACGATGTCGGCCTCCAGAAGCTGATTCAGGGGCCGGTAGGGATCGCGGTCGATGACGCAGGGCGCAATCGGAAACCTCTTCACCGCCGCCAGGCAATGGGGCAGGAACCCCCGACGACGCAGGTCGAGATCGATATCGCCCAGCGAGGGCTGATGCTTGTAGAGCGTCACGAAGGAAACCTCGGTTTGAATCGCGACAGCCTGCGATAAGCGGGCCGCGCCGCCCAGGAATACGGCCAGTTCCCCGCCCTGAATGTCGATCTTGAGAAAATCCAGGCGTTGAATTTCCGAAATGTCGTCGAGGGCACGGGTTTGCACCTGCTCGCGTTCGTTGATTTTCGCCAATGACTTCAGGAAATCGAAAAGCTCCAATGTCGCGGGATCCGGTTCAAGCAAGCTTGTCATCCCGGGTCCGAAGCAATGGTTGAGTGTGTGCACCCGGCCATCGCCGACGGCGTAGGAGAGATAGGTCTCGTTGGGTCCCTTCGCCTGCTGCAACTCGCGCAGAGCTTGCGCCTGTGGCTCGAAACCGGTCACGCGGCAAAGTCCCGCTTTTAGCATGGCCGCGTAAGGCGGTTCGCTATCGATGGGATTGGCCCCGATGTCGACGACTTCGGTAAGCCGTTCCGGCAATAGCAGGTCGGAGAGGCTGGCGGACATCGGCGCGCTAGAGTGGCGCGCCCGCGGCGAGGGCGATCGATTCCGCGATCGCTTCCGCATGGCGGTCGGCCAGACCCCGATCGCTCGCCTCGACCATGACCCGCAACACGGGCTCGGTGCCGGAGGGGCGCAGCAACACGCGGCCCGCATCGCCCAGCGCCGCAACCGCGGCGCGTTCTGCGGATTGCACACTCGCGTTTTCGTTCCAGTCCCAATCGCGTTTGACCGGAACGTTGATGAGACGCTGCGGGAACAGGGTCATGCCCAACGTCGCTTGCGCCAGGGTCTTTTGTTGTTCGATCAGCGCACGCAGCACGGCAAGCGCGGCGATGATCCCGTCGCCGGTGGTGTGCTTGTCGAGACAGATCACATGTCCCGAATTTTCTCCGCCCAGCAGCCAGCCACGTACCTGCAACTGTTCCAGGACGTAGCGATCGCCCACGCGCGCGCGCGCAAGCGCAATGCCATCACGCGCCAACGCCTGCTCGAAGCCTAAGTTGCTCATCAACGTGCCGACGACGCCGCCGTTGGCCACGCCGCGGCGCCGATAATCGCTAGCGATCACATACAGGAGCTGGTCGCCGTCATAGAGCACGCCATCGCCATCCACCATCACCAGCCGGTCGCCGTCGCCGTCCAGGGCAATCCCGAGGTCGGCGCTATTGGTCCGGACCTGTTCCACCAGAAACGCCGGATGGGTTGCGCCCACGCCCGCGTTGATGTTGATGCCATCCGGCGCCGCGCCCACCGCGATCACCTCTGCCCCGAGTTCATGAAACACCGGCGGCGCGACGTGGTACCCGGCACCGTGCGCGCAGTCGACGACGATGCGCAAGCCTCGCAGGTCGAGCTCGTTTGGGAAAGTGCTCTTGCAGAATTCGATGTAACGTCCGGCGGCGTCGTCAATGCGACGCGCCTTGCCCAGCTGCGCGGACTTGACGCATACCAGCGGTGATTCCATTTCCTGCTCTATCGCGGCCTCGATCTCGTCAGGCAGCTTGGTTCCGGCGGCGGAAAAGAACTTGATGCCATTGTCGTCAAACGGATTGTGCGAAGCGCTGATCACGATGCCCGCCGCGAGTCTCAACGCGCGCGTGAGATAGGCGATGGCGGGCGTGGGCAGCGGCCCGCACAGGTAGACATCCACACCCGCGGCGGAAAGGCCCGCTTCCAGCGCGGCCTCAAGCAGGTAGCCGGAAATGCGAGTGTCCTTGCCGATCAGCACACCGGGCCGGTCACCGCGTTGCGCGCCTTCGGCAGAGGCCAGCGTGCGCCCGGCCGCCCACCCCAGCTTCATCACCAGTTCAGGCGTGATCGGCTCTTCGCCCATGCGACCGCGGATTCCGTCGGTACCGAAATATTTGCGTTTCATGTCCTGGGTCAACTAGATCATAGGAGTCAAGTGAGTCAGCCGCGTGGAGTCAGCCGGGTGAAACTGAGCCGATGGCGTGCCACACCTTCAATGCGTCGACCGTTTCGCGCACGTCATGCACCCTGACGATCGACGCCCCGCGCGCCACCGCCGCGAGCGCCGCCGCCACGCTGGCAACCATGCGTTCATCCGCGGGCCGGCCGGTGATCGCGCCCAGCGTCGCCTTGCGCGACAGACCCGCAAGGACGGGGTAGCCCGTGGTTCTCAGCATGTCGAGCGCGCGCAGCAATGCAAGATTATGCGCCACCGTCTTGCCAAAGCCGAAGCCCGGGTCGATGACGATGCGGTCCCTAAGAATTCCCGCGGCCTCGCAAGTCTGCGCTCGCGCGACGAGGAAGTCGCGGACCTCCGTCACGACGTCGGTGTAGTGCGGCGCGGCCTGCATTGTGCGCGGTTCGCCTTGCATGTGCATCAGGCACACGGCAGCTTGTCCGGCGGCGACCGCCTCCATGGCGCCCGTTTCGCGCAATGCGTTGACATCGTTGACCATGCCTGCGCCCGCGGCCATGGCAGCGCGCATCACCGCGGGCTTCATGGTATCCACGCTGACGTGCACGCCGTCGCCGGCAAGCGCTTCGACCAACGGGATGACGCGCTCCATTTCGGCTGCCTCCGGCACCGGCAACGCGCCGGGCCGTGTCGATTCGCCACCGATGTCGATGATGTCCGCGCCATCGGCAACCATCTGTCGCGCCTGCTCGAGCGCGCGCTCGCGATTCATGAACATGCCGCCGTCGGAAAAGGAATCGGGTGTGACGTTAAGGATGCCCATCACGAGCGGTCGGGCGAGACTGAGCGTGTGCCTGCCAAACTTCAAGTGCATGAAGCAAAGACGGGGCGCTGCGCGCCCCGTTTCCACGAGAAGTTTTCCAAAGTTTTCCGCGCTGCGCGCCCCGCGTCCAGGAGAATTTCTATGCAGGATTCGCCGATGGTGCCGCGTCGGGTCCTGGCGTCGGCCCATCGGACGACGGCCCTGTCGAGGATTGCGTCGGCTTGGGCGGGCGCGGTGGCTTGCCGGACATGATGTCGGCGATCTGGTCCGAATCGATCGTCTCGATTTCCAGCAACGCCTTGGCCATCGCCTCGACCTTGTCGCGGTTGTCCTCAAGCAATTTGCGCGCGACCGCGTACTGCTGGTCAATGATCTTGCGGATCTCCTGATCGACCTTCTGCATGGTCGACTCCGAAACGTTCTTTTGTGTGGTGATCGAGCGGCCGAGGAATACCTCGCCCTCGTTCTCTCCATAGACCATCGGGCCCAGTGCGTCCGACATGCCGTAACGGGTGACCATGTTGCGGGCGATCTCGGTGGCGCGTTCAAAATCGTTCGATGCCCCCGTGGTCATCTGGTTCATGAAGAGTTCTTCGGCGATGCGGCCGCCAAAGAGCACCGAGATCATGTTGAGCATGTGGTTGCGGTCCATGCTGTAGCGATCTTCGGTGGGGAGCTGCATAGTGACGCCCAGCGCACGTCCGCGCGGGATGATCGTGACCTTGTGCACCGGGTCGGTCTTGGGCAGCAGAACCGCGACCACCGCGTGGCCGGACTCGTGGTACGCCGTGTTGCGGCGTTCCTCCTCCGGCATCACCATCGAGCGCCGTTCGGCGCCCATGATGATCTTGTCCTTGGCGCGCTCGAAATCGTGCATGTCGACCAGGCGCTTGCTGGAACGCGCGGCAAACAATGCGGCCTCGTTGACGAGGTTGGCGAGATCCGCACCGGACATTCCCGGCGTTCCGCGCGCGATGATGCCGGCATTGACGTCGGGCGCCATCGGCACCTTGCGCATGTGCACCAGCAGGATCTGCTCGC
>JBDTPJ010000050.1:0-25032 GCA_039932755.1 Betaproteobacteria bacterium
CCGATGCCGCTCACCGAATCCTTGATGTAGTCGTCGCGCAGCACTTCGTTCAGCGCGTTCAGCATCGGCACCGCGCGCTCCACCAATTGACCCTCGACAGCCTCCAGGATGCCGTAGTGCAGGTCCTGCAGGCGATGGTCGTCGGCACGCTTGGACTCCTCGAAGCGCGCCTTGAGTCCCGCGTTGTAGAACGTCGCGGCGTTCGAGGACTGGTCGGCGCCGAAGAGATCGACGGTCACCGAAAAATGGAAGTTGAGATAGCGCTGGATGGTCGGCAGGTCGATCGCGCCCTCGGCCCGGATGCGCGCCGGGTCGTCGGTCACCAAGCGCTTCATCACTTCGCAGGTCCGCTGCAGCACGCGCGCGACGCCCGATTCGCCCACAAACATGTGGTGCGCTTCCTCGGTCAGCATGAACTTGGTCGTGCGCGCCAGCGGGTCGAAGCTCGATTCCGCCAACGCGCACAGCTGGAACTTGCCGTCGCGGTCGGTGAAATACGTGAACATGAAGAACGCGAGCCAGTCCGGCGTCTTTTCATTGAACGCGCCGAGGATGCGCGGGTTGTCCGTGTCGCCCGACCGGCGCTGGAGAAGCTCCTCCGCCTCCTCGCGGCCGTCGCGACCAAAAAAACGATGGAGCAGATAGACCATTGCCCACAGGTGGCGGCCTTCCTCGACGTTGACCTGGAACAGGTTGCGCAGGTCGTATTGCGACGGACAGGTCAGTCCAAGATGGCGTTGCTGCTCCACCGATGCGGGCTCGGTGTCGCCCTGGGTTACGATGATGCGGCGCAGATTGGCGCGATGTTCGCCCGGGACATCCTGCCACGCGGGCTCGCCCATGTGTTCACCAAAATGGATCTTGCGTTCGGCTTCCCCGGGTGCAAGGAAGATACCCCAGCGATAGTCGGGCATCTTGACGTGATCGAAGTGAGCCCAACCGCCGGGTTCCACGCTGACCGCCGTGCGCAGGTAGACATCGAAATTCTGCGAGCCCTCGGGCCCCATGTCCGACCACCACTTGATGAAGTTGGGCTGCCATTGCTCGAGCGCGCGCTGCAACGTGCGATCGCCCGCCAGGTCGACGTTGTTGGGAATGATTTCACTGTAGTTGATGCTGCCCATGGTTCAGATTCCTATGCGATCGCAATCGATTACACGCGTGTCTGGTCGAACTGCGGCTTGCCGCCCTTGCCGTAGACCTTGAGCGCGCCCTTTTCGCCCACGGCATTGGGCCGGATGAAGATCCAGTTCTGCCACGCGGACAAGCGGCCGAAAATGCGCGTCTCCATGGTTTCCTTGCCGCCGAAGCGCAGATTGGCTTCGAGACCGGTGAGGGCATCCGGCGACATGCTCCTGCGTTCCTCGACGGCAATGCGGATTTCGTCGGCCCAGTCCAGGTCGTCCGGCGCTGCCGTCACCAATCCCAGGCGTTCGGCATCCGCGGGCGCCAGCAACGTGCCGATCATGCTGCGCACCTCCGCCAGCGGCCCGGCCTCCTCGTAGAAGCGGCACGCGAGACGCGATTGTCCGTTCACCATCGGAAACGTACCAAAGTTATGCTCGTTCACCGCGATGCGTGGCTCGCGCAAGGCATCGTCGGGCAGGCTCGCGGCATAGGTGCGATCGGCCGCCAGTGCCAATTCCAGCAGCGTGCCCGCAAAACACGATCCGGGCTCGACCAGCGCAAAAATGGACCGCGAGGTCACGTCCAGTCGCGCCAGCGTTCTCCGCAACATGCCGATGGTTTCGCGCACCAGCCAGTGGTCGCGGCATTTCTCCAACGTTGCATCGGCGGCGAGGACGAATTGCGGATCCCCTTCTGTGCGCAGTAGCCAGGTGCCGACGTCAAGTTCGTTGGTGCGCAAGCTCAAGATGGCGTCGTCGAGTTCACGCGCCATCGCAAGCGGCCACCATTGCGCGCCGGCGGCTTCGATGCCGATGATGTCTCCGGGTTGCAGGCCCGCGGGGCCGCGAATCGTGAAGGCTGCCGTGCGCTTTGCCCGATCGATCACCACGTCGACGTGCGCGTAGTGGTATCCCGCGGCATCGACCTCGCGTTGCAGGGGCGCCAGTGCGACGCCTTTGCCGCCCTCCGGACGGTTACTGCCCTTAGCCAATTCCCGCGCCCGCGTTTGCACTGCGTCCGCGAATTGGGCGGGCTTGACCACGGCGTCGACCAGCCGCCAGTCCTTTGCCTTCTGGCCGCGCACGCCCTCGTTCAATGTGCAAAAGATGTCTGCCAGGTCATGCCGCACATGGCGCTTGTCGGTCACGCGGGTGAGGCCGCCCGTTCCGGGAAGGACACCCAGCAGCGGAACCTCCGGCAGCGCGACGCTCGACGACCGGTCGTCGACCAGGAAAATCTCGTCGCATGCAAGGGCGAGTTCGTAGCCGCCGCCCGCGCAGGCACCGTTCACGGCGGCGATGAACTTGAGTCCAGAGTGACGGCTCGCATCTTCGAGGCCATTGCGCGTCTCGTTGGTGAACTTGCAGAAATTCACTTTCCACGCATGAGTGGAAAGGCCGAGCATGAAAATATTGGCGCCGGAACAGAAGATGCGATCCCTGGCGCTCGTGATCACTACGCTGCGAACCTCCGGATGTTCAAAGCGGATGCGCTGCACCGCATCGTGCAGCTCGATGTCGACGCCCAGGTCGTAGGAGTTGAGCTTGAGCTTGTAGCCCTCGCGAATTCCGCCGTCTTCGGCGATGTCGAGCGCCAGGGTGGCCACGGAGCCGTCGAACGCAAGCTTCCAGTGCTTGTAGCGGGCCGGTTCCGTTCGGTAGTCGACTTTCAGATCATCAGCCATGCGCGTTCTCCGGGGCCGTGTGTACCTATGGCGCCGAATTGGCCGTGGCGCATTGGGGTTTATGCATAATAATGCAGGCTTATGTCCAACATTCAGCAATATACTGCACTTACGGCGCTGTTGCTCATGCCAACCGGGCAATTCCCAGCTTCAGGTCATTCCGCAGCGCGAGGAACGCTTCATCCAATGGCTTGCCTCCCGTATCGCAGGTGAGGTCTGCTTTGGCGTAGAACGCCTCGCGTCCGGCAAGGATGCGCTTCAAGTCGTCCATGGCCTCGCGGTTTCCCGCCATGGGCCGCATGTCCCCTTGGGCCACGACTCGTTGCATGTGTTCTTCCGGTGAGGCGCGCAGCCAGACCGTGTAGCAGTGCGCGAGCAGGAGATTGAACGTCGAGGCCTCGGATACCAGGCCACCCCCGGTCGCGATCACGGCCAGCGGAAATGCCGCAACGGTTTCCTCCAGCGCACGCTGTTCATAACGGCGGTAGGCCGCGGAGCCATAGAGAGAATGAATTTCGTGCACATCGCAGCCGGCCAGGCGCTCGATGACGCGGTTGAGCTCGACAAAGGGGAAACCGAGTTCCTCTGCCAACAGGCGACCCAATGTGGACTTGCCTGCGCCGCGCAAACCGACGAGGGCGATGCGGCCGTTGCGCGCAGGGTCGGGGCGGCCCGCGCCGAGAACGTCGGCCAGCGCCAGCCGGGCGCGCTGCAGCGTTGCTTCGTCCCGTCCCCGAAGCAGTTGCCGGATGAGTATCAGTTCGGGTGAGGCGACGCCGTCCTGGCCGACCAGCTCGGCCATCGAGCAGTTGAGTGCCTGCGCCAGTTGGCGCAGCAGCAGGACCGAGGCGTTGCCGGTTCCCGTTTCGAGATTGGCCAGGTGCCGTTCCGAGATGCCGGCCTCGACGGCCAGCACCTTGCGCGTGACCCCGCGACGCGAACGCATCATGCGCACCCGCTCCCCCAGAACGGTCAGGAAAGGGTCTCGGGACTCGTAGGTGAGCGCGGTTTCGATCATTTCGGACCTAAAGCGTTAGGCAAAAATGCACTCTAATGCTTGCTCAATCAAAGTCACATGAATTAAAGTACCAGACGTTCGCGGACAGCGCAAGCCGGAGGAATCGATGAACATGCGTGCCCCGCCGCCGCCAGAGCGGTTCAATTTTGCGCAGGACATTCTCGAGCGGAATGCCGCGCGAAGCGCCAAGGCCGCCTATGTCGACGATACGGTGACGCTGACCTACGGCGAGTTGGAATTGCACGTCCGGTCCGCGGCGACCGCCTTCCTGGCGCTTGGTCTTCGCCGCGAAGAGCGGGTTCTGTTGTGCCTGCAGGACACTGTGGACTTTCCCGTGGCCTTTCTCGGTGCGCTGTACGCGGGCATCGTGCCGGTGGCGGTCAACACGCTGCTCACGGCAGACGACTACGCGTACATGCTGGCGCACAGCCGCGCGAAAGCGCTGCTGGTGTCTGGCGCGCTGCTACCCACGCTCATGCAGGCACTGGCAAAGGGTGCCAATGAAGTGAAGCACGTCATCGTCTCGCACGCCGCGGCCGAGCTACCCGATGCGGCGTTGGACTTTTCCGCCTGGGTTGGCGCTTCGGCCGCGCTGCAGGCTCCTGCGGACACAGCCGCCGACGAAATGGCCTTCTGGCTCTATTCGTCCGGCTCCACCGGCCGGCCCAAGGGCACGGTGCATACGCACGCCAACCTGCACTGGACGGCGCAGCTCTATGGCACGCCCGTCCTTGGGTTGGTTGAAGGCGACGTCGTGTTCTCGGCGGCCAAGCTGTTCTTCGCCTATGGGCTCGGCAACGCGTTGACGTTTCCGTTGTCCGTCGGCGCGATGACGATTCTCATGGCCGAACGCGCCACGCCGCAGGCGGTGTTCCTGCGCCTTCAACAACACAAACCCACGATTTTCTGCGGTGTGCCGACGTTGTTTGCCGCGATGCTGGCATCGCCTGATTTGCCACGGCGCGAGGACGTCGCACTGCGCAGGTGTATTTCCGCCGGCGAAGCATTGCCGCGCGCAGTAGGCGAACGCTTTGCCGCGCGCTTTGGCTGCGAAATCCTGGACGGCATCGGTTCGACGGAGATGTTGCACATATTCCTGTCGAACCAAGCCGGAGACGTCCGGTACGGAACGACAGGAAAGCCGGTGCCAGGCTACGAGGTCGAACTGCGGGGCGAGGACGGTCACGCCGTTGGCGTCGATGCGATCGGTGACTTGTACATTCGCGGACCCTCCGCGGCGCTCATGTACTGGGAAAGCGGCGAGCGTACACGCACGACGTTCCAGGGCGAATGGACGAAAAGCGGCGACAAGTACACGCGCAGCGAGGACGGCTACTACACCTACGCGGGCCGCAGCGACGACATGCTCAAGGTGAGTGGTCTGTACGTATCGCCTTTCGAAGTCGAGGCTGCGCTGATGCGGCACGATGCGGTACTTGAAGCCGCCGTCGTGGGCAAGGCGGATGCGGACGGGCTGACCCGGACCCTCGCGTATGTGGTGCTCAAGGCCGGGCACAGCGGTGACGATGAGTTGGCGCGCTCGTTGCAAGCGTTCGTGAAGGACCGCCTTGCGCCGTACAAGTATCCCCGTGAAATCCGATTCCTCCCGGAACTGCCCAAGACCGCCACCGGCAAGATCCAGCGCTTCAAATTGCGCGAAGGGGCGGCGAGTTGATCCCCCGGCAATGAGAATCACGTGGTGACTACGGCAACGTCCACGGCGTTCATCGAGTTGGATATCGATGGCGCGACCCAGCGCCTCGAATACGCATGGCTGGACGAAGCGCGCGCGGATGCACCCTTGATGGTGTTCCTGCACGAGGGCCTGGGCTCCGTCGCGATGTGGAAGGAGTATCCCGCCGCGCTGTGCGTCGCGGCGGGAATGCGTGGACTGGTGTACTCGCGGCATGGCTACGGACGTTCCTCAGCGCGACCACCGGAACAGCGATGGCCCGTGGACTTCATGCAGAACGAGGCGTGCAAGGTGCTGCCGGCGTTGTTTGAGCGATTGGGGATCGACGACCCGCCCTGGTTGTTCGGACACAGTGACGGCGGCTCCATCGCGTTGCTGTACGCATCGAACTTTCCGGCGCGCGTAGCCGGTGTTGTGGCAGTCGCCGCGCACGTGTTTGTCGAGGACCTGAGTGTTGCGAGCATCGAGCGGGCGCGCACCAGCTACGCGACGACTGACCTTAAGCAACGACTCGCGCGCTACCACGACGATCCGGACTCCGCGTTCCTGGGGTGGAACGGCATTTGGCTCGACCCGGCGTTTCGCGATTGGAATATTGAAGCGTGCCTGCAGCGCATAAGCTGTCCGGTGCTGGCGGTGCAGGGCGAAGACGACGTCTACGGGACGATGGCCCAACTCGATGCTATCGAAAGGCAGGTGCAGCACGTGAAATCGCTCAAGATACCGGGCTGCGGGCATTCCCCGCACCGCGAGCGACCGGCGGCGCTGACCGACGCGGTGGTGGCGTTCGTGGGAGAACGCGGACAGGTTCCCGCATGTCCTGCCATGGCGACCCGCTCATGATTCGGGAAAGCGCCGCCACCGGCCGTATCCATCGCTTCAAGCTCCACGGGCGGCTATGAGTCGTGTAGGATTGACACGCAACGCGCCGAAAGGACGCGAATCGACATTCAGGAGGCAAACAGTGGCGACGAACGAACAGCGGAGGCAACGCCGCCGTATGGTCCAGGCGCTTGGCGCTGCGGGCGCACTTGGCGCAGTGGGTGTACCGAACCTGGCCTGGGCCCAGGCCGGCAAGATCAAGGTCGGCTTCATGCTGCCCTACACCGGCACCTACGCGGCACTGGGGCGCGCGATCGAGAATGGCTTCAAGCTCTATGTCAGCGAGCAGGGCGGCAAGCTCGGCGGACGCGAACTCGAGTACTTCACCGTCGACGACGAATCGGACCCGTCGAAATCAGCAGACAACGTCAACAAGCTGATCAAGCGCGACAACGTCGATGTCATCGTCGGCACGGTCCACTCCGGCGTGCAGATGGGGATCGTGAAGGCTGCACGCGACAACAACACGCTGCTGATCATTCCCAATGCCGGGGTCGATGAGGCGACCGGCCCGCTGTGTGCGCCGAATATCTTCCGCGTCTCATTCTCCAATTCGCAGCCCGGGCTTGCCATGGGCATCGTCGCTGCGCTTAAAGGGTACAAGACCGCGGTCACGATTACCTGGAAGTACGCCGCCGGCGAGCAGTCGATTGGCGGATTCAAGGAGACCTTCGAAAGAGGTGGCGGCAAGGTAGTGAAGGAATTGTTCGTGCCGTTCCCGAACGTGGAGTTCCAGGCGCTATTGACCGAAATCGCAGCCATAAAGCCGTCTTGCGCATACGCCTTCTTCGCCGGCGGTGGTGCCGTCAAGTTCGTCAAGGATTACGCCGCGGCGGGTCTCAAGGAGAAGGTTCCGCTGCTCGGGGCCGGATTCCTTACCGACGGCACGCTCGACGCACAGGGTGTGGCCGCCGACGGACTCCTCACGACGCTGCATTACGCCGACAATCTGTCCACGCCGCGCAACACCTCGTTTCGGCTCGCCTACGCCAAGGCCTACAGCGCCAAGGCCGACGTCTACGCCGTGCAGGGTTACGATTCGGCGCAGCTTCTGGGACTCGGATTGCGGGCCGTCGGCGGTGACATAGGCCAGCGACAACTGCTCTACCGGGCGATGGCCTCTGCGGAGATCGACAGCCCGCGCGGCAAGATCACGCTTTCGCCTTCGCACAACGTGGTGCAGGACTTCTACCTGCGCAAGGTCGAGAACGGGGAGAACAAGTCCATCGGCCTGGCAGCGAAGGCACTCGCCGATCCCGGTCGCGGCTGCGCGATGGGTTGATTGTCCCTGGAAGTGCGTCGCAGACTGCGTTGACGCATTAGCTCGCCGCGTTGAAAACGGCGCCGCGCGCGCCGGTTGACGCGGCGATAGTCTTGCTCGATCGCGTTCTCCCATGGACGTTCAAATACTACTGATCCAAGCGCTGAACAGCGTCCAGTACGGGCTGCTGCTGTTCCTCGTCGCGAGCGGCCTGACACTCATCTTCGGCATCATGGGTGTCATCAACCTGGCGCACGGCAGCTTCTACATGATCGGTGCATACCTCGCGTTTTCACTCGCGCCGCTGTTCGGCGGGAACTTCGCCGCGACGCTTGTTGCCGGACTGGTGCTTGCCGTGATCTTCGGCTACCTGCTGGAGTGGCTGTTCGTATCCTACCTGTATGAGCGCGACCACTTGCAGCAGGTGCTCATGACGTATGGCCTCATCCTGGTCTTCGAGGAACTGCGCAGCATCCTGGTCGACAACGATGTGCATAGCGTTACCGTACCGGCGTGGCTCGACGGCAGCATTCGGCTGGGCGACCTGATGCAATACCCGGTGTATCGGCTCGCGATCTCCGGCGTGTGCCTTGCCGTAGCGGCCGCGCTGTACTTCGTGATCGCGCGCACGCGTCTGGGGATGATGGTTCGCGCCGGCAGTTCGAATCGCGAAATGGTCCAGTCGCTGGGCATCAACATCAAGTTTCTCTATCGCGTGGTGTTTGCCGCGGGGGTCGCACTGGCCGTGCTCGCGGGCATGATCGCGGCTCCGGTGTCATCCGTCTATCCGGGCATGGGCGCGCAGGTGCTGATCGTCTGCTTCGTCGTGGTGGTCATCGGGGGGATTGGATCCGTGCGGGGCGCATTCCTGGCCTCCATCCTCGTCGGGACCGTCGACACTTTCGGCAAGGTGCTGTTGCCGGAGGCCGCAGGCATCGCGGTGTACTTGCTGATGGCCGCGATCCTGCTGTGGAAGCCGGAAGGCCTGTTCAGGCAAGGGTGATGCTAAACCTGCCCGCTACCGCGCGTCGTGCGTACCTGCCGCTCATCGTGCTCGCGGCGCTGCTCTTTTTTCCGTTGCTGACCACGGGGTTCTACCTCGAGTTCACCGCCAAGGTCATGATCCTGGCGATCTTTGCGCTGTCGCTGCAGTTGCTGGTGGGTGTAACGGGACTCGTCAGCCTGGGCCACGCCGCGTTCTACGGCATTGCCGCATATGCCACGGTGCTTCTGTCGCCCAAGTACGGCGCTGCCAGTCTTTTCTGGATACTGCCCACGGCCGTCTTGTGTTCTGCCCTGTACGCATTGGCGGTCGGCGCGCTGTCGCTGCGCACCAAGGGCGTCTATTTCATCATGGTGACGCTGGCCTTTGCGCAAATGGCGTACTACGTATTTCACGATACGAAATTGGGCGGTGGCACTGACGGCATCTATCTCAATTTCAAGCCGGACGTCGTGCTCTTCGGCACGCGCCTCGTCGACTTGGGCAATCCGGTGGTCGTCTACTACCTGGCACTGGCCTGCCTTGCATTGGTGTTCGTGTTCCTGGCGTTGCTGTTGGAGAGCCGGTTCGGACGCGTGCTGGCGGGGATCAAGAGCAACGAGCAACGCATGCGCGCGGCGGGCTTCACGACATTCCCTTACAAGTGGGCCGCATTCACGCTGGCCGGTGCGTTGGCAGGATTGGCCGGCGTCCTGGTCGCGGTCAAGGACGGCTTCGTGAATCCGGAGATGCTGTCGTGGCACGAATCCGGGGCGGTGCTATTGATGTTGATCCTGGGGGGTACGGGCCGCTTGTCCGGCGCCGTGCTTGGCGCATTTGCGTTTGCGTTGCTCCAGTTGTTCTTCCAGTGGGAAGTCGTGTTCGGTAATTTCGCCAGGCACTGGCCATTGTTGTTCGGCGCCACGATAATCATTTGCGTGGCCACCATGCCCGAGGGGCTGATCGGCCTTCCCGCCCAATGGCGCGCGCGACGGGCGCGCAGGATGTCGGTTTCGACTGATGTCTGAATCCACGGCACCGCTGGTCCGCGCGCGCGGCGTCACGCGGCGCTTTGGCGGGCTCACCGCGGTGGCGGAGGTCTCGCTCGACTTGATGGAAGGTGAGATTCACGCGGTGATCGGCACCAATGGGGCCGGTAAATCGACATTGATCAACGTGCTGTCTGGTGAAATTCCCATCAGCGCGGGCTCGGTCGAGTTGCTGGGGCAGGACGTCACGCATTGGTCGCAGCCCAAGCGCGCGCGTGCCGGGCTGGGACGCAGCTATCAGCGGACCACGATTTTCCCGCGCTTTTCGGTGTTCGAGAATTGCCGGCTCACGGCGCAGGCGACTCGGCAAATGCCTTGGAACGGATGGACCGCCGCGAGTGCGTGCCCGGTGAGCACGGCACTTGCGCGTGAGGCGCTGGAGAAGACCGGCTTGACGGGTCTTGGCGACAGGACGGCAGGATTGCTCTCGCACGGCGAGAAGCGGAAACTGGAAATCGCCATGTGCGTGTCCACGCGGCCACGCGTGCTGCTGCTGGACGAGCCGCTCGCCGGCATGGGTCCGGAGGAGACGGAGCGCATGCTCGCGTTGCTGGTCAGCCTCAAGGCGGGTCACGCCATCCTGCTGGTGGAACACGACATGGACGCCGTGTTTCGCGTGTCGGACCGCATCACGGTGATGGTCAACGGCGCGGTGATTGCCAGTGACGTGCCCGCGGCCGTACGCGCCGACCCCGGCGTGCAGCTGGCCTACCTGGGCCAAGTCCATGTCGATTGAGGCAACGGCTTTGCCACAATCCACACTGGTCGATGCCCACGACGTGCACGTTCACTATGGCGAGAGTCACGTGCTGCGCGGCGTTTCGCTGGCGGTGCGTGCGGGGGAGACCATCGGCCTGCTCGGGCGCAATGGCATGGGCAAGACGACGCTGATCCGAACGCTGTTGGGTCATGTGCGCGCTTCGCAAGGGCGCATAGCGATCGGCGGGCAGGATGCCGCGGCGGCGCAGACCTACGAAATCGTACGGCGGGGACTCGCGTACGTGCCCGAAGGCCGCGCCATCTTTCCAAACCTGTCCGTGCGGGAAAATCTAATGGTGGCCGCGCGCCGCGGAGTCTCTGGTCGTGACGACTGGCCGCTCGAGCGCATCCTCTCCACATTTCCGCGCCTGCGGGAGCGCCTGGATAACGGCGGCCAGCAGCTATCCGGGGGAGAACAGCAGATGCTCGCGATCGGTCGCGCGCTGTCCACCAATCCCGACCTGCTGATCCTCGACGAAGCCACCGAGGGCCTGGCGCCACTCATCGTGCGAGAGATCTGGCGCATCATCGCAGACATCCGCGTGACCGGCATCGCGGCGCTGATCGTCGACCGCAACTTTCGCACCGTGCTTGCCAACACCGACCGCGCGCTGATCCTGGAGAAAGGTCGCGTCGTCATGGAAAACCGCTCGGAAGCATTGCTTTCCAAGCCGGAGGAGCTGGCGCAGCGCTTGGGCGTCTAGCGGTTCGATGATTATCGAATTCGCCCCACTGGTTGCGTCCTATGGTTACCCGGCCGCGCTCGTCGGCGCCCTTTTCGAAGGTGAAACGGTGCTGGTGATCGCGGGTCTCTTCGCGCATCGCGGCATCCTCGACCTGCCGTTGCTGATTGCGTTGGGCGCGATCGGCGGCGCTGCGGGCGACATTGCGTATTTCACGCTGGGCCGGCGGTACGGGGCGACGCTGCTCGAGCGCTATCCTAAGTTCGCGCCCGTGGCGGAACGCGTTGAGGGGCTGATCGCGCGCCATCCGGAACTCACCGTGTTCGGTATCCGCTTCATGTATGGGTTGCGCACTGTCGGGCCGGCGGTCATCGGCGCAAGCGCGATCAGTTGGCCGCGCTTCCTGTTGCTCAACGCGCTGGGTGCTTTGGTCTGGAGTGCCTGCTGGGTTGGCACGGGCTATGTCCTCGGCGAGGCAGCGCAACGCCTGCTGGGCAAGGTGATACACATCGAACGCGAACTCTTCATCGCCGCGGTGATCGCAGCGCTCGTCGTCAGCATCGCGCTGCGCTTGCGCCGGCGGCGCCTTCGCGCCCCGAAGCGATCAGCCTCGATGTAAACCGCATCACCATCTTGGTGCGCTGCGCAGTCTTGCGCACAAAGATCGTGTGGCCGTCCGGCACATTGTTGGCGCATCGAAGGTTCAACGCGCGCTTTCGCAATCAACGCGGGGAAGTCGATTCCCGGCGCCTGCAGCACTTACTCCGCTGCTGCGTCGTCCTTCGTTGCGCCTTCGCGTCGCCTAAGGTCACGCTGCTCGTGCCGCCAGTCAATTTCCTGCCCCACCAGCCTCGCAACCAGGATCGTCAGGAACAGGCCACCCGTCAGCGCTTCCATCGTGGCGAGCGAACGTGCGTAGGGGTGCACCGGCGTGATATCGCCGTAGCCCGTGGATGTCAGCGTGACAAAGCTGAAATAGGATAGTTTTTGGCTGATCGTGTCGAGATCGACGGGGGTTCCGGCAATGGCGAAGGCCCCCGGGATAAACTCGGCGAGCAGCTGGAACGCTTGGGTGAACACGACGCCGATGAGCAGGTACGAGCCCACTGCACCCATGATGCGGTTGATGTTCATCCGGCCGTCGCGCATCACACGCACCATCAGCAACATTGCGAGTAGGCTGCACGCCAGTAGCGTCATCAGCGAACGCAACGCCGCCAGCCACGCGCTGGCAAGAAAGTGCTCGACCAGGCTGGTGGCCACGGCGCCGGCAAGGAAGAGCAGGAACAGGCGCACGATGGGCCGCGGCTCGAAGACGAATACCGCGCCCATTGCCAGGAAGGTTGCAAAGACCACATCGAGCCAGAAGCGCCGAATGACGCCGACTTCGACCATCGGGTAGAGGACGAACGCGAAGAAGATGAGGATGAAGACGGCGATGGTCAGGCTTCCATCGCCGAGGCAGAATCGGTATGCGCGTTGCAGGCGTGTGGACATCGAGTAGGACGCGGGATGTGGCGGTTTGGTGTCAGGGAAATGCGCGGAACGAGTCTACCGTAGCGACAGTCGCAGCGGGCATTTGTGGCCCGACTTGGTGTAGCTTAGAATTCGGCGGCCATGCCTTGCATTCGATCATTCGCGGATTCGACCTTTGTCCTGGGAATGCAGGACGCGTCCTACTTCGCCGGCGATCTCTTTCGCGAAGGCTTCGGGTCGGCCTTCCCCAAACCTCATGACGGCGCCTTGCTGTCGATTCCGACTCCACGTGACCGCTGGCATCAGTATGTCGCCTTCTACAAGTGGTCGGACGAACATGTCGAGCCGGTGGCGTTCGTCAACTTCATTCGCTTTGAAAATGTTTACCTCGAAGGCGGACTGTGCGCCCGCAAGAACTTCTATCGCCGGCTGCCAGCGGATCATTGGCTGCAGTGCAAGGCCCGCGGCGGCATAGCCCACATCTTGCTCGAGTACGCCATGCACGACCTCGCCGATGCCGACGCGTGGTTCGGGCACACTTCGATTCAACCCGCGTGGCTGGTCAACGAACGCTTAGGATTCGTGGCCACGCGTCACCCGTATCTCAAGGTGAAATGGTTTCGCGAGTTGCCGGAAGAACGGAAACGCGAGATCGAGGACCGCATCCACGAGATCGGTTCGTTCTGAGCTTTAAGGGGCCACGAATGCGGCGGAGGAACCACCTACGTCACGCAGCAGCGTTGAGCAACTGCGTCAAGTCCACTGGCGACGTCCAGTTGTAACCGCAAGAATAGCGCGGAAGCGTCCAGATGCTGTCCGTGACGTGCAGCGGCCGACCGTCGACGGTCACGGCCGCTTTGATTCCGGCGCCTGAATGGTTGCCTGGAAAATAATCGTCGACGAGAAACCGGTTGTACTGACCGAACGGATAGGCGAAAAAGGGGGACGCCCGTCCGCCGGTTTTCTCGTCGATGTAACGCGCGGCGGCCAGGATCTGGGCGTTCGCATCGGCCCTGTTGTCCACTTGAGTGAAGTCGGCCTTCGCCTGACGCGAGTGTGCGGTGCGCGGAAGAGCCGGATGCAGGTGATCCCAGCTGTGATTTGCAATGGCGAACAGTCCGGAGTCGATGGCCTCCGACCACCAGCGATCGTTCATCGCGCCGGCATGCAGATAGTAGGCGCCCGATTCCGGCGTGGTCACGTCTTCCATCACCTTGCGTGCCGCAGGACAGGCGATCACAAAGCTGGTAGCGCAAAGATCAGGCTGCGCGTTCCCCGCCGGCGTCCGCGCAAAGTCCTGCATCAGGCTCAAGAAACTGCGCTGCATGCCCAGCGTGGGATGCACATGGTCCACGGCGTCGTACTCCGGGCCATCGTCGAAGGTGATGGCCACGATCCGCTCGTCATGCGAATTGGTCGAACCGCTGGATTGCTCCGCGCGAAAGCGATCCACCAGTTCGGCCAGCGACACGATGCGGTAACCCGCATCGCCAAGCAGCGGCAAGTCGGTGCGCAGGGCTACGTGGTCGTTGGACGCGTAGTCCAAGCCTGCCATGTGGTGCGAGTGGTAGGTGAGGATCAGCGAAGGCATGGGGAGATACGATGGTGGGCCCGGCTGGACTCGAACCAGCGACCAAGGGATTATGAGTCCCCTGCTCTAACCAACTGAGCTACGGGCCCGCGGGAAAGTGCAATTCTCGCATGGAGGCGATGCCGCCCGGGCGCGAACCTGTGGCTGGCTCCTGACCTTTAGCGACGGCACTTTCAGGCGCCTGCCAACGCCTCGAGCGCGGTGCGGTCGGTGAGCTCGATCCGTTCGCGTGCCAAATCCACCCAACCCTTGTCTTCGAACGAGCGTAGCAGCCGGCTCACGATCTCGCGCACGCTGCCCAGTTCGTCGGCAAGCGCCTGATGCGTCGCGTGCACGAAATCGCCCTTGGCCAGCAGCAGTGCGGCCAGGCGCTGGTCGAGTTTCTGGTAGGTGATCGCCTCAACCAGCGAAAGCAGCGTCGCCAGGCGTTCGCCGAACAGGCTGAACACATGCTTGCGGAAGGCCGCATCACCGGCAATCAGCGCATTGAAATCGGCGGGGGGGATGACCAGCAGCTCGACTTCGGTTTCCGCAATTCCGGTGGCCGTGTAATTGGTGTGGCCCAACAGGCAGCTGCCGGAGAGCAGGCAGCTTTCCCCGGGACGCACTTTGTAGAGCAGCATTTCGCGGCCGTTCGGATATTGCTGCATCACTTTGACCACACCCGCCAGCACCAGCGGGAATCCGGCGCAGGGCGTGTGGGCGTCGAACATCGTCGTTCCCGCCGGCACCTTGCGATGGATGCCGTGCCCGACGATGCGGGACAGCGTTGCCGACGCGGCGTCCGCGAGCGCAGGAAAGAGCTTGCGCAGCGCAACGGCGGGAGGGAACGGGGCGACGGTGTTGGGCACGGGAACGAAGGGTGTTTGCTGGCGTTGGGCACGCGGGCGGGATTCTACCGCGATCCCCGGCTGGAACCTCGGTACTGTGTGACCTAGGTCACAGAGTAAGGATCGTCCGAAGACTATCCTGCAGTTGTCTTCCCACAACAACAAAGGAGTTACGCCATGACAGCCAACGTTGGCAGTATCGACCGTATTGCTCGCATCGCCGTTGGTCTTGCGATTCTCAGCCTGTTCTTCTTCCTGGATGGACCCAATCGCTGGTGGGCCCTGGCCGGACTGGTTCCCTTGATGACCGGCGTGATCCGGTGGTGCCCAGCGTACCTGCCGTTCGGGATCAGCAGCTGCAAGTCCTAGATTTCCGATGGCGCTCCCATTTCTCCGCCGATGTCTGTTTGGGCTGGGACTGCTCCTGGCCGGCTCGTGCCTCTGGGCGCAGCCTGCGCCGGCGGCCACTGCCGTCGTTGCGTACCGCGACATCGATCGCGTCGCCGTTGTCGAAGGCATCGTCGAGGCCGTGCGGCAGGCAGCCCTTTCTGCGCAAATCGCGGGCCGCATCGTCGCATTGCCGGTGAAGGCCGGCGACACCGTCAAGGCGGGCCAGGTCCTCGTGCAAATTGATGCCCGTAGCGCCGTGCAGGCCGAGGCGGTCAGTCAAAGCCAGGCGAACGAGGCGCGGGCGAACCTCGCCAATGCCAAAGGGAAGTACGATCGTAGCGTCTTGCTCTTTAAGCAGAAATTCATCAGCCAGGCAGCGCTGGACCAGGCGCAAGCCGATTATCTCGCCGCGCAGGCGCAAAGCGCCGCGGCGATCGCCAACGCCGGCCAATCTGCGACGTCGAAGAGCTTCACGACGATCGTCGCACCGTACGATGGCGTCGTGGCATCGGACGAAGTCGACGTCGGCGACATGGCGATGATGGGTCGGGCGTTGATCACCGTGTTCGATCCGCGCGAGTTGCGCGTCGTGGCAACGGTGCCGCAGGCCGTGCTCGCCGTGGCGAATCTCTCCGCGCCGGTCCGTATCGAGCTCCCCACGCTCAAGCGTTCGCTCGTGGCCAAGCGCGTGACAGTGATCCCTGTGGCCGAAACGCGCTCGCACACCACCCAGGTCCGGCTGGACTTGCCCGAGACGGCGGGACTCATGCCCGGCCAATACGCGCAAGTGTCGATCGTCACCGGTCGCGCGCACGCATTGGCCATCCCGCAATCCGCCGTGCTCAAGCGCAGCGAAGTGACGGCGGTCTATGTCATCGAACCGAACGGTCGCGCGCAGTTGCGGCAGGTGCGCCTGGGTGAATCGGCCGGCGACAGGTTGGTCGAGGTGCTGGCGGGTCTTGCGGCCGGAGAGAAGGTCTCGCTCGAGCCCGTGCGCACGGGTATCGAAGCAAGCCAAACCGGTGATCGACGTTCGTAGCGCGGAATGCGCGCCATCCGCGCGGCAGCGGCCGTTGCCGTCCCGTTCGGGTGACATTGACAACAGGAGATTCGCATGGCGCATATCGTGATTCTCGGTGCAGGGCCGATCTACGAGCAATACGTGATGAAGGCCCTCGCATCGTCAAGCTTAAATCCAATTAGGAATTGAGTGGGCGTTTCCGGCCGCATCGCACGTTTCTTCCTCGAATCCCGGCTGACGCCGCTGATCGCGTTGCTTGCGCTGTTGCTCGGCGCGTTCGCGATCGTCGTGACGCCGCGCGAGGAGGAGCCGCAGATCAACGTGACGATGGCCAACGTGTTGGTGCCGTTTCCGGGCGCCTCGGCGCGCGACGTCGAGACACTGGTGGCCAATCCCGCCGAGCAGGTTATTGCGCAGATCAAGGGCCTCGACCATGTGTTCTCGGTGTCAAAGCCCGGACTCGCGATCATTACCGCCCAATTCAAAGTCGGCGTGCCGCGCACCGAAGCACTGGTACGCCTCTATGACACGATCCTGTCCAACCGCGACTGGCTGCCCAAGCAGCTGAACGTGGGCGAGCCGATTATCAAGCCCACGGGCATCGATGACGTGCCGATCGTCACGCTGACGCTGTGGACCGCGGACATGGCGCGCGGCGCACGCGATCTCGAGAGCGTCGCGCACGCGATGGAGGTCGAGTTGAAGCGGGTCCCCGGGACAAAGGAAGTGACAACCATAGGCGGCCCGGGGCGCATCGTCCGCGTGCTGCTCGATCCCGAACGACTGGCCGCGTACAAGCTGGCGGCCACCGACGTGCGACAGGCATTGACCACGGCCAACACCGCGATGCCCTCGGGCACGCTGGTCACGGACAATCGCTTGATTGAAGTCGAGACCGGGCAATTTCTGGCCAATGCCAAGGATGTAGCCTCGCTGGTAGTCGGTGTCACCGAATCGAGTCCCGTCTACCTGTCCGACGTCGCGAAGGTCGTCGATGGCCCGCCGACGCCCGTCCGTTACGTATGGTTCGGCACCGGGTCCGGGGCCGCGTCCAAGGAGATTGCCGCCTCAGGCGAATTCCCGGCGGTGACGGTCGCGGTGACCAAGAAGCCCGGCGAGAATGCGGTGGACGTCGCCCAGCGCATCGTCGCGCGCGTCAGCGAATTACAGAACGCAGTCATTCCTTCGGGCGTCGAGGTGACGGTGACGCGCAACTACGGCGAAACCGCGAACGACAAGGCGATGAAGCTGATCCAGAAGCTCATTTTCGCCACGCTGTCGGTCGTGGCGCTGGTGTTCGTCACCCTGGGACGGCGCGAGGCGGCGATCGTCGGCGCCGCTGTGATTCTTACCCTTTCGGCAACGCTGTTCGCCTCGTGGGCCTGGGGCTTCACGCTGAACCGCGTGTCACTGTTCGCGCTGATTTTTTCCATCGGCATCCTGGTCGATGACGCCATCGTCGTGGTCGAGAACATTCATCGACATCGCGCGCTTGAACCCAATGCTCCGCTCGCAACGCTGATTCCGATGGCGGTCGACGAAGTTGGCGGACCGACGATCCTCGCCACTTTGACGGTGATTGCCGCGCTGTTGCCCATGGCCTTCGTGACCGGCTTGATGGGTCCGTACATGGGACCGATTCCGATCAACGCCAGCATGGGCATGGTGATTTCGCTCGCCATTGCGTTCACCGTCACGCCGTGGCTCGCGTTGCAGCTCGCGCAACGCGGCGCGGCCACAGCGCACCAGCCATCGCGGCTCGACGCCGGTCTTGCGCGCGGATTCGTGAGGCTCTTGTCGCCATTCCTGGATGCCGGCAGTGGTGCACGCAACCGTCGCTATCTCTGGCTGGGCATGGTCGCGGCCATCGTGTTGTCGCTATTCATGGCCGTCATGCAATGGGTGGTGCTGAAGATGCTGCCGTTCGACAACAAGTCGGAGTTCCAGGTGATTGTCGACCTGCCTGCGGGCACGCCTGTGGAGAATACCGCCGCGGCGCTGCGTGGGATGGGCGCCTACGTGGCGACGATTCCCGAGGTGACCGACTACCAGGGTTACGCCGGAACGGCGACGCCCATCAATTTCAACGGGCTGGTGCGACAGTACAACCTGCGGCAGGTGCCGGAAAGCGGCGACCTGCAGGTCAACCTGGTGGACAAGCATCATCGCGATCGGAAGAGCCACGAGATCGCTGCGGCCGTGCGGCCCGAACTCGAGCGTATCGGTGCCAAGTTCGACGCCAAGGTCAAGGTGGTCGAAGTGCCCCCGGGGCCGCCGGTGCTCTCCCCATTGGTAGCGGAGGTCTATGGACCGGATGAGGCCGGCCGTCATGCCGTGGCCAAGCTCGTGCACGCCGAGTGGAGCAAGCATCCCGAGATCGTCGGCATTGACGATTCCATCGAGGACAGCGCGCCGAAGCTTTCTGTGCGGATCGACCAGGCGCGTGCCGCGACGCTGGGCGTCGCTCCAGCCGACGTCGTCGCGGCCATGCGCCTCGCACTGGATGGCGAAGACGTGACGATGCTGCGCGACGGGCAAGCCAAGTATGGCGTGCCGGTGCGCCTCACGCTGCCGCCGGAGCGGCAGGCCAAGCTCGAAGGATTGTTGGGCATGAAAGTCCACGGCAGCGAAGGCGCGCTGGTGCCGCTGTCGGAGCTGGTCAACGTGCAGTCGCAGGAGCGCGAAAGTACTATCTACCACAAGGACCTGTTGCCGCTGTCATACGTGATCGGCGACGTCGCCGGCAAGATCGACAGCCCTCTGTATGGGTTGTTCGGGGCGCGCGGCGCGCTGGCCGGCGTGCCCTTGCCGCAAGGCGGCCGGCTCGGCGAATATTTCATCAGCCAGCCGACGGATCCGTTCCGCGAATACGCGCTCAAGTGGGATGGCGAATGGCAGGTGACCTACGAAACCTTCCGCGACATGGGCATTGCCTATGCCGTGGGGCTGCTGCTGATCTACCTGCTCGTGGTCGCTCAGTTCGGTTCGTATCTGACGCCCTTGATCATCATGGCGCCGATCCCGCTCACAATCATCGGCGTGATGCCGGGTCACGCGTTGCTCGGGTCTCAATTCACCGCGACGTCGATGATCGGGATGATCGCGCTCGCAGGCATCATCGTCCGCAATTCGATCCTGCTGGTGGATTTCATCAACCTGCAGGTTGCCCGCGGTATGCCGTTCGCGACCGCGGTCGTCGATTCGGCCGCAGCCCGCGCCAAGCCGATTGCCCTGACCGGCCTGGCAGCCATGCTCGGCGCCCTGTTCATCCTGGACGACCCTATCTTCAACGGCCTGGCGGTCTCGCTCATCTTCGGCATCCTGGTGTCGACGCTGCTGACCCTGGTGGTGATTCCCGTCTTGTATTACGCCGCGAATCGCGACCGACTTGCCCGAACCTCAACCCCGACCGTTCACACTGGAGAGTCTTGATGGATACCAACCGCATGGTCCGCATTTTCGCTGGCGCCTTTGTATTGATTTCGCTTGCCCTCGGAGCCCCGGGCAGTCCACTGTTCGTCAATGCATATTGGCTGTGGTTCACCGTTTTCGTCGGGGCGAACCTGTTCCAGAGCGGCTTCACGCGCTTCTGTCCGCTGGAAATCATGCTGAAGCGCCTTGGCGTGCGCGAAGCGTGACCTGCAGGGCTTGACAGGATCGAGTCCTCACCCGCAAGACAGCGGATGCGTTGGCGTCATTCGAGGAATTGTCGCCCGCCGCATGAAAGCGCGGCGAGGTTCATCGACTACGCTGCGTGTTGCGGCTGCCGAGCGTGCGCCGCGTACAATGCAAGCCGACCCACATCGAATTGCGCGCATGCGCCACTGATCCGTGCAGCACTATCTTCGCCCGCTGTTGGTGCCCGAATCGGTTGCGCTGGTCGGCGCCTCTGATCGAGCGGGCTCGCTGGGTCGCAGCGTTTTCGAGAACCTGCTCGAAGGAAAATTCAAGGGCGATATTTACGCCGTCAATCCCGGCCACCGCAAGGTATTCGGGCAAAAAGCGTATGCCAGTGTCGCGGCCATCGGCAAGCGTGTTGACCTGGTGGTGATCGCGGCTCCCGCGGCGGCAGTCCCGGGGCTCCTTGAGGCGATGCATCCAAAAGTCGGCGCGGCCGTCGTGATGTCGACACCCGATGCGACCGATCCGGCGGGCGCGCGGGCGTGGCGCCGCGAAGTGTGCGGCGTGGCGCGAAAAAAGGATATCCGGCTGGTTGGGCCCGGCGCCTTTGGCGTGATACGCACGGATATCGGCCTCAACGCCACGTTCGGCACGACGCCCACATCGCCCGGCCGGTTGGCATTGATCTCCCAATCGGGAGCCGTGTGCACTGCCATGCTGGACTTTGCCGGGCCGATGCACCTTGGCTTCTCGTCGGTGATTTCCCTGGGCGGCGCCATCGATGTGGGCTTTGGCGAGTTGCTCGATGCACTGTTGCAAGACCCGATCACGGACGCGATTCTTCTCTACGTCGAGTCGGTTGGAGACGCGCGCCGATTCCTTTCGGCATTGCGAGCGGCGGCGCGCATCAAGCCCGTGGTTGTGTTGAAGGCGGGCCGTTCCCTCGAGCCTGTTCCTGGTGGCGGCGACGACGAGGCAACGCCCACGCCGGACGCCGTGTTTGATGCCGCGCTGCAGCGCGCAGGTACTGTGCGGGTGCGGACCTATACGCAGCTGTTCGCCGCTGCACGCATCCTGGCCATGGGCAAGATTCCTCGCGGCAACCGGATTGCCATCGTCTCGAATGGACGCGGTCCGGGCTTGCTCGCGGCTGACAGCGCCGTTGCGACGGGCGTTTCCCTGGCGACTCTGGAGCCGGCGACGGTGCAAGCACTTGATGCGCTGCTGCCCAAGGAAATCGTGCGCGCCAATCCGGTCGATGTGCGCGCCGACTCGACCTCTGCACGCCTTGCTGCTGCCGTCGCGGCGACGCTGTCGGATCCGCAGGTCGACGCCGTACTGGCACTCCATGTGGCGCGACCTGTGACGCCGGCGCTGGACGCGGCGCGTGCCGTCGCGGCCGTCACGCGCGGTTCGGCCAAGCCCGTGCTTGCGTCCTGGTTGGGCGCGCTCGATCGACAGGGTGTGCATGACGCGCTGGAAGCCGGGGGCATTGCGAATTTCTACACGCCGGAAAATGCGGTGGAGGCGTTTTCGTTCCTTGCCTCCTATCGCAGGAACCAGGAATGGCTGCTCGAAGTCCCGCCGCCGCAAGCCGACCCCGAGCCGCCTGATTTGGTCGAGGCGGAGCGCATTCGTGAGCGCGCGTTGCCGCGCGGCCGCGCGACGCTGCCCACCATGGAAGCGCACGCGCTGCTTCGGGCGTTCGGCATCGACCTCCCGCAACTGATGGCCGTTGATACGCTCTCCGAGGCCCACGCCGCCGTGCGAATTCTCGGCTTTCCGGTGCAGTTGGCGCGTGAAATCGCCGGGTCCGCGCTGTCGCCGCTCACCAGTGGCATCCGCAGCGGCCGTGCGCTTGCGCGTGCCTACGGCGAATTGAGTCACACAATGTCTGCCGCGGAACGGTCCGATTGGAGCGGCCGGGTGATCATCCAGCGTGATCGCGCAACGCTAGAAGGGAGCGAGGCCGCCATCGTGGTCGCTACCGACGACACCTTCGGCCCGGTCATCGCGTTCGGCGCAAGCGAGCGGATGCGGGCAGCGCGTTCGGCTCGTGCCGTGATGCTTCCGCCGCTCAATGGCCGGCTGGCCCGCGATCTCATCTCCGCGGCATCGATGCGCCACGTGCGGCCCTCCGATGCGCTGGTCGCGTTGCTGGTGCGCGTGTCAGCGCTGGTCTGCGCATTGCCCTGGGTGTGCGAATTGCTGCTCGACCGGATCATGCTGAACGGCGAACGCGTCGAGATCCTGGGCCCCCGGATCGTCATCGACCCGAAGCGCAAACCCGGTCCCGGTTATCGGCACATGGCGATTCATCCTTACCCCACCGGTCTCGAGTCGGTGTGGGACTTAGCCGACGGAACGCGGCTCAAGGTTCGGCCCATCCGCCCCGAGGATGCGGACCTCGAGCGCAAGTTCGTGGCGTCGCTCTCCGAACAGACCCGGTTCTTCCGCTTTTTTTTCAGGCTTCACCAGCTCACGCCGGCGATGCTGGCCCGATTCACGCAGGTGGATTACGACCGGGAGTTGGCACTGCTGGCGCTGGCACCGGAATCGTCCGTCCCGGGCGCGGACATGATCGTGGGTATTTCGCGCTATATTGCCAACTACGATGGGGAGAGTGCGGAGTTCGCGGTCGTCGTTGCCGACGCCTGGCACGGACGCGGCATCGGCCGCATGTTGATGGAGCGAATCATTGCCTGCGCGAAAAGGCGGGGATTGCGCCGGCTTGAAGGCGTGGTGCTGCGCGCCAACCATGGAATGCTCAAATTCTGCGCGCAGTTGGGATTCGTGATCGAGGACGATGCTGACGAACCGGAGCAGGTCACGGTGACGCTGGCCCTGGCGAATCGATCTGGAGCAAACTCAGCTCCTGCAACTTAACCGACAATATTCGCTGCCCACCATGAAAATACTCTTCGCCACCGATGGATCACCGGGCGCGCTCGCCGCGCTGTCGACGCTGGTCGATAACCTGGACCGGTTCCGGAATCCGCTGGAGCTGCTCCTGCTCAATGTTCATCCGCCACTTCCCTATCGAAGCGTGGGCGCATGGGTGGGCAAGGACGCGGTCGCCCGCTACTACGACGAGGAGGGCGACGCGGCGCTTGCCGAATCACGCAGTCTTCTCGATGCGCGCAACATAGGCTACGAATCGGTTAAGCTGGTCGGCGAACCGGCGCAGTCCATCGTCACGCACGCAAGCCAAGCGGGTTGCGACTTCATCGCCATGGGGACCAAAGGGCATGGCGCGCTCGCCAACCTGGTCCTCGGTTCCGTGGGGAGCAAGGTACTGGCATTGAGTTCTATCCCGCTGTTGCTGCTCAAGTGACTTCGATATTGGGCATGGAATAGAATCCGTGGTCGAAATGTTCGGCTGTGGGCAGCCGGTACCGCGACCGCGGAACGCCGGAAACGATGGGGAGGAGTTGCATGAATACAATCAGAAGAGCTGTCTTTGCGTCGGCGGTCGCGTCGGCAATCGCGTTGACGGGATGTGCCAGCATGTCGCCGCAGAACAGCGCCGGATTCTTCGTGACCAGCACCGGTAGCGGCAAGGGCGCCGACTTTGGCGGCCTCGCCGGCGCGGACAAGCACTGCACTGCGCTGGCCGCGGCGGCGGGCCTGCCCGACAGGACTTGGCACGCCTATCTCAGCACGCAGGCGTCGGGTTCGACACCCGCGGTCAACGCGAAAGACCGGATCGGCAGCGGACCATGGATGAACGTCAAGGGCGTGGTGATCGCCAAAGATGTCGCCGAATTGCACGGAACCAACAATCTCAACAAGGCAACCGCGTTGACGGAAAAAGGTGATGTCGTGCCAGCAAGCGGCGACACGCCGAACAAGCACGACATCCTGACCGGTTCGCAACCAGACGGCACGGCGTATCCCGCGGGCGACGACAAGACCTGCGGCAACTGGACCAAGAGCGGCGACGGCTCTGCGATAGTCGGCCATCACAATCGAAACGGAACATCACCCCCGCCGTCGAATACGTCCTGGAATTCCTCGCATCCCACCAAGGGTTGCAGTGATCCTGGGCTTGCCTCGACCGGCGGCGCCGGGTTGTTCTACTGCTTCGCGACGAAGTAAGCAGGCGCTGCGCGCCGATATGCGAAGGCGGTGGCAATGCCGTGATGAAGTCGAGTGAACCGCGGCCGCCGTCGCGGGTGGCGCGGCAAGGGAGTCTTGTTTTGACGACCGACGCCGCGCCGGGAACCCGCAGGCGGACGATTGCGGTTCCCGAGGCGCAATCACGGTATTGCCATCGCCGGCTCAGCGACTCCCAAGAAAAACGCCCCGGAATTCGGGGCGTCTTTAATTGCACAGGACGATCATTCACTCTCCCTCGAGAAAGCTCCGCAGTTTCTCGCTGCGCGAAGGATGCCGCAGCTTGCGCAGTGCCTTCGCCTCGATTTGGCGAATTCGCTCGCGCGTGACGTCGAACTGCTTGCCGACTTCCTCCAGTGTGTGGTCGGTGTTCATCTCGATGCCGAAGCGCATGCGCAGCACCTTCGCTTCGCGTGGCGTCAGCGTGTCGAGGATGTCCTTGCACACGTCGCGCAATGATGAATTGACCGCGGCATCCGACGGCGCAACCGTGGACTGGTCCTCGATGAAATCACCCAGGTGCGAATCGTCGTCGTCGCCGATCGGCGTCTCCATCGAGATCGGTTCCTTCGAGATCTTGAGGATCTTGCGGATCTTCTCCTCGGGCATCTCCATTTTTTCGGCGAGCGTGGCCGGATCGGGTTCCTGACCGGTTTCCTGCAGGATCTGGCGCGAGATCCGGTTCATCTTGTTGATCGTCTCGATCATGTGCACCGGGATGCGGATGGTGCGCGCCTGGTCGGCGATCGAACGCGTGATCGCCTGCCGGATCCACCAAGTCGCGTACGTCGAAAACTTGTAGCCGCGGCGGTATTCGAACTTGTCCACGGCCTTCATGAGGCCGATGT